>JBKQVG010000408.1:0-9350 GCA_052325345.1 Bryobacteraceae bacterium
CCTCAGGGGCCCGTCGGTCTCTCCCGGCTGACCGGCCTTCGGGAAATCGCCCGGAACTTGATGCGTCGAGCGGCGCGAGGTAATCTAATCACAGAGGGCTTGACGGAATGGCTCAGTTTACAGAGGCTGTCTACACAAATGGTGTTCTCAAGCCCAAGGAGGGGCTGGTGTTGCGCGAAGCCCAGCGTGTGCGCCTCATCGTCGAGGCACTCGACGATGAGGCCGATCGCGGGGACAGGCCCGCGGCCCTGCGGCGGCTCCTGGCGGGGATCGAGGGGATGAGATTCTTCTCCCGTGAACGCTTGCCGTCTCGGGACGAACTTCATGATCGCCCTTGATACCAACATTCTCATTTACGCCTGCGACAAAGCCGATCCCAGGCGACAGCAAGTGGCACTCGATCTCGTCTCAAACGCTGGCGACGGTGTACTGCTATGGCAGGTAGCATGCGAGTTCGTCGCGGCATCGAGGAAGCTGAGATCCCAGGGCTTTACGACGGTTGACGCATGGGACCGCGTGGCGGATTATCTGACGTTATTTCCGCTCATCCTGCCGACAGCCGGAGCGTTTGAACGAGCGCGCATTCTCCACGCACAGGACGGATGGTCATTCTGGGACGCGATGATCGTGGCCGCCTGCCTGGAACGCGGTGTTACGCGTCTCTACTCGGAGGACTTGCCAGGCCGCTCTGTTCGCTGGCCGCTTGAGATCGTGAACCCCTTCCTGCAAGCAGGCTGATTTCGTCAGCGTTTGGGTTTCAGATCTACGGGTACGATAATGAGGCGTGCGCCTGGAATTTGACGTACAAGGGAGGCGGAAAGACCACTACGATGAGCAGGGTTTTGACCACTCCAACGGAAGACGTCGTAAGGGACGCATGCGAGATATTTGACCGTGAGAATTCTGTCATCGAGGAATCGCTCAAGGAGCTGTTCAGCCAGTATCCCAGTAATAAGGACGTGCGTCACGTTCTTCTGAAGGTCGTGGCCCTCAATGCCCTGTATTCCACCCGGATCTTTGTCTATTCGGAGAAGGTCCCTAACGTAGTGGACGTAGCTCGACGTATTCATGAACATGTGCAGGACGTCGATTCCGCCTTGGACGCTGGCTCGCCTGAACTTGTCGATAGGATCGCCATGGTCACCGTCCCTGGGAAGAAGGACCGCAAGTATTTCTCGTTTGCGACCAAGTATTGCAGTTGGCACAAACCCGAGTCGTACCCTATCTGGGACGCCAACGTGGAGCGGTACCTCGGGTGCTTGCAGAAGCAGACCGGCTTTGCAAGAGATTTTGACGTGAATGGTTACTGGGACTATCCCAGATTTCGTGAAGTGATGACTGCCTTCCGTGAACGCTATGACCTTGGTTCGTTCGGCTTCAAAGAGATCGACAAATTTCTCTGGTTATACGGCGGAAGATCAGACTGCTGACAGCTTCCTATCGCGCCCTGCTCAGCCCCAGCGCCCGAATCCGCTTATGCAGATTCGTTCGCTCCATCCCCAGCGCCCGCGCTGCTCCCGACACGTTCCAATTCGATTCTTCCAGCGCCCGCAAAATGTGCTCCCGCTCGGCCGATTCCCGGGCTTCCTGGATGGTCGATTTCGGTCCGGCTTCGCGCTGCACGCGAATTTCGACGGGGATAGAGTCGCGGGTAAGGCGGTCGCCTTGGGTGAGGATGGCCATGCGCTCGACCACGTTGCGCAGCTCGCGGGCATTGCCGGGCCATGGGTAGGTTTCGAGCAGGGGAAAGACGGTGTCGTCCAGCTTCTTGGCGTGGAAGTTGTTGCGGACGCAAAAATCCTCGAGGAAATATTCGGCCAGCAGGCGGACATCGTGGGGACGCTCGCGCAGGGCCGGGACGCGGATCGGCACCACGCTGAGGCGGTAATAGAGGTCCTCGCGGAAGCGTTCCTGCGAGACCAGGGCGGCCAGGTCGCGGTTGGTGGCGGAGATCACGCGCACGCTGACGCGGATGATCTGCTCGCCGCCCACGCGATGGAATTCACCCTCCTGCAGCACGCGCAGCAGCTTGGCCTGGGAAGCGGCGTGCAGGTCGCCGACTTCGTCGAGGAAGATGGTGCCGCCGTCGGCCATTTCGAACTTGCCGCGGCGGGTGGCGGTAGCGCCGGTGAAAGATCCCTTTTCGTGGCCGAACAGCTCGGTTTCGAGCAGCTCGGTGGGGATGGCGGCGCAGTTCACCTTGACGAACGGGCCGGCGGAAAACGGGCTGGAATTGTGAATGTGCGCGGCCAGCAGCTCTTTGCCGGTGCCGGATTCGCCGATGAGCAGGACGCGGGCGTCCGACCGGGCGGCCATGGACGCCTGTTCGACGGCGCGTTGCCAAGCGGGAGACGAGCCGATCATCTTAGGCGCGTCGGACTTCACCAACTCGCGCAGGCGCTCGTTTTCATGCTCCAGATTGGAACGGTCGAGGGCGTTCTTGACAGCCACCAGTACGCGGTCGCGGCTGAGCGGCTTCTCCAGAAAGTCGAAAGCTCCGGCGCGGGTGGCTTCCACCGCGTCGGCGATGGTGCCGTGGCCGGAAATCATGATTACGGGCGAGGCCGCCGCGTTCTGCCGCACGGTGCGCAGCAAATCGATGCCGTTGCCGTCGGGCAGCTTCATGTCGAAGAGGTAGGCGTCGGCGCGGCCGCCGTCGGGGTGCCGGTTGAAGTCCGCCACCGAGCGGCAGATATTGACGGCATAGCCTTCCCGCTCCAGGATCAAACGCAGGGAGCGGCCGATATTCTCTTCGTCATCCACGATCAGAAGGCGCTTGGATCCCATTGGTTGCGACTGGCAGCAGCACGCGGAAACCGGCGCCGCCGAGTTCTCCTTTCGTTACCACGATATCCCCGCCCGACAGCAGCGCGCTCTTGCGCGCGATGGAAAGGCCCAGCCCCATGCCCCTCTTTTTGAACGAAATGGTGGGTTGAAACAGCGAGGCGCGCGCGTCGCGGCTCAATCCCGGTCCGGAATCGTGTACTTCGATGGCGACACGGCCGCTCTCGGCCGCGGTCACTCCCAGGATGCGGCCGCCTTCGCCGGCGGCTTCGGCGGCATTTTCGAGCAGATTGGTGAGAATGCCGCGCAGCAGGTCCTGATCGGCCACGACCTGGGGCGGATGGTCCGCGAGGCGGGTGTCGTAGGCCACCTCGGGATGGGCGGATTTCAGAAACGCGATGCGCTCCTGGAGCAGGCTATTGACATCCACCGGCTTGGGGCACACCGGCGGCTCGGCGGCGAATTGGGAGAACGCGCGCACGCGGCGCTCGAGCGACTCCACTTCCTCCACCACGATCTGCGCGGCCTGCTCCAGAAAGGCGGGGTCGGCATCGGCGTGCCGCGCCACCATCTCTTCCACCGTGAGGCGGATGGGCGTCAGCGAATTCTTGATCTCGTGCGCCGTCTTCCGGGCCAGTGTCTGCCAACTGGAAAGCTGGCGCAGGTAGACCAGCCGCTCGGTGCTCTCCTGCAGGCGGCCGGCCATGTGGTTGAAGGCGCGGATGGCGGTGCCGGTTTCGTCGTCTCCGGAAACCGACACGCGCGCGTTGAGATCGCCGGCGGCCAGTTGGCTCAAGCCGGCCGTCAACTGTTGAATCGGCCGGCTGATGCGATGGGCCAGGTAAATCATGAGCGCCAGCGAGCCTAGCCAGAACACCGTCGCCAGGAGGAAGTAAACCAGCGCCAGGCCGCGGCGCAGATCGTGTCCGCGGGCCCATTCGACGGCGTCGCGGGCGTCGACGATTTGTTTCGCGACCCGGTCCAGACCCACCGCGCCGAGGCTTTCCGAATAGACCCAGACGGCATCCTTGCGACGGGTCAGGTAATCCAGCCGGTTGCCCCGGTCGCCGGCCAGAACGAAGCGGTCGGCGTCCGGGCTGGCGGCGAAACTTTTCACGGCCTCGGGCCAATTCGCCTGTGCGGAGAGCGGATACTCTTGCGGCTTGGCGCGGCCCGACTCGGCGCGCAGGCGGAGGTTGTCGCAGGCATCGCGATACAGCTCCTTGCCGGTTTGCTGCAAGGATTGAGAAATGACATCCAGCTCGGAGGTGGACGAAAAATCCACGCTGCGGTGGAGCAGCGAAATGGTGAGCCAGGCGGTGGCCGCCAGGGGCGCCACGGTCGCGGCCACAAAGATGAGAATCAGTTTGTTACGAAGCCGGTTCACTCGTTCCGCATCCCTCGGGAAGGCGAGCGGTGCAGATCCGCCAGACGCAGGCGCGTCTCGAAACCCCAGTGGGGCTGGCCGGGGCCAGGCCTGCGGCTGAAGAATTCGATCAAGCTGCTCAAGCTGATGCCCGTATCGCCGACAACGCTGGAAAGCTCTTTGGGATCGGCCGTGCGGAGGTCGAAGCGGAGCCAGAATGGCCTCTCCGGCGCCATCCCCAGAGCGCTGATGGAGACATTGTCCAGGCACCAGGCCTCGGCGCGGGCCGCGGTAAGGCCGTTCATCGCCTCCGGGTTGGCGCCTGGAATGGTGACCCGGAAATGCTCGTCGTCCCAAAGATCGCAGCTCACGTAGAACCGCTGCGCGCTCTGGCGAAACATGGTGGCGTGATCGTCTTCGAACAGGGTGAGCTTGGACAGGAAAACCACGGTGTGCCCGTAACGCAAACGATCCAACTGCTTACCGGTGAGGAAGTGGAAGCCGGGAGTGACGGGCCGGAGGGTATCGCCGTCGAAGATCGCGGAAAGGGTGCTCGGTTGACCTTCCGCCCGCAGCCGGAACAAAGCGGTAGCCAAGCCGGCCAGCAGCCAGCTTCTTCGGCCGATCCCAGTTTTCCGCGCGGGCGGGGCCATCAATAATTCATGCCTAACATGAAGACCGGATCCATTCTCCCCTCCCGTACGGGAAAGGCCACAGCCAACGAAAAACAACCCTCCCGGAGCCCGGTTCCGAGCGAGTTCCGGGCAACTGCGGTCGAACCGCTGTTCCACACGGCACCCGTATCGTAAAACACTTCGAAGGCTCCGTACCGATATTCGACGGAATTCTCCAGCATGCGGTTTCCGCCGATCGGGTCGATGTCGTACTTGTTCCAGCCCCGTAAAGACCCGCTGTTGCCCAGCACGAACCGCTCAAACAAAGGTGCGTTCCCGATCAGAATACCGCCGGCCACCTCGTCGCTGACGGTGTGCTTGCCGCGCGTCAGGCTGTAGCGGGCGCGCCAGCGATGGCGGGAGTAGCCGAAATCGCCGCCCAAGGTGCGCATGCCGGCACGCAGACTGTAGTCGCCCTCCACGTCCTGTAGAAAAGCCGAACCCTCAAAGCCGCGCCGATAGCGCGCTCCGGCGACGAGCGAGTTGGCGGCGACGGTATGGCCGGCAGGCTCGATTTCCTCCATTTGTTCCAAGCTGGTTCCCACGCTGAAGGAAAGCTGGCGGGAAGGAAGGAATGTCAGCATGGGCTGGATGTTCTGGCGGGCGCGATAGATCTGGTCCGGCGGCGCCACGGCCAGAGTGGCGTCGTTCCACTTTTCGTGATAGCTGTCCACCTCCAGGTCGAAGTGCAAACGGTCCGTGCCCAGGTGAGCGTCTTCGTAGCGGCCTTCCACTCCAGTGTAGCGCTCTACCAGGACGTCGCCATCGCTCACCAGCCCCAGCGTAAATCCTTGCTGTCCGATCGTGGCGGTGCCTTCCACGGCGCCACTCCACCCTTGCTCCCCTTGGTAAAGAAACTTCGGCACGGAGACGTCGAAGCGGGTGGGGTTGAGGCGGACGTCGAAAACCACCTGGACGCATTCCGGCGTCTTGCCGCGCAGGATACGGTGATCGACCGCGCGGGCGTGGAGCTCGCGGCGCAGGCGGTGCGCGAGTTGGTCCAAGGCCGCGGGATTGAATTTTTCGCCGATCAACGAAAGGATGTCTTTGCGAAGGCTGGAACTGAGTTTTTGCCGGGTGTCGGAAGCGACGCGGGCCGTCCAGGTTCCAGTCGACACCAGGACGTCCTCTACCGTATAACGGGTATTAATATTGGTTTCCGAGTCGGTCGTCCCGGCTGCCAGCAGACTCGCACATATGAGGCCGCCACACCACACAAATTTCATGCGCCGGCAGGATGCACGCCGACGACCACTTGTAAATATTTGTAAATAAAGGAAATGCGGGCGTCTGTGATGTGACGTCCGTTCACAGGTGTAGAACTCGACCGCGGTGCCCGGGCGGGCATCGAAGCGGGCGAACAGGTGGCTATAGTACCTTTGCCAACTCAGTCGCAAACGCGCTGCGGGGGGTCTGTTCGCGGTCCCTGCCGCCGCGCTTCCTGCGGTCGCGCTGCATGGGGCGGGGTGAGTTGGCCGGAGCGGCGGTTGGTGAAGCGCCACGCGGTGCATCCTTACCCTTAGGTGGCTGCGCGGGATTGGCGCGCAGCAGGCGGTCTTCCAGAGGGGCGCGATCAAAGCGGCGGATGATGGCTTGCATCTCATCGGCGGTAGGCGCTTCGACGAAAGCGAAACCCTTGGACTCTTGCGTTTCGTGATTGCGGATCACCTTTACGGCATCGGCCACAAGATCTTCTGCGGCGAGCCATTGTTTGATGTCATCGGCGGTGACCCACGTAGGAAGGTTGCCAAGAAATACGGTAAAGCTCATTCAGTTGGTATTTTGACTCCGTTGGTTGGAATGGCGGACTTCAAGGGGGGAATCCGTTCTGCCAGAACGATGGTATCAAACACAGGAAGGCGATTGCAAACAAATCCCATAGCTTGGGTGGTTCTACGGCGAATTCCCGCCGACCGCCCCGTTATTTTCTGTTCCAGGTATCTTTTAATGGGCTCGAAAGGGCGGAAGAATCGGGGACAACACGGCAAAGCCGAGCAGGGATACAACGGCAAGAGTCGAAATGGTTCGGCGCATAGGTCCTCGAAAGTGCAGGGTCGAGTGGTTAGCCCCTACTGCCCCTGGCCGGCCGCCGGGATGGGCTTCACGCCCGCGGGCAGGATGGGGCGGGGGCGTTCCATGCGCCACTGGACGGCGCCGGCGGTTTCGCGTTCGGTGCGGGTGACGCGGAGGTCGCCTTGGGCCAGGTAATTGAGGTGAACGTAGTCGAAGGCCAGGCCGGCGGCGGCCATAAGCTTCAGATAATCGCCGTGGGCGGTTTCATCGGGGGCTTCGGTGTAAGCCGCGTCCCAGGTCACATCCGGGGACAATCCCATGACGCCGCCGCTGCCGGGAGTAGCCGCGCCGGCGCCGGCTTCGCCTCCGCCCGCCGCGCCGCCGCGTCCGGCAATGGCCGCGCCTTTGAGCGACATGTAAATGCGGATGCCATTGACGATCGGTTGGAACATATCTTTAGGCTGCCAACGCTGGCCGAAACGTTCATAGCGGGCGTTCATGCGGTCTTCGAGCGCCAACAGACCGGGAACGGCGCGCTCGGCTTCGACAATCCGGTCCCGGATGGCGAACGCCACCGTTTTGCTGTACGGGTGCTGCTCGTCGCGGAGGTAACCCATGCTGGTGAACCAACCGCGCGGAATCCACCAGGCGCGGCCGGTATTGGCGCCCTGGCGGCTTTGCACCCAGCCGGTATAGTCGGAAAACGGCTGCACCCATTCGTGCGACGGGTAGCCGTGCGGATTCAGGAAAGCATCGGGCAGCCAAGAGTCGGTCAACTGCTTGCGGGTGCGCGACTCCGGATACATCGGGTCGGCGGCGGTGGCCTCGTTCGAAACATCGGCGGAGAGCGCGCCGTGATAGCCGGCATGCAGCAGGTTATCGGGGGTAATGGCGGCCAGATCCACCGAAAGTTCAGCGCCATCGGGGTTGTCGATGGGATGCAGCACCACATTCACCTTCTTCAGCAGCTCACGGCGGCCGGCATCGGCCGCGAGCTGCTCGGCCAGCTTATCGATGTGGCTGGTGCTGGAGACTTCGTTGGCGTGCTGGCGCCCGGAGTAAACAATCGACGCCTTGAGGGTGGTTTCTTTAGGCCAGGACCGCAGCAGGGCAGGGGAGGGCAGCGTGATGTCCGCGGCCCAGATGTTGCGGCCCAGGTAGCTGCGCCCCATCCAATACACGTTGACGCCGGGATACTGCGCGAGGCGGGCAAGGATGGCGGTATTCTCGGCGGGTGAAATCGGCTCGTTCCACTGCACGATGGGGTTGGAAGACACCGCCTCGAAATCGCGGATCATGGGGCGCGGGGTTGCGGGCGGCGCGACCGGAAAGCCGGCGAAGACGCGCGGCGCGGGGCTATCGGGGGTCGCGGTGGCTTCGCGCGGCAACTCGAATTCGACCGCGATTTCGCGTAAGCGCGGGTAAGCCAACTCGTCGGGATAGATTCGGGCAGCGTGCATGCGGCCGAGCCAGTCGAGCATGCCGCGGGCGCGCTCGGCGGGGAAAATAGTGCGGTCGACCTGGTCCTGGCCTTCGAGCTTGAGCCAGTCGCCGTAGCGATCTTCGAGAAAGTCGGCGGGCATGAGCCAGGTGAGCCGTTCGATGCCTTCGGCGCCGGCTTGGACGCGGGCTTGAATCAGGCGGGGCTGAAATTCGCCGGTCAGGGGCGGCAGGTTGCGCTCCTCGGTATGCGGCTCGCCCTTGGCATCGGTCCAGGCCAGCCGCACCAGCGGATTGGCGGCGGCCTTGGCGTAGAATTCGACGTGCACGCGGCCGTCTTTGCCGTCTTCGGACGGGTGCACGATGGGGATGATGCGGCCGGTGTAGGCGATCGGCCGGCCGGCTTCGAGATCGCCCACCATGCTCACAAAGTTGGCGGTGGAATAGAACGTGTCTTCCTGCAGCGCCTCCAGAGTCGAGATGCGTTCCTTATCCAGATCGAGGTTGTAGTCGGGCTCGCTCATATGGATGTCGAGGGTGAGGGTGTCGAAGGGCGGCAGGTACTCGGGACGGATTTCGCCGTGCGCCTGCGCCATGACGATGCGATAAATCCGCGGCAGGGTCTGGTTCTGGTAATGCTCCCAGAACTCCTCGATATCGGTTTTGATGCGCTGGTTGAGCAGCGGCCTACCGGCGGCATCCAGGCGCACCCAGCCGGTCTCCACCTCGACGTCTTCGTAGCGCGGCAGCACACCGTTGTAGGGCTCGACGACGGTGGCCACACGGAAGGAACGCGCCAGAATCTCTTTGCCGGCTGCGTCGAAGGCGTGGACGCGATAGGTGGCGCCATCGGCCGGAGGGTCGATCCGGTTGAGAGAAATGCGGTCGAGCGGAAGGTTCAGCTTGCGCGCCAGCATTTCATCCACGGGATAGAGTTCCTGCACCCAGCGGGCGTCGGTGTGCATGGCGCGCATGTGGGTGGGGTCGGAGTCTTTAGTGAAATCGATTTTGACGACCGCGACCGGTTTGCCGGAAAGCGCGGGCGCGATTTCCTCCATCAGCCAGCTATAGCC
>JBKQVG010000409.1:0-23952 GCA_052325345.1 Bryobacteraceae bacterium
TGCCGCCGCCAGATCCGGGTGCCCAACGTCGGGAAACATCACCACCTGCCGCAGCCGGCCATCGATCATGCCACCTTCGCGAACATTCCCGGAAAGCAGGCAAAACTCCTGGCCGTCGCCCCGCCAGTTGACCGGAAGCATGGGGCTGCCGCTGTGAATCGGCTCCTCCTGCGCCAGGATGTCGCCCTGGCCGTCGAACAGAGTGACAATCCCCGGACTCTTCCAGAAGTTGACTGAGATGTACTGCAAGCCCGGCAGATCGGGCCGATACTTGGCCACGCTCGGGCTCTGGTTGTGGCCCACCCGGACCTGCTTCAGAATTTTCCCGTGCAGATCGAAGAGGATAAAGCCCTCGTCGCTGCCGCTGGCATAGACTTTCGGTTCAGCGGCAGGATCGCCGGAAAGATTGCCGACCATGACGCCGTCGGCGTGGTCGTGAAGGTCCGTATCGTGGCTCCAGAGCCTCACGCCACTGCGATTCCAGAGCGAGTAGCCGATCATCAGCGAATCGTAACCCTTGCCGTCAAGGTCCACCGGATACGGGAAATGGCCCGTCTGGCCGTCGCCCTTCCAGAGCAGCTCGAGTTTGTTGTTGAAGATCCAAAAGTGGGTGTAGCGGTCCTTGACCAGAATCTCGTGGCGGTCCTTGTTGCCGGAGAAGTTCACGAACGCAATGGAATCGCCGTTTTCCATCTCGTAAGGACGGTGACTATCGCCGGGGGGCATCTTGGGCATCCACACCCACTGGCGCACGGCTCCCGTGCGGCCGTCCAGGACCTGGAGCTGAAAATCGCGCGCCACGACGACTTCATTTCGCCCGTCGCCATCGATATCGTGAATCTGAAAGGGCGTATCGTTGGTCAGCAGGCCGTTGCGCGGATTGGGCCTTCCGGACTGCCACAGCACCTTTCCGTCCAGCGTTACGGCCGTCAGGCAACCGATCTGGTCGAAGGCGTCGCCCTGTACGCGGGGGATGTTCTGGGCGATCAGCATGTCCTGCACGCCGTCGCCATCCAGATCGCCGAAACGGACGTTGCGGCCGGCGCCGAAATCCGGCGTGTCGAACTTCTTCCACAGTTTCGGCTTGGGATTGTCCTCGCGAAGCCGGGCCAGCGCAGTTTCGCGCGCCTGGATTCTCCGGGCGATCTCGCCCGCGGTGCGATCGGACGTATAAACCCGGAAATCCTGGAAGCGGACGGGGCCGCCGGCGGTGATGCCCGTTTTCCCCTTCGACAAGTCCGCGTCTTCGGCCTGGAGCACCAGTTTGCCATCCACGTAGGCGCCGATGTGGCGGCCGGCGACTTCGACCTTGAGCAGGTAGTAGCGGCGAGTGTCGTAGTGGAAATCGGCGCTGGCCAGTTGTTTCCAGCCTTGGACGCGGAATTCGGGCTCGATCGGCAGGTGCAGCGCCAGTTGCAGTTTGTTCCCATCGGCCAGCCCGCACAAATAGTAGTGGCGGCCGGTGTGGTAGCGGAACACGACTCCCGCCACATTCGCCAGCGACAGCGGTTTCACTTTCACCTCGACCGTGTAATCGTCCCACTCCGGGTCGCCGGTGAGGAAGATGGGGTTGGTAAACTGGCGGACGGTGGAATCGAGCTGCTGTTCGATGTAAGGCTTTCCGCTCTCGTCGCTAACCACCCACGCGTCCAGGTAAGAAACCACGTTTGCCCAAGGGCCCAGCGGAACGCCGCGATTCGCAAGATAGTGATACTCCTGGATGGCGCCGTTCAAGGTCCCCACCGGGAATGTCAGCCATCCGGCGGGGAACCGCGAGAAATCGTCGCGGAACAGATCGGCTCCGGCCAGCGAGCCTGTACAAAAGATCAGCGCAAGCACGACCCTTGCCGGCAAGAGACGGCCGGGCCGGCGCCCGGCTGGACCGATTGACAATCGGTCCGCGGGTTGCCAGCCCGCCCCACGGTAAATAGCTGGAGCCACCACGGCAATTTCCAGAGAGTTCATTTTGCGGCCTGTTTCAGCTCAACCGAGATCATCTCATACGGTGCCGTTCCGACATTTTCGAACCAGTGGGTTTTGCCCCGGCCGGCGGAGAATGCCGCGCGGCCGGTTTCCTGGTCGTCGTCTTTGACCGAGCCGTCGGAGATATGCTCCCGAATCCTGGACCCGCGCACCACGATGTAGACGTGATCCAGCGTATGGGTGTGGACAGGAGAGCGCTCGCCGGGCTGCAACAGCCACCGCGACACTTTCACTTTCTGATTGTCCACGACGATCAGCGGCCGCACCACCCGATCGCCGGCGGGCTGTTGCGCCAGGAGCGCAAATGCCAGCCAACCCATCACCACGCCCGCGAAGAATCGTTTCACTGGAACTCCTCCCGCTTTTGCAATTGCAGTCGCCTATCCGGCAAATATGCCGGCGAACATTCGAAACAATGCGCTAAGCCGGCGCGACGTCGGTAGCCACTACGGAGATTCCGTCCGGCCCGACGGCCGAAGCCGGCACCCAGGCCGAAAGTGGAACCTCGGTCATCTGCGGCCGGTACGGTACCGACAATACGACCCGATCGCCGCAGCGAAGCTCGTAAGCGCGGAGAGGGTTCGCGCCCGCCAGGGCGGTATTCCACTCCACCACCACGCGATCTCCGTCGCGCCGGGCGCGCACCTCGCCCGGCTGCACGATCCCGCGCGCTTTGTCCTGGAAATAATTGGTCAGGGCGCCGTGGCGCGCTTCCGCCTCCCGTTCGATCCGCGCACGTCCCAGACCGGACGCCGCGTCCTGCACGGCCGCCGCCAGGTTGGCGGCCATCTGGTCCCGTTCCGGCTTATCCCGGTCGATCTGTCCCGTGCCCACGATAGCGCAGCTCACGCCCGGCAACGACAAAGGATAACGCACCAGGTCGGAGTGCGCCATCCCTCGCGGCTGGCCCACCGAGTAAACCACGTCGTGGTAGTCGATGGTGCCGCGGGGCGGCTTGCCGTAAAAGGCGCCGTCGGCGAAGAGCTTCATGGCGATCACGCCCACGCCTTTGGCCACCGCCAGCGGCAGCACGTTGTACTGGTGCGACAGGCAGAGCTTGTCGTTGGCGTTCAGGGCCACCAGCAGGGTATCGATTATATTTTCGGTATCGCGCCGCAGAACCCGCATCAGGATCGGCGAGCTCCAGTGCCCGGTAATCCCGATGTGACGGATATAGCGCAGGCCGTCCGGGTTCAATCCGGTGTAATCGGTGCCGTCGCGATAATCCAGCAGCGCCGCCAGTACGCCGATACGCTCGGGCATTCGCGAGCCGCGCTCCGCCATGCCTTCGTAGACCTGATCGGCCTGCTCGAAGAGGTTGAGATTGTGTACCTGGAAGGAATCGAGGTAAGCGCCTGGCGGAATATAGCCTTTGCCGTCGCCGAAAAGCAAGCTCAGGGTGCGGCGGAGCTCGTCCAGAGCGGTCGGGCCGGTTTTCACGGGCTCGCGCGCAAACCGCCGCGCCGTCTTGCTGTTGATGAACAGGCTCTGGCGCAACGCAGCGTTGTAGCCCGCGGTGCCGGGCGCCAGGTGCAACCGGCGAAACGCTTCCCCGTAATTGGCCTGGCTGGCGCCGTACAGGTTCGAGGTATCCAGATAGTTCAAACCAAGCTGAACCGCGCGGACGACTATATCCGGAGCGTCGATGCCCGGCTTGGTCCACTGGAGCGATGCTTGTCCGCCGAGCCCGAGCGGCACGACCATCCTTCCGGTTCGTCCCAGCAGCCGGCGCGGCAAGGAAGCGGCGGCATTGGCGTACAGCGGTCCGGCGCCCAGGATACCCGCGGCGGGCAAGGCGCCCAATGCAGCCAGAATCTCACGTCGGGAGAGCATAAGCTTTTGCCTTTCCTGTCATCGAAGGACCACAAGGCCGGACTCGCGATGACCGTTATTTTGGGTTCCCCGGCAGGATCTTGTCCTGAACGGCGAGGAAGTAGCGCCGGTCGAGGTCGCGCAGCTTAACCAGCTTCTCCTCGGCCTGTTGGAGGGTCATCTCCGGATGCACCCGCTTCCAGGTGTTCACCTCCTCTTCCCCCTGGAAGGCTTTTTCCCAGGAGGGGAACACATCCGCGCTGATCAACTGGCAGGGAGTTCCCGTGCCGGAGGGCAGAAAGGGCACCATCACCACCCAGGCATGAAAGGTTCCATCCTTCACCCAGGCTTCGGCCATGGGCTTCCAAATGTTTTGTTCGAAGGCCAGATAGCCCGGCGCATCGTGAACCTTCATAAAGTTCATGTAGAGATAGTCGCCCTTTTGGACCTCGCCCACCAGGACGGCGGTTTTCCACATTTCCGTGGAAACAATTCGCGCAAGTTCGCCGGCCCGGGCCCGATACGCCTCCGCGGAAAGGCCGATATCGGCTCGATGCAGCAAGTCCGCCAGGCGCTCGGGCCCGCCGGGCGCGGGCGGGATGCCGCTGTAGGCGGAAACGGCGATATAGTCGCAGCTTGCTTCCTCGCCGGTGGGAAACACGGTTCGCAGCAGGAACCATGCAGCGATGTCCTTCCAGTTGGCCTCCGCCTGAACGACTTTCTTGACAACATCGTTCTCAAACCGGCTGAACTCGGCCGCTTTCCCGGGCAGGACCTTCAGGCAAGTCAGTCTGTCGTAGTCCGGAGGCCCGGCTTGCGCATACATAGCGGGCGCCGTCGGGAGGATCAATGCCAATGCGAAATACCTGAATGGATTCAAAGCGTCCTCTCTTCAACTGGCCGGCCTATCGATTGGACCGGCGCTCGATCATGGGCATGCGGGAGCTGGGCGAGCGTTTCCACCGCGCCCGCCCCCTTGCGCGCAATTAAAAGCTGACGCGGGCCGCCAACTGGACATTGCGGGAAGCGCTGCCGGAATAGAGGCCGGTGATCTGCCCAAAGCTGGCGCTGGTCACTGTCGTATTCGGGTTGCCGAAAAACGGTGTATTGAGGAAGTTAAAGGCCTGGGCTTCGAGCCGGAACTTGACGCGCTCGGTGATGGGGATATCCTTGGCAAGGTCGACATGCCACATCCCGATTCCGGGTCCCCGCAGGTTGGCGAGAGCGGTGGAAGTGTGTTGCAGCGTGAACGGCGCCAGCGGCGCAAACTGGGTGATGTCGAACCAATGAAGCACAGTGTGCGGATTATCGTTCGATGTGCCGATCCTCTCCGCGCCCGTCGCGAGAGCCGTAGCCGACGCCGGGGTCCCGAACGACAGGGCTTGTCCGGATGTGTAAGTGCCGGTCCAGCTCAGTTGCCAGCCGCCGACCACCCGATCGACCACGGGATTCGCGCTCTGCAGGAATCTTTTCCCCCGGCCGAAGGGCAATTCGTACATGCCGGACACGACGAAATCCGATGGCCGGTCGCTGCCGGAAATCACGCTCTCGGGGGCTGCGTCGTCAATGTTGTGATAGGCGACGTTCTGCATGTACTTGGAGAAGGTATAGGCCATCGATAGAGTCAAGCCCTGCGCGAATCTCTTATTGGCCATGAGCTGCAGGGAGTTGTAATGCGACCTGCCCAGGGCCAAGGAAGATTGCGAAACTCCGGTGAATTGCGGAAATGGCGTGAGAAGCTGCGAGAGTGCGATGGTGGACTTGCTAAAGGTGGCGGTCGTGTTTCCGGGGATCAAGTTGTAGAACGGGTTGGGGACTGTATTGTTGAGCGCGCTGCCGAGGGCCAGGTCCGCAACCGGGTAAGAGTCGATAGGGCGGTTGGCCGTGGTCAAGTGCTGGACGTTGTTGCCCACGTAGCTGGTTTCGAGCGAAATCTGGCCGGGCAACACGAACTGGAACCCCGTCGAAAACTGCTGATTCATGGCGTCTTTGAAGGCGGGGACGCTGCCAATGGCGGCCAGGCCGCCGGTGACGCTGGTCCCGAACCCGGTGAGCAAACCGCCGCTCGCTCCCGGCGGCACGGCCACGCCGGTCGGAAACGGATTGGAGAGAGTGTTGTATGGGGTCACATTGTTGTTGAGGGAAGTAATCATGGCCGTGGACAAGCTGAATCCGGTATTCTGGATGCCGCCCTGATTGTTTGGTGCAATAAAGATTCCATAGCCAGCTCTCCAGACAATGCGGCTGGAAATGCGGTAGGCGAAGCCGAATCTCGGCTCTTCGTACAGCGTGGGCACGGAGAGATAGCCCGACGGCGCACCGCCGACGCCGAGGAAGCCCAGTCCACCTTTGACGGGCAATTGCGCAAGCTGAGGAACCGGATTGGCGGCGTAGGCGGCCTGAGCCGCGGCCGCAATGGGGCTGGTGGCATTCGGGTCGAATCCGGAGTTCGCACGGTCATACCGTTCCGTGATGGGGCCTTCGTGCGAAAACCGGATCCCCACGTTTAGGCTGAGCCGGTCGCTGACCTTGAAATCGTCCTGCGCGAAGAATCCGAAGTACTTGACCTCGTACGCGGGCACCGCATTGAAATCCACGCTGCCGCTGCCCGGCGTTCCGAGCATGAACGAAGCCCAATCGAATCCCGAGAGAGCACCGGTAACCGTGGGATTGGGTCCCTGGGTGAAGCTGCGGTCGAAGGTGAAGGTTCCGCCCGAGTGCGCGGGTGAAAAGTTATTGTATTGCACGCCGATGAAGTTGAATCCGTACTTCAGCGCGTGACGCCCGTAGATACTGTGGACGCTGATCTGCGGACTGAGCTCGTTGATGTAGAGCTTGCTCGGAGTGTTGCCGCCCCCCAGGTTGTAAACGTCGCCGTCTTTCATCGTGATGGTCGGAAAAAGGGGATATGGGGTGGATTTGGCGAAGCTGGCCGGGAAGCCCAAAGTGGTCAGGTCCATGCCGAGGGTGTTCTCGACATTGCCTTCGCCATACCGCACGATGCTGGTGCGAATGTCCAGCACGGTGCGGGCGTTTACGGTCCAGGTATAGCCCACCGCCCCGTTGTGGTTGCCGCGAAAGAACCCATCCGCGTCGCCCAGTTCCGTGTCGGCGCCCGGAATCCCGTAGTATGGGATCGTCGTGTCCGTGCGGTGATTCCAGCCATAACGGAAGAACAGGCTCTGCGAGTCGTTGATCCGCTGATCGACCCTGGTGATCAAGCTATTCCAGCCGCGCGTGCTTACGCCCGACGACACGCCGTTGCCCACGAAATTCTGAAGCGTGCCCGGGGACGGAACCAGGTTCGGCAGGGGATAGAAGTTGATCAGCTTGAGCGCCACCGGATCGAGCCTGGAGGTGGGAATTACGTTTCCGGGGAACGGCGTGCGGGCTGTCGTGCTGCTGTTCGGATCATAAATGGTGAATGCCTGCCCTTTGGTGTTGACGGTCTGCGAGAAGTCGCCGCTGCGCTGCAGCGCGGTCGGCACGATATTGGGGGTGTTTCCGCCCTGGCGCAACTGGGTGCCTTCATAGTTAAAGAAGAAGAAGGTACGGTCGCGTCCCTTATAAATCTTGGGCAAACTGAGCGGACCGCCAAGTGACCCGCCGTAGTCGTCCTGATGGAATTCGGCTTTCCCCAGCCCGCTCCGGTTGCTGAAAAAATCGTTGGCGTTGAGAAAGTTGTTGCGCAGGTAATCGTAGACTGTCCCGTGAAAGTTGTTGGTGCCGCCGCGGGTTGTGACATTGATGAAAGCGGCGCCGGAATGGCCGTACTCCGCGTCGAACGCGTTGGTCTGAGCGCGCATCTCCTGGACCGCGTCCGGCGACGGGCTGAAGCTCACGGCGTCCATCCGCAAATTCACGACGCCGTCCAGATAGAACATCGAAGTGCTGTTTGCCCCGCTGGTGGCCCCGGTGCCGGAACCGAACCCATTGGCGACAAAAGCCGAAGGGCCGCTGGCGTCCCAGGGGTTGACGTAGGTCGGGTCGCCCGTGTACTGGATACCCGATACCAGCGACACAAAGACGTAGGGATTACGGCCGATCGACGGCAATTGCTGGACATTGCGCGACTCCAGCGTACTCCCGACGGAGCCGGTTTCGGTGCGCAGTTGGTCGCTCGCCGCCGAAACGGTGATGGTGTCGGTAAGCCCGCCCACCTCCAAGGAGAAATCCAGGGTGATCGTTTCACCGACGGGCAGCAGGATTCCCGATTTGACAACTTTCTTGAACCCGGCCTTTTCCGCCTCCAGAGTGTACGTCCCGACGTCGAGAAGGTTGGCGCGGTAAAGACCCGTGTCCTCCGTAACCTCCCGCCGGACGGCGCCCGTGCCCGTGTTCGTAATCTTGATGGTGACACCGGGCACGGCGGCGCCAGAACTGTCTCGGACCACCCCTACCAGATTGCTCTTGTTCACCTGGGCGAACGATTCGAACGCGAGAACAAGCAATAGAAGCGCGACGTGGATTCTCATAGCTTCTCCTGATTCTTGGAATTAAGGCTGCCGGCAACGGCGCGGCTCTCAAGAAGTACGGGCCGCGCGGTTGGACACCGATGCCACATGGATACGGCAAAATACCCAAAGCAACTGTTTCGATGTTTGGCTTAAGCCCGGCTGGAGTCAAGTTGAAGCTGAGGTTGCAACCGTTGTTAACGCGCCCTTAACTTCGTGGAAATAAGGGTGAAAGCGTGGCGGGCTTATCTGCCCGCCGGCCCAGGTTGATGGCTCCGGACCAACAGGATCCGAGTCAGCATGGGCACGCCGCCGCTCACGGTTACTTTCAGCAGAGCTTCGAAGTCCGGAAGCTTTCCATCTTGGGACACTCCCATGCGCCTGTACAATTCGCCCAGCAGGTCGGAGCGGGTAACTAACTCCGCCGCCGCCTGGCAACCGTAAGTGTTCGTGCCCGCCAGAATCAAGACCTTTCTTTCCGGATTCAAATTAGGCAATAAGGCGACGATGGCATAGTCGAAGGTGAACGGCTTGCCGGAGCCGAAGTAAATCGATTCCTCCCCGGGCCCGGGATGAAGATTGACGATCCCACCGGTGCCAAAACGGGGCTCGTCATGGGATGACTTGAATCGGAAATGTTGCAAAGGCGCCAATTCCTCCAGACGCGAGTTCGCCTCCGGCGCGCCGACGAACACCACGTTGGCGTCCTTCGCTTCGTCCCAGGTGAGCAGTTCGGCGCGCTTCAACCGCGAGGACCGTCCAGCCAAAGAGAACAGGCTGCTCAACTCCGCCACCGCCATCACCGTCCCGGTACCGGAATACGTGTCGTTGCTGTCCGACGGCGAATCGATACCCTCGCGGAAATAGTGCAGCCCGGTCGCGGATGAACCCGTGAACCGGTGATTCGAAAACACGATGACCGGCGCTTGCGGAAACCTGAGAAACGGCTGCCAAAACGCTTCCACGACCCGCGGAATCCTGCCCGCTCGCGCCGACAGAAAGACCCCCATCGCGGCGCAAGCCAATACAGCCGCCGCGGCGAACCCGGCGGCAAACCATTTCCAGCCCCTGACCTCCGGCCCGGCTCGAACCGGCGCTTCCGCCGGCGGCGCCGGGTGGGAGACCGGTTCCCCGGTCCGGTAGCGCCAGGCCAGGTGATACGAGCCTTTGGGCACTTCGATCAGCACCGGATCTTCAGTGCCGTCGGACATGTAGTATTCCGCTAATTTCGAACGCAGGCGCGCGGCGTGGACTCGCACCGCCGAATCCAGCCGCGGGTCGAATCCCTCCGCCTTCCCAAGCACCGCTACCGCCAACTCGTATTCTTTGATCACCCCGCCCGGTCTTTCGATGGAATGTTCGGTCACGAAGGAAAGAAGATTCCGCAAAACTTCCGATCCGCTGAACTCCCCGCTGTGAAGAATCTTGTCCACTTGTTGTCGGACGAGGGCGGCGGATATGGAACCGTCTTGCACGTGGCCGGACATTTTGGCGAACCCAGGGCGCGGAAGCTTAAATATAAGCCAATGTTATGTTAAACACGGTTTCATACGCAAGCTTCTACTTGATCCCGGCCCGCGGCCCGTCCAATCATGGACCTATCCCGCGACCTCCTCACAAATATGAAGATATGGCATAAAGCCGTCATCGCCGTCATCGCCGCCGGCTCTTCCCTGACCGCGGCGCCGCTCGCCGCCTGGCGCGCATGGCAGTTTCACACCATGGATCTACCCTATGTGCTGGCCGGCCTAAAGCTGGCGCCCACTTACGACATCAATACGGTGGTCTTTTCGCACGAAATGATCGGCTACGCGTCCGAGCTGTTCGACGGCACCGGGCGCGGCCCCCGCTTGACTCGTCTGACGGCCGCGGCCCACGCGGAAAAACTCAAAGTCTGGATTTGGGTCCGCGAGCTCGAAAACGTTCCACCCCAATTCATGGCTGGCGGCATGGTGCAGATGGACCGGCCGGGCTTCTGGGAGTGGGTCGCCGGCCGTTACGACCGCCTGTTTACCGCCTACCCGTCGTTCGACGGCCTGATGCTGACCTTCGAAGAATCCCCCTACCAGATTTTCAACCCGGCCAGGGTTGCATCGTCCCTGCCCATGCCGGATCGTTTGGCCCGGCTCGTCGACACCATCGACGCGGTCTGCCGCCGCTTTGGGAAGGAATTCATCGTCCGTTCCTTCTTCTACGAGCCCGAGCAGGTGGACTGGTTCAAGGAAGGCTATGCCAGGACGAACCTCCACGTCATGGTCCAGACCAAGTGCGAACCGCACGATTGGGACCCGTTTTACCCCAACGATGCCCTGATCGGAGCTTTTCCCGGACGCAGGCAGATCGTCGAGTTCGACGGCTCCTCCGAGTACACCGGCAAGAACCGGATACCTTACACCCAGCCCGAATACTTTGAGCGCCGCTGGCGCTACGACCTCGCCCGGCCGGGAGTGGCCGGCTACAACATTCGCGTCGACCATGGAGGCTATGACGCCCTCCACACTCCCAACGAAATCAATATTTACGCCATGTGGCGCTTTACCCAGGATCCGCATGTCACGGCGGCCGATGTCTGGAAAGAATGGACCGCAAAACGCTATGGCCAGGCGGCGGCTCCGGAGATTGAGCTGGCCCTCCGCCCCACCTTCGACATCGTGAACCTGTCCTTCTTCGCCCTCCGGTTCTGGATTACCAACCATTCGCGTCTCCCCACCTTCGCTTACGCCGATGAGCACCTGCACTCGCGCACCATGGCCAAGTGGTACCCCAGAGAGCCCAGGTACAAGGACCTCGAGGAGCGTCTGGCGCGGCCCGATCCGGAGCTGCTGGAACGGATAGTGGCGGAGAAGGACGCTGCCATTGCGCTCGCGGAGGGCGCCCTCCGGCATTTGCAGAACGCCAAAACCAATATCACGCCCGAACAATACAACGACCTCTACTGGCGGCTGAGCTTGGCCGAACGCACCGCCATCGTGTGGAAGCTTCACGCCGAAGCGCTGTTCGGCTTCAAGGTGCTGGCGGCCGGACATCGCGTGCCCGGCCTGGCGGAACGGGTCGAACGGGCCCTTACCGCCTTGAAGGCCGAAGCCGATCTCAGCGCGGCCGATCCGCGCATTGGACAAGCCCCGCCGGCCTCCGCCGCCGAAATCCGCGAATTCGTGGCGGATCTGGACGTCCGCTTGTCCAAAGTCGTGGCGCCCGAAACTCAACCATCGGTTGGCCAGCCTGGTTTGCCGGGCGCTCGCCGTTGATCGGAACCGCCCGCCCGAGCAGCATGGGGCGCGGTTATGTTACACTCCAGGTTTATGGCAGCCGTCACCGTCGCCCGGGGTCACCATCGTCATCACGCCACCTCTTTGCGACGGGCGCTCGGCTGAACGGATTTCGAGCTTGAACGGAAAGGACGCCCGCCGCGAAAACGGCGGGCTTTTTTATTGCCTGTACGATGAATCTGGATTTTAAGAAAGCCGACGGCCTGATTACCGCCGTCATTCAGGACCACGCCTCGGGGCGCGTGTTGATGGTGGGATACATGAACGAAGAGGCGTTCCGCCGCACGGTGGAAACCGGCTTCGCCACCTTCTACAGCCGCTCGCGGCAAAAGCTATGGCTGAAAGGCGAAACCAGCGGCCATCGGCTGGTGGTGAAAGAGATTGCGACCGATTGCGACCGCGACGCGGTGCTGGTGAAGGTGGAAGCGCTGGGGCCCGGGGTTTGCCACGAGGGCTACCAAAGCTGCTTCTTCCGGCGCCTGGAAAACGGCGAGTGGAAAGTTACCGACCGGCGCGCCTACGATCCCGCCGCGGTCTACGGAGGCCAGCCGTGAAGCTGAAACTGGGCATCCCCAAAGGGAGTTTGGAGAACGCCACCATCGATCTGTTTCGCCGCGCCGGCTTCCACATCAGCACCAGCAGCCGGTCGTATTTCCCGGCCATCGACGACCCCGAAATCGAGTGCATGCTCATCCGCGCGCAGGAAATGGCGCGCTACGTGGAAGACGGGATTCTGGACGCCGGCCTGACCGGCCGCGACTGGATCCAGGAAAACGAGGCGGACGTCAAAGCCGTGGCCGATCTGATCTACGCCAAGCAGAGCTTCGGCAAAGTACGCTGGGTGCTGGCCGTGCCCGAAGCGTCCAGCTTCTTGAGCGTGCAGGACCTGGAAGGCAAGATCGTCGCCACCGAGCTGGTGGCTACCACGAAACGGTATCTCGCGGCGCACGGCGTCAAGGCCAAAGTGGAATTCAGTTGGGGCGCCACCGAAGTGAAGCCGCCCGTGCTGGCCGATGCCATTGTGGAAGTGACCGAGACCGGATCTTCGCTGCGCGCCAACAAACTCAAAATCATCGACACGGTCCTGGAATCGAATACCCAGTTCATCGCCAACCACGCCGCCTGGGCGGATGCCGCCAAGCGCCGCAAGCTGGAAGACATCCAGATGCTGCTGGAGGGCGCCATCAACGCGCTGGGCAAAGTGGGGCTCATGCTCAACGTTCACCGCGACAATCTGAAGTCCGTGCTGGGCGTATTGCCGGCCTTGAAGCGGCCCACCATTTCGAACCTCAGCGACGAGAACTGGCTGGCGGTGAATACGATACTCGACGAAATCTCGGTTCGCGAAATCATTCCCCGGCTGAAACAAGCGGGCGGTCAGGGAATTGTGGAATACCCGCTGAACAAGATAGTGCTGTGATCCGCATTCTCACTTCCCGGCAAATCGGCCGGTTACTCGAGCGCAAGGCGGCGCGCCTGGGCGAAGCCGAGGCTGTTGTGCGCCCCATCCTGGAGGATGTGAAGCGCCGCGGCGACCGGGCGCTGATGGAATACGCCCGCCGCTTCGACGGGCTGGCGCGGCGTTCGGTGCGGGTGCCCGCCGCCGAACTGGTGACAGCCAGGGCCAGGCTCACGCCGGCCTTTCGTAAAGCCGTAACCAGCGCCTCCCGCAACATTCGGGCTTACGCCCGCGCGCAGATGCCGCGCCAATGGCGGCGCAAGTTCGCGCCCGGTCTCGAACTCGGCCAGATCGTGCGGCCGCTCGATGCCGTGGCCGCGTACATCCCGGCGGGCCGCTATCCCTTGCCCTCCACGCTGCTCATGACCGTGGTTCCGGCGCAGGTGGCGGGCGTGCCTAATATCTCGATCGCTTCGCCCAAGCCGGTCACTGAAGTATTTGGCGCCGCGGCGTTGCTGGGTGTCGAGCGGGTTTTTGAAATGGGCGGGGCGCAAGCAATCGCCGCCTTTGCCTACGGCACGCGCACGGTTCCGCGCGCGGACCGCGTCGTGGGTCCGGGCAATATTTACGTTGCGGCGGCCAAAAAGCTGCTGGCCGGAGAGGTCGGCATCGACTTTATCGCCGGGCCCACCGAGATTCTGATCGTGGCGGCGGACGGCGATCCGAAGCACCTGGCGGCCGACATGCTGGCCCAGGCCGAACACGACACCGACGCGTCGGCCCTGCTGCTGACCACCTCGCGGCGGCTGGCGGCGGCGGTGGCGCGCGAGGTGGATCGCCAGTTGAAAGATCTGCCTACGGCGCCCGTGGCCGCGCAGGCGATTGCCCGCAATTCGGCCATCATCGTGGTGGACTCGCTCGACGAAGCCATGGAGATCTCCAACCGCTTCGCTCCCGAGCACCTCAGCATTTCCGACGGCTCGCTGCTGGCCCAGGTACGCCACGCCGGCAGCGTGTTCGTGGGGCCGTTCAGCCCGGAGGCCGCGGGGGACTACGCCGCCGGTCCCAACCACGTGCTGCCCACCAGTGGGGCCGCGCGCCAACGCGGCGGCTTGAGCGTGAGCGATTACCTGAAGGTGATTTCAGTGCAGCGCCTGACGCGCCAGGCCCTGGCCGCGCTGGCTCCCGCAGTGACCACGCTCGCGCGCGCCGAAGGCCTGGAGGCTCACGCCCGCAGCGTGGAGGTGCGGCGATGAAGAGCCGGTGCTTAGCCATTTTTCACAGGCTAAAGCCTGTGCCACCAAGTGTTAAGGTGACACAGGCTTTAGCCTGTGGGATAACCGGGTGCCTGCCGTGAAGCCCAAGCTCCCCAAGGGCGCCGTAAAGCCTCGCGCCGCGGTGGTTTCGATGGCGCCCTACTCCCCGCCCACCGGCGGACGCCTCGGCAAGCTGCGTCTCGATTTCAACGAGAACACGGTGGGCTGCTCGCCCGCCGTGCTGGCCGCTCTGCGCGATCACCTGACCGGCGAGCGACTCGCGGTCTATCCCGAGTACAGCGCCGCCCGCGAGGCCGTGGCCCGCTATTTCCGAGTGTTGCCGGAACAGTTCGTATTCACCAATGGCACCGACGAAGCCATCCAGGTATTCCTCAACACCTACGTGGACGACGGCCAGGAAGTGGTGTTGCTGAAGCCCTCCTACGCCATGTACCGGTTCTATGCCGAAGTGGCCGGCGCCAAGCTGCGAGAGATCGCGTTTGAGCCGCCCGCGATGGAATTCCCGCTGGACGAGCTGTTGGCCGCCATCACACCGGAGACCCGCGCCGTGCTCATTGCCAATCCCAACAACCCCACGGGCACGGGTGTTTCCGAGGCCGCGCTCGACCGGATTCTGCGGCGGGCGCGGCGCGCGGCGGTGCTCGTCGACGAGGCCTATTACGAATTCTCCGGCGTGACCATGCTGGGGTCGCTCGACGCCAGGCCCAACCTGTTCGTGTGCCGCACGTTTTCCAAAGCGTTCGGGATGGCCGGCATGCGCCTGGGCTGCCTGTTTTCGCACCCCGCCAACATCCAGTACCTGCACAAGGCGCAATCGCCCTACAGCGTGAACTCGCTGGCGGTGGAAGCCGCCTGCGCGGCGGTGGCGGATGCGCGGTATATCGAAAATTACGTCACCGAAGTGCTGGCGGCGCGCGAACTGCTGTGCGTGGGACTGGAAAGGCTGGGCGTCCGCTACGTGCGCAGCTCGGCGAATTTCGTGTTGGGATACTTCGGATCGCGCGCCATCGAGATTCGCGACGCCCTGCGCGGCCGCGCCATCCTGGTTCGCGACCGCAGCTATGAAGCCCCCGGCGCCGTCCGCATCACCGTGGGCACACGCGAACAGACCAGCCGCCTGCTAGCCGCCCTCGAAGAGGTTCTGAACCCATGAGCCAGTTTGCTTGTGGGGCAGGTTGGCAACCTGCGCGCCGATTGACAATCGGCGCAAGGCTCGACCCGGGCGAATGCCCGGAGCCGAGGTTCTGAAGCCATGACTCAACCCATTCTCGTTTTCGACATGGACGGCGTGCTGGCGGACGTCACCGAATCCTACCGCGAGACCATCGCCCGGACGGTGGAGCATTTTACCGGCGCCGCGCCCACCCGCGCGCGCATTCAGGAACTCAAGAACCAGGGCGGCTGGAACGACGACTGGAAACTTTCGCATCGTCTCGTGACCGCCGCCGGCGTGGATGCGAGCTTCGAAGACGTGAAAACGCATTTCCAAGAACTGTTCCATGGCAACGGCAGCGACGGGCTGATTCTGCGCGAACAATGGGTAGCGCGGCCGGGTACGCTCGAAAAGTTGAACCAGCGGTTCGGGTTCGCGCTTTTCACCGGCCGGCCGAAATGGGAGGCCGAGCTGACCCTCGCGCGCTTTGCGCCGCACCTGCGCTTCGATCCAATACTGGGCATGGACGAAGTGAAACAACCGAAACCCGCGCCCGATGGATTGCTGGCCATCGCCGCCGCGCATCCCGGCGCCGGGTTGTTTTACGTGGGCGATACGGTGGACGACGTCCGTTGCGCCCGTTCCGCCGGTGTACCCTTCATCGGCATCGCGGCGCCCGCGAACCCGCTGTATCTGGACCTGGTGTTTTTGTTCCAGGAGCACGGCGCCTACGCCATCGTCGACGACATCAACTATCTGGAGGAGGTGCTTCCCGCATGAGCCGGGTGAGACAGGCAACCGTCCGCCGCGATACCAAGGAAACCCGCATTCAGGGTTGGCTCGCCATCGAAGGCCGCGGCCGCTACGAAATTCAAACCGGGATTCGCTTCTTCGACCACATGCTGGAGCTTTTCACCAAGCATGGCGGATTCGACTTGAAGCTCCACGCCGAGGGCGACCTGGACGTGGATCAGCACCACACCGTGGAGGATGTGGGCATCGTGCTCGGCCAGTTATTCGCCCAGGCGCTCGGCGACCGCAAGGGCATCAATCGCGCTGGCTACTTCGTGCTGCCCATGGATGAGACGCTGGCAGTGGTGGCGGTGGATCTGGGCGGACGCCCGGCGCTGGTCTACAAAGACCTGGTGCGAGTACGGCTGGTGGGCGATCTGCAGACCGAGTTGGTGGAGGATTTCTTCGGCGGCTTCGTCCACCACGCCGGCGCCAATCTGCACGCCAAAGTGCTCTACGGCCGCTCCAGCCATCACAAAATCGAAGCGATTTTCAAGTGCTTCGCGCGGGCCGTGAAGTACGCCTGCTCGAAGGACGCGCGGTTGAAAGGCCAACTGCCGTCCACCAAGGGGCTGTTGTGATTACGATTCTCGATTACGGCGCCGGGAATCTGCGCAGCGTGCAAAACACGCTGGAGGAGCTGGGATGCGCCTTCCGGCTGGTGCGCGATGCGCGCGGCCTGGAGACGGCCGGGAAGATCCTGCTGCCCGGGGTGGGCCACTTCGGCCAGATGATGCGCGCGCTCGACGAGTTGGGCGTGCGCCAGGCGCTGGTCGAGCGCATCCGCGCGGGCGTGCCGTTCCTCGGCATCTGCCTGGGTTTGCAGGCGCTGTTCGATGCCAGCGAGGAAGCTCCCGAAGCCCGCGGGCTGGGGATTTTCCCCGGCACGGCGCGGCGCTTCGCGGCCGGCGTCCGCATTCCGCACATGGGCTGGAACGAGCTCGATGTAAGCCCCGATTCGAAGCTGGCCCGCGGCCTCGCCGTGCGGCCGTACGTCTACTTCGCGCACAGTTACTATGTGCCGCTCGACCCGCGCGCCGCGGCCACCTGCACCTATGGAGTGCCGTATACGGCCGTGCTCGAATCCGGCCAGGTTTTCGGCGTGCAGTTTCATCCCGAAAAATCCGGCGCGGTCGGATTGCACATGGTAAGGAACTTCGTGTCATGCTAGACGAGAGATTGGTGGGGCGGACCCCCTGGTCCGCGCGGGTCCCCCAGGACCCGCTCTTCTACCGTGAGACCAGGCGCCGACTGGACGGAAAAGGCCGGCCCGCGGGCCGGCCGCGGACCAGGGGGTCCGCCCCACCATGCTAGCCAAGCGCATCATCCCCTGTCTCGACGTCACCGCCGGCCGCGTGGTGAAGGGCGTCCATTTCGTCAACCTGCAGGATGCGGGCGACCCGGTGGAACTGGCCGATCGTTATAACCGCGATGGCGCCGACGAGCTGGTGTTCCTCGATATCACCGCCTCCTCGGACGCGCGCGAAATTATGGCCGACGTGGTGGCCCGCACGGCGCGCAAGGTGTTCATCCCGCTGGCCGTGGGCGGCGGCATCCGCAGCGTCGCCGATGCGCGGCGAATTCTGATGTCTGGCGCCGACAAAGTTTCGGTGAATACGGCCGCCGTGCGCCGCCCGGAGCTGATCACCGAGCTGGGCCTGGAATTCGGCGCCCAGGCCGTCGTGCTGGCCATCGATGCGCGCCGTTATGCGCCCGGCCAATGGCACGTCTTCACCCGCGGGGGCCGCGATGACGAAGGCATGGACGCCGTCGCCTGGGCCGCCCGCGGCGAGCAACTCGGCGCGGGCGAAATCCTGCTCACCTCCATGGATACCGACGGCGTACAGGATGGTTTCGATTGCGCCCTTACCCGCGCCGTCTCCGAGGTCACGCAAATCCCCGTGATCGCTTCCGGCGGCGCGGGCAAGCCCGAGCATTTCGTGCGCGTCCTCACCGACGGCCGCGCCGACGCCGCCCTGGCCGCTTCCATTTTCCATTACGGGACCTACACCGTTAACCAGCTTAAGGAAGAATTGGCCCGGCGCGGCATTCCGGTGAGGCCGGCATGATTTTCCCGTGCATCGACCTGATGGACGGCAAAGTCGTCCAACTGGTGCAGGGCCGCGAAAAAGCCTTGGAGGCCGATTCGCCCGAAGCCATGCTGGAGCGCTTCGCCGCGTTTCCCGAGAT
Source organism: Bryobacteraceae bacterium (assembly GCA_052325345.1). Classification (GTDB taxonomy): domain Bacteria; phylum Acidobacteriota; class Terriglobia; order Bryobacterales; family Bryobacteraceae; genus JBEKYD01. Next base: position 18,330 of record JBKQVG010000409.1, read on the forward strand.
TCAGGTGGTCGACCTGGACGCCGCCATGGGCCGCGGCTCCAACGACGAGCTGGTGCGCATGCTGGCCGGCCGTGCCGCGACGCGCGTCGGCGGCGGGGTGCGAAGCGTGGAGCGGGCGCGCGCGCTGGTCGAGCGGGGAGCGCGGAAGGTGATCGTGGGAACTTCGGCATTCACCGAAACCGGCGTCGACGATACGCTGCTGGCGGCCATGCGCGGCGCCATCGGCCGCGAGCGCCTGCTGATCGCGCTCGATTCCAAAGACGGCCGCATTGTAACGCAGGGCTGGCGGCATGCCACCGGTTTCACCGCCGGCCAGGTGCTGCGTACGCTCGAGCCCTACTGTTCCGGTTTCCTCTGCACCTACGTCGACAAGGAAGGCATGATGCAGGGGACCGACCTCGGCTGGTTTCGCCGTCTGCGCGCCGCTACGGCGCTGGAGCTGACTGCCGCCGGCGGCATCACCACCCTGGATGAAGTGCGCGCGCTGCTGGCGATGGGCGTCCACGCCGCCTTGGGAATGGCGATCTACACCGGCCGGCTGAGTCTATCCGACCTGGCGAAAATGCAAGAAACAAATTCGAGCGCCGATGAACGCAGATAAAATCACTTCTTTATCCGCGTTCATCGGTGTTCATCGGCGGCCATATTCTCTCCTGGGGTTTGCCGCCCGTCCGCCTCGGCGGCTTCCTGCTTCCGCCCTTCCGCCAGCCATTTCCGATACTGCCCCAGCCACAAGCCAAAAATGAAATGCGCGATCAGCGTCGGCGTTTCGGCATATTCGAAGGCCAGCAAGGGGAGCGCGTGGCGATAGATCGCCTTATACGCCAGCAGGTACCAGGCCAGCGCCACGGCCAGCGCCAGCAGGCGCACCCGGTGCGTGCTAATCCGCTCCCCGGTCGCGGCGGCGAAGGCGGCGCCCAGGGTTCCGTAGATCACGATGTAGACCGCCAGCCCCGCCAGCGCGGGGTAGGCGAAATCGTCCCGCCAGGCGGTGCCGGAGTAGAAGGCTCCGGCCATCAGGTTTTCCGCCGTCCAGAAGCTTCGCCCGCGCCACAGAGAGCCGATCCCGAGCCAACCCATCATCCACCCGGCGCCGGTTACGCCTCGCGCCAGGCCGGCCAGCCAGCGGGGGATCGGGTGCGTGGAAGGGACGTCGGTAGCATGACACATTGGTTTCAGCCTATACTGACCATAGCGTAAGACGAAAGGTTAAGCCAAAAAGCAAAGCCAAATCAAATGAGAAAAGTGGAAGTCGGGTAGTGGAACGCCAGGTTGTGGTAACGGGAATCGGGGCGGTGAGCCCCAATGGGATCGGCCGGGAGAGTTTCTGGGAGGCGACCAAAGCGGGCAAGAGCGGGGTGCGGCGCATCGCCCGGTTCGACCCCTCGGAATTTGTGGTACAAATCGCGGGGCAGGTGCCCGAGGAGTTCGACGAGAAGCGCTACGTGGAGGTGAAGGACCGGCCCCACGTATCGCGCGCGGTGCCGCTGGCGGCGGCCAGCGTGGCCGAGGCGCTTGCCGACGCCGGGCTCGATACCGCCGCGATGACGCGCGACGAGCTACGCCAAATCGGCGTGCTGGTGGGTTCCGGCGGCGGCAGCCAGGATTTCACCGAAGAACAATACCGGCTCTATTACACCGGCCATCTGAAGCAGTGCAGCGTGTATACCATCCCTACCGGCACCATCGGCACGCTGGCCAGCGAAGTCTCCATGCGTTTCGGATTTCGCGGTTTGAGCCATATCGTCTCGACCGGCTGCACCTCCTCCACCGACGCCATCGGCTATGCCTTTCACCACATCCGCATGGGTATGCTGGATACCATGATCGCCGGCGGGGTGGATTCGCCCATCGCCCCTTTGATCCTGCGCGGTTTCCAGCTCATGCGCATCATGAGCACGCGCTGGAACCACGCTCCGGAGCGCGCCTCGCGGCCCTTTTCCCGCGACCGCGACGGCTTCGTGCTGGCCGAAGGCGCGTGGTTCTTCGTGCTGGAAGAACGCGAACGGGCCAAGGCGCGCGGCGCGCACATTTACGGGGAAATCGTGGGCTACGGATCTACCTGTGAAGCCTACCACCGCGTGCGGCTGGAAGAGTGCGGAGAAGAGCCGGCCCGCGCCATCGGCATGGCGCTCAAGGAGGCAGGCATCGCGCCTTCCGACGTGGACTACATCAACTACCACGGCACTTCGACCGAGCTCAACGACCGCATCGAGACGCGCGCCGTGAAGTTGGCTTTCAACGGCCATGCCTACCGCCTGCCGGGCTCGTCGCTGAAAAGCCTGATCGGCCACCCGCAAGGCGCTTGCGGCGCTGCCGGCGTGGCCGCCACCTTGCTGGCCATGCGCGATGGAGTGGTCGCCCCGACCCTAAATATCGACGAGCCCGACCCCGATTGCGACCTGGATTACATCTCGGGCGCCAGCCGCAAACTGGACATCGAACACGCCGTCGCCAATTGCATCGCGTTTGGCAGCAAAAACTCGGCCCTGGCGTTGCGGCGCGGATAGGCGCTTCAGGCCGCTGCGACACCAGCTTGGTTTCCCCGTCGAATCGGGTCAAGGTTTCGCGGCCGCGGTGACTTCCGCCGGGGCGTTTTGGTGGAGGCACTTGTTGAGGATCGCGGACAGCTCCTGCAGCCGCACCGGTTTGGCGATGTAGTCGTCCATGCCGGCGGCCAGGCAATGTTCGCGGGCTCCGGCCATGGCTTCGGCGGTCATGGCGATGATCACCGAGTGTTGGCCCGGCGGTTCGCGCCGCCGGATTTCGCGCGACGCTTCGTAGCCGTCCATTTCCGGCATCTGGCAGTCCATCAGGATCAGATCGTAAGGCAGCATCTCGAACAGTTGAAGGACTTCCCGCCCGTTGGCGGCGACGTCCGCCCGCAGTCCCAGTTTCTCCAGCATGCGCACGGCCACCCTCTGGTTGACGGCGTTGTCTTCCGCCACCAGGACGCGAAGCGTTCGGCCGTTGGCCCCGGCGGCGGCGACCGGTTTCACCGTCGTGCCGCGCCGGCCCGCGGTGGCGGCGACCGAAACGGCGGCGCCGCCCTGGGCGCCGCGCCGCTTGGCCCACGCGGTGGCCATTGTCTGCAGAAGCTGCGAATGGCGAACGGGTTTTACCAGGTAAGCGTCGCACCGGACGGAGCGGCGCGCATCGCCGCCCTGGCTGACGGAGGTCAGCATCACCACTACCGTGTCCCGCGTGGCCGGGTCGTCCTTGACGATCGCGGCAAGGGCCGCTCCATCCATCCCGGGCATCTGGTAATCGATAATGGCGATGGGGTACGGGTCGCCTTCCTGGTGCGCGGTCCGCAGGACACGCAACGCCTCTTCCCCCGAGGCGCAGCTACCGTTGCGCATGCCCCAGCTTATGACTTGCTGGTGAAGAACCCAGCGATTCACTTCGTCGTCGTCCACGATGAGCACGCGCTTGCCCCGCAATTCGTCGATTGAGACGCGCGTCACGATGTTCTCGGAATCGAGCTGCAAGGGCAGCGTGAACCAGAAGGTGGAACCCTCCCCCGGCCGGCTGGAGACTCCGATGGCTCCTCCCATCAGGCTAACCAGCCGTTTGGAAATCGCCAGGCCCAACCCGGTACCGCCGTAGTTCCGGGTTGTGGAGCCATCCACCTGGCTGAACTGTTCGAAGAGGGCGCCGATCTTCTCTGCGGGGATCCCGATGCCGGTATCGCTGACGGCGACGCGCATCTGGGCATGGCGTCCGCTCTGCCCCTGGCAGGTGACCGTTACCACCACGTGGCCACGCGGCGTGAACTTGATGGCGTTGCCCACGAGGTTCGTCACCACCTGGCGGATTCGCCCGCCGTCGCCGATAAAGTGGCGCGGCACGCCGGGCACATATTCCAGTACCAGGTCGAGCGTCTTCTCTTCCGCCTTGGCGGCGAGCATCTCATTGACGTCCTCGATCACCAGGCCGAGATCGAAGACTATGGATTCGATTTGCAGCTTGCCCGCCTCGATCTTGGAGAAGTCGAGAATGTCGTTAATGACCGTGAGCAGGGATTCTCCCGAGCGGCGCGCGGTCTCGGCGTACTCCCGTTGTTCCGCGGTCAGCTCCGTATCGAGCAGCAGCCCGTTCATCCCGATCACGCCATTCATCGGGGTCCGGATCTCGTGACTCATGTTGGCCAGAAACTCGGACTTCGCCATGGTCGCTTGTTCCGCCTGGCGGCGCGCCGTGCGAAGGCGCAGCGCCATCCAGAACAGCAGGAGCGCGGCCGCGGTCGTGACCACAAGCCACTCGTCCAGACGCCGCGCCTGGCGGTCCGAGGCGGTCAAGCTTTCCACCATGGCGGCCTCGTTGGTGGGGAAGCCGAACCACTTGAGCGAGATGGTCGAGAACGTGCCGTCGTCTACCATGGTGCCAATCTGGTAACGCAGCAGATCCGCTGCCCGCCGGGCGCCGGGCGTCTTGCGCGACGCACCGATGCCGGACCAGAAGCGCGCGCCGGGAATTGGCGCCATCCGCAACTCGCAGCCGTCCGGTTTGTGAAACAGCGATACGTGCGTGGGACTCTCCGGGATCACGACCGCGAACACTTTGGCGCCGCACAGACCGGAAATGGATGCCGCGACCGTGTCGAATACTTGAACTTGGGCACCCGGGAGATTGTCGTGGACCACCTTTCCCGCCAGACCCGCGGTGATGCCAACCATACGGCCCTCGACGGCAGCCGGACCGAGCGGCCCGGTTTGCGCTCGCGATACCAGCCAGTACGTCAGTTGCGCATAGGGTTGAGTAAAGTAAAAATGGCGGTCGGGAAGCTGGTTCACGATCGGCCAGAGGTCGACGATGCCGTCCCCCAGCCCACGATCGGGACCATCTGGAACCCGGACCCACTGCAACTGTACCCCGGCTCGACGCGCGGCCTCATTCAGGATGTCGATCAACGAGCCGTACGGCTGTCCGTTCGCATCCACAAACTGCCGCGGCGGCGAATTCTGAAACCCGATGCGATAGACGCGCGCGGGCGGAGCTCCGAATGGATGTTCAAGAAAGATCCCGACACCGCAGGCAAGCGCGGCGACGGCTGAAATCGCAAGCCAGCGAGGCTTCGGCGGCACGCCCAACCGGTGTTTGATTCGAACCGCCAGTGCCGGCCAGAGTTGCAACCGAGACCTCACTATCACAAGCCCTCGCGTCTTCCCGCACCACCTGGCGGGCGTGGATGTGAGTCTCTGTCGACACAGCCACCCAGCGGGCTTTATCCAAACCTACAAGCCGCTCCCGCAAATAGCAATGCCTGCAAGAGATAGACCGCCTCTTGCTAACCGACGATAGGAAATGACTCCTGTCGCTTGCGTGGTGCGCGCGCTCCCGCGCTCAGCCTGGCGCACCGGGAAGGCACAAAGTCCCGGTTGAATCCGTTCCGCAGCCGATTTTAGATTCTGGTCTTCATCTATGCCGGCGGCCCGGCGGCCAGTCAAAAGGGTGCTTAACCGTTTTGGGGATTCCCCCGTATTCAACCCGACGACCGCTCCCTGGCGGTCGCGGCTTCCATGAGAAGGCCGGTCCCTGTCAAGCGATATTTTTCGGGTTTTTGAGTTTTCTTTTCATAGCGCGTTATTTTCGATTGCTCGTGGGCAGGCGTCCGCCCGCA
>JBKQVG010000410.1:0-6172 GCA_052325345.1 Bryobacteraceae bacterium
TTTTGTCGTCTGTCAGGCTGTTGCTGCCTGGCGAGGGCTCGACAGACCACGAAAAACGATGGTCTGTCCCACCCCTCGGTCACCGAATTCCGGCTCAACCTAAATTCCGCGACGTCAGGAGTTCGGAGACTCAAGACGGTACGCTCTCATTCTGTCGGATGGCACGCACTTTGACGGTTCCACCACTTCTATGGCGCCCTTCCCGCATAGGTCCGGCCCAAACAATTTTGCCGTCGGACGTCTACAATGGACCGATGGAGAATCTTCGCTCGCTATTGTTGTTCCTGGCGGCTGGGCTGTGCGAGATTGGCGGCGGCTATCTGGTATGGCTGTGGCTGCGGGAAGATAAGAGCGGCTGGCTCGGCTTGGCGGGCGGAGTGGTTTTGATCCTGTACGGGATCGTTCCAACGCTGCAGGCCGCCGGTTTCGGGCGCGTCTACGCGGCCTATGGGGGCTTCTTCGTCGTCCTCTCGGTGCTTTGGGGGTGGGGGATCGACGGGGTTAGGCCCGACCGCTTCGACATTCTCGGATCGATCATCTGCGTGATCGGCGTCGGCGTCATTTACTACGCGCCACGCTGACCGCGCCGGCTCCGTATCGCCGGCATATCGCCGAATCTTCTCGCGGACGTCTGTTCGGCGCCAGACCCCCTGCGTCGCTGCATTATGATGGAGGACTGCCATGAAGCTGAATCTTTTTCTGATCCGCAGCACCATCGTCGCCGCTCTGGGCGGTCTCCTGTTCGGTTTCGACACGGCTGTCATCAGCGGCGCCACGCACGCGCTGACCGCCATCTTTGGCCTGTCTCCAGCCATGCTGGGAGTTACCGTATCCGCTGCGCTATGGGGCACGGTGGTGGGGTCGATGTTCGCGGGCCTGCCTGGAGACCGCATCGGCCGCCGCGACAGCCTTCGCTGGTTGGCGGTCTGCTACCTCGTCTCGGCGCTGGGCTGCGCCTTTGCCTGGAACTGGTCTGCGCTGGTTGTGTTCCGCATCATTGGCGGCCTGGGAATCGGCGGATCTTCGGTGCTCGGTCCCATGTATATCGCCGAAATCTCCCCGGCCAGGTGGCGCGGCCGGCTGGTGGGTTTCTTTCAATTCAATATCGTGGCCGGCATTCTGCTGGCGTATCTTTCCAATTACGCCCTGGGCGAGGCCGGCCTGGGCGCCGCCGAGTGGCGCTGGAAACTGGGCGTTGCGGCGCTGCCGGCCCTGTCGTTTTTCCTCATGCTGTTCGGGATTCCGCGCAGCCCGCGCTGGCTGGTTCAGAAGTTGCGCCAGAACGAAGCGCGCCGGGTGCTGGAGATTGTAGGCGAGGACGATCCCGCGCGCGAGCTGGCCGAAATCGTGGCTTCCATCGATGCCGAGCACGGCCATGGCGAAGAACCCCTGTTTTCCGCCAAGTACCGGATACCGATTCTGCTCGCCGTTTCCATCGCCATGTTCAACCAGCTCTCCGGCATCAACGCCATTCTGTATTACTTGAACGATATCTTCGCCAAGGCCGGCTTCAGTAAGGTGTCCGGCGATCTGCAGGCGGTAGCCATCGGCGCCACCAACCTGCTGTTCACCATCGCGGCCATGTCCATCATCGACCTGGTCGGGCGCAGGACTCTGCTCTTGATCGGGTCCGTCGGCACCGCCCTGGCGCAGGCCGGCGTGGCGTACGTTTTCTTTACTTCGCATCACGAAGGACTCCTGGTCTGGCTGCTGATCGGCTTCGTGGGCTTCTTCGGTTTCTCGCAGGGCGCGGTGATCTGGGTCTATCTGAGCGAAGTGTTTCCCAACCGCGTCCGCGCCAAGGGCCAAAGCCTGGGCAGCGCCACCCACTGGGTCATGAACGCGATAATTTCCGCGGTGTTCCCCTTGCTCGCCGCCAGGAGCGGAGGCGCGCCGTTCGTCTTTTTCACCGCCATGATCGTGGTGCAATTCTTCGTGGTGTTGTTCTTTTACCCGGAGACCAAGGGCACGTCGCTCGAACAAATGCAAAAGCGGCTGGGAATCGCGTAACGCTAGTCGCTCTCCACTTACCGCGCACCGTCGAGCGCGGCCAGAACGCTCCAGTCGGAGCCGCGACCGCCGCCTAATCTCCCGTTACTTCAGCCGCTCCGCCTCTTCCATGCTCCACTCCGGGGTCGCTCCCGAGTGCGCGGCGGTGACGGCGCCCAGCCGGTTGGCGAATTCGGCCACCCGCGCCAGCGGCCAACCCCGGTCGAGCCCGTGCAGGAAGCCGGCGGCAAACGCGTCGCCCGCGCCCACCGTATCCCGCGTCGTGACGCGAAAGCCCGCGTGGTCGGCGGCGCCATCCGCGGTCCAGATCAGGCAGCCGTTTTCGCCCCGCGTCACCGCCAGCGCGCGCCAACCCATCGCCGCGCCCAGCCGCGCCGCCCGCCCGGCATCGTCGCCCTCTTCGATACCCAGCCAGGCGCAGATCGGCCCCAGTTCCCCGTCGTTCATCTTCACCACGCCAGCTAACCGCAGCAAGTGCTCCACCAGCACGCGCGAGTAAGAATCCTGGCGCAGGTTGACGTCGTAGAAGCGGGACGCGTGGGGGCAGGCTTCCAGCACCGATTCCACCGCGCGCCGCCCTTCCGCCGAATACGCCAGCAGCGTCCCGAAATAGATCCATTGCGCGTCGAAAGCCGCCAGAGTTCCGCCTGCCGTCCCGTCGCACATCCAATCGTCGTAGGCGGCGGGCCGGTGGATACGGTATCGCGGTTCGCCGGAGGCATCGAGCGCCACATCCACCGTGCCGGTTGGATACCGGCCGCTGGTTTCCACCAGGCGCATGTCGATCCCCGCCGCCCGCATCTTTTCGCGGGCTTCCCGCCCCAACGGATCGTCGCCAAGCGCCGTGGCGAACAGCACCTCGTGCCCCAGCCGGTGTAAGTTCACGCCAAAATTAAACGGCGCGCCTCCCAGGTGCTTGCCGTCCGGAAGAAGGTCCCAGAGAATTTCGCCGATGGAAAGTGCGCGCATGAGCAGTCCTTGCCGGTCCGGCCAACTGCAAAGAGTATATCGCCGTCCTGGGGAAATGCCGGAAATTCCCGCCCGACTCCCTTGACGGCGGCTTCCCGGCAGCGCCATACTGTTGATGCACACGTGTGTTACATGGAAAAACAGCGGGCTCCATCATCCCGGCCGAGTTCCATCAAGGATATCGCACGTCTGGCTCACGTCTCCCATTCCACCGTTTCGCGCGCGCTCAAGAACAGTCCGCTCATCAACCCGCAAACCGCCGATCGGGTGAGGCGCATTGCCCGCGAAGTCGGCTACCGTCCCAGCGCCGTCGCGCGCGGCCTGGTCACCCGCCACACCATGATGATCGGCGTGGTGGTGACCGCGGTTTCCGACCCCTTCATCAGCGAGGTCGTGGGTGGCATCGAGGACACCGCCCGCCGCAGCGGCTACTCCGTTTACCTGGCCGAATCCGGCGCCGACCCGGAGCGCGAAACCGGCGTCGTCCGCTCCTTCGCGGAACGCCGCGTCGACGGCATCGTGGTCACCGCCTCGCGCGTGGGCGCGCTCTACACCCCGCTGCTGGAAGAAATGGGCGTTCCCATTGTGCTGGTGAATAATCAGCACCCCGGCGAGTTTGTGCACTCCGTAATCATCGAAAACGTGGTGGGCAGCCGGCTGGTCACGGACTACCTGATCGGCCTGGGCCACCGCCGCATCGGCTATCTGGGCGACCGCTTCGGCTATCAATCCGATACCGAGCGCTTCGCCGGATATCGCGAGGCGCTCGATCGCCATGGCCTGCCGTTCCTTCCCGAACTCTTCGTCGAGGGCGACGGCAAAGCCGAAGGCGGCCTGGCCGGGGGGGAGGAACTGCTTTCGCGCCCCGAGCCGCCCACCGCCATCGTCTGCTACAACGACATGACCGCGATGGGCGTCCTCCGTGCCGCCTACCGGCGCGGCGTGCGCGTGCCCGCCGATCTCTCCGTCGTCGGCTTCGACGATCTCACCATCGCCAGCTTTTTCACACCGCCGCTTACCACCGTGCGCCAACCTATGCGGCAGATGGGCCGGCTGGCCATGGAAACGCTTCTTTCCCTGCTCGCGCATCGCGCCGCCGGCGTCACCGTGCGCGTGCCGGCCGAACTGGTGGTGCGCGAATCCACCGCGCCGCCGCCCAAATCGTAACTGAGGTAATACCGCTCATGACATCGCCCCACAACCTGCTCGTTCACCCCAGATCGCAAGGCTCCGTCCCGATCGACCTGGCGCCCGAAGAGATGGGATTTCAATACCTGAATTTCCAGGTTCGCAAGCTGGCCGCCGGCCAGAGCCATGCCGCCTCCACGGACGGTTGCGAACTGGCCATCGTCGCCCTCGGCGGCCTCTTTAGCGTAGCCTCGCCGCGAGGCAACTGGAGCCGCATCGGGGGCCGTAAAACCGTGTTCGACGGCATGCCTTGGGCGCTCTACCTGCCGCTCGAAACCTCTTTTACCATCACCGCCGATACCGATTGCGACCTGGCGCTGTGCTCCTGCCGCGCCACCGAGCCGCATCCGGCGCGGCTCATTCGTCCCGAAGACTCGCGCGTGGAAATCCGCGGCGGCGGCAACGCCACCCGCCAGATCAATCACTTTCTGGGGCCGGAGTTTCCCGCCCACCGCCTGCTGATGTGCGAAGTCTATACGCCCAGCGGTAACTGGTCCAGCTATCCGCCGCACAAGCACGACGTGCATCGGCCGCCCGCCGAAGTCGATCTCGAAGAGATTTATTATTACCGGGTGAGCGATCCCCTGGGCTACGCGATTCAAAAGGTCTATACCAAGGACGGGCGCATCGACGAAACCCTTACCGTGCGCGACGGCGAACTGGTGCTGGTGCCGGAGGGTTACCACCCGGTGGTGGCGGCGCACGGCTACCACGTGTATTACCTCAATGCGCTGGCGGGCTCGGCGCGCTCCATGGCGGCGTCCGACGATCCGGACTATGCCTGGGTGCGGCAGACCTGGCGCGATCCCGATCCCCGGCTGCCGCTGGTGAAATAGCTCGAGCTTTTCCGAGGGAAAACAAGTCATGAACACCCGTCGTCTGACCATGGCGCAGGCCCTCATCGGGTTCTTGCGCAACCAGTATGTGGAGCGTGACGGCCGCGAGAACGCTTTCTTCGCCGGCGCCTGGGGGATTTTCGGCCACGGCATCATCGCCGGCATCGGGCAGGCCCTGCAACAGACACCCGAGTTTCCGTACTATCTCTGCCGCAACGAACAGGGAGCGGTACACATCGCGACCGCTTTTGCCAAAGCCAGCAACCGCCTGCGCGCCTTCGTCTGCACTTCGTCGATCGGTCCCGGCGCCACCAACATGATCACCGGCGCCGCCACCGCCACCATCAATCGCATCCCCGTGCTGTTGCTGCCCGGCGACCTGTTCGCGCGCCGCAACGTGGCGCCCGTGCTGCAGCAACTGGAAAGCGAGCACAGCCAGGATATCAGCGTCAACGACGCCTTCAAGCCCGTGTCCCGCTATTGGGACCGCATCAATCGCCCCGACCAACTGCCCTGCGCCGTGGTCGAGGCCATGCGCGTGCTTACGTCGCCGTCGGAAACCGGCGCGGTCACGCTGGCCCTTCCGCAGGACGTGCAGGCCGAAGCCTGGGACTACCCGGAAGAAATGTTCCAGAAGCGCGTCTGGCGCATTCCCCGGCCCGAGCCCGAGCCGGCTCTGATTGCGCGCGCCGCCGGCGCCATCCGCGCCGCCCGCCATCCCTTGATCGTGGCTGGCGGCGGTGTGCTGTACAGCGAAGCCTCCCAGGCTCTGGCGCGGTTCTGCGAAAGCACTGGAATTCCCGCCGGCGAAACCCAGGCCGGCAAGGGTTCCCTGCGCTTCGACCATCCCCAGAACCTGGGCGCTATCGGCGTCACCGGAACGCCCGGCGCCAACATCGCCGCGCGCCAGGCCGACCTCATCATTGCCATCGGCACCCGACTCAGCGATTTCACTACCGCATCCAAAACCGCCTTTCAGAACCCGGACGTGCGGTTCGTCAATATCAACGTGGCCGCCATCGATGCCTACAAGCACGCCGCCCTGCCCGTGGCCGCCGATGCCCGCGCCGCGCTCGAGCGGTTGAATGCGGCCGTGGCGGGCTATCGCATCGATTCCGAATATGCCGAGTGGATCGCCTCGGCCAAACGCCAGTGGGAAGCCGAGACCG
>JBKQVG010000411.1:0-8964 GCA_052325345.1 Bryobacteraceae bacterium
CAGCACGAAAACCGAGCGATAGGGCGGTTCCAGAGCTTCGACCGCGGTATCCAGAATGCCGCCCAGTTCATCGCGCGAGTAGCGCTGCTCGGGATTTTCGTCCCAGGCGGCGATTTCGCGCACCATGGTATCTTCCCCGGTGTCGATGGTCTCGTCGAGCGAGACTGACTTATCGGTCTTGCGGCGCCGCAGTTTCATGAGCGCCTTGTTGAAGGCGATGCGCACGATCCAGGTGTAGAACTTGGAATTGCCCTGGAACTGATCGAGATGCTCGTAGGCCTTCAGGAAGGTTTCCTGCAGCACATCTTCGGCGTCCTCGCGATTCTGCGTAATGTGCAGCGCCAGGCGGAAGATTTTGTTCTCGTAGCGGCGCACCAATTCCGAGAACGCCGGCGCGTCGTTCTGACGCGCCTGCGCTACCAGGGTGGTTTCGTCGCTACCCGCCAGGCCCGAGGCAGTCATCGCTGATGAATTCTATGATACCAGCCGGGAATGAGACAGGTTCGCCGGTAGAGTCCCAAAGGTGTATTTACGTCCACCGGAGGTCAACGCCAAAATCCGCGGCCCGAGCCTCAGTCGCGCTCTGCGCCGTGACGGATCCGGGCCGGTCGCCGGCGATGAGGCGGTATCATGATGAGGAAGAGAGGCGCTCAGTGAAGTTCACCGCCCCTAAGCCCACCGACGCGTTCACCATCACCGCCGCGCCGGACTGGCCGAGCGTCGTCTTCGTGACGGATGCCGCCGGCCAGCACACTTGGAGCTGGACCATCCAATGGGGTTCATTCCGGAAATCGGGCGTGGATCAAACGCCCGCCAATACCTGGGACGCCAAGGCGGCGATCGCCAATCTTGGCGGCTCGCTCACGGTTCGCGTCAAAGCCGGCAAGGAGGCCGCGTCGATCGCCGTCAAGGTGACGGGCGCCAACCCCGCGGCCACCGACGTCAATGCTTATCTGGCCACCAAACCGGGCTCGACGGGTTTCGACAAGCTCCTCGCGCACGAATCCAAATTCAGGCACTTTAACGCGCAGGGCGAACCCCTCAAGTCTTTTGATAACGGCTACGGCATGTGCCAGCTCACCGCACCGGTGCCGACTTTCGACCAGGTGTGGAACTGGAAGCTAAATGTGAATGGCGGTCTGAGCCTGTTCGCCGGCAAGCGGGCGTCGGCGATTCAGTACCTTTCGCAGAGCAACCGCAGCTACACCGACGATCAGCTCACCCACGAAGCCGTCTGCCGCTGGAACGGCGGCTCCTATCATGTTTGGGACGCCAAGGCCAGCGCGTGGGCGCGCAATCTCAATATTCTCTGCGATTCCGCGACCGGCAATATCGGCTGGGACATGACCGACGAGGAAAACAAGGGCAAGACCGAAGCCGAGCTGCACAAGCGCGACAGCGGCGGCTACTCCAAGCCGCCCGGCGTCGGCGCGCACTGGAAGTATTCCGGGGTTTGCTATGCGGATGCAATTCTGGGTTAGTCTGTTGGCGGTTGCGGGCGCTTTCGCCGCCTCTTCCGCCAACTCCGTGGCGCTGCCATCCGGCGGATCGATTCAGTATTCGCCGGCCCGATCGAAAACGCGGTTCGCCATTCGAACCAAGCAGGGGCGGCGCTACCAGGTGAGCGTCGCGCGCGATGGCACGGTTGCGCCCAGAACGTCGCCCAGCGAGGTCAAGCTGGTGGCGGACCTGAAGGGTGCGGCTTGGATCCTTACTGACACTTACGCGTCCATCCCCGGGGGCATGTCCTATTGCCAGGCGGGCGAGGAGCGGTTTCTGCGCGTTCTCGGCATCGCCCATGGCTCGGCGCGGGAAACCCTCCAGGTGAAGCTTGCCAGTTGCCGTGACAATATCGAACTGGCGGATCCGGGCATTGAGTGGAATGCCGAGACCAACACGCTGCGGATACACTGGCTCTCGGCGCCAAAAGGCCAGCCCAACGAGCGCACGATCCGTCTCGCTCCCGACGGAACGCCGGTGGCCTGATCCCCGTCCGCTCCGCGCCGCGGCCCGAACTGCAGATCGCGGGATAGACAACCGCCCGCGGAACGCTCAGTCAGGCTCGGCTTGGGCAGGCGAAAGGTAATCGCCTGCTCCACGATGGCTACTTTCTCACCTCAGCCAGCAGTTCCTTTACGGCGGCATCCAACTGCGAATCGCGGCCGGTATAGGATTCGCCGATGGGGTGAGTGACTGGTATGTCGACTGGGCGCGGATGGCCCTCCATGTCTTTGCCATCGGCGCCGGCGACCATTGTGCCGGGCATGCGCATCACGCTACCGTCGACCAGCTCCATCGATCCAGTGTAAATGATCCATCCGGCGGTAGGCTCACCGACCACTTTGCCGAGTTTAAGCGTGCGATAGCCCTCGGTAAAGTCTTCGGCGTCGGAGAGCGAATGCTGGTTGACTACCAGAATGGTCGGGAGTTCGAGCGCGCGCTGGCCGAGCACGGTGCGGGCAGGGCTGGCCAGGCCGCCGCGGTTGGTCATCGTGAGATACGGGCGGCGCGCCAGCACATCCAAGGCATAGGCGTTGACGAAACCGCCGTTGTTATTGCGGATATCGATGACCACACCTTCCTTGGAACGGTTCTCGGAGTCGAGATCGAGGTAGAGCTGAGTGAGGGCCTGCTCGGACATGTCGCGCATGTGAACGTAACCGAGCTTGCCGTTGCTGATGCGGAGCACATAGGCGCGATTGTCTTCCACCCACTTACGGTAGATTTGGTCGGCCAGCGAGGCTACGGGCTGCACGGTGACGTCGTGGCCGGAGATCGCGAGCACCACGCGTTTCTCCACTTTGTGCTGCAGCAACTCGTCGAGGTTCACGCGAGGGCCAATGGGCACGCCGTCCACCGCGGTCAGTTCGCCGCCGACCTCGATCCCGGCCAGGGCGGCGGGGGAATGGGGTAGCACGGCGGCGATTTTGAGTTTGCCGGAGTTTTCGTATTCGGCGCGGTCGAAGCTGAGGCCCAGTTGGCCCGTGACCGCGCGCGTGCCGCCGGCTCCGGCGGACGGAGCGGCAACGCCGGAGTGCGACGAGTTGAGCTCGCCGATCATCATCTTCAGAATGCGGCGCATCTCATCGGGGGTGCGGCAGGCTTCAATTAACGGCGCGTAGGCGCGGCGCACGGCGTTCCAATCGGCGCCGTGATACTTGGGATCGTAGTAGCCGTCGCGCTGGCCGGCCCAGGCTTCTTCGAAAGCGGCGATCTTTTCCTGCTGGAAATCGACGTCCATTTCGGCATTTAGATTGACCGCGCTCGAAACTTTGCTTTCCACCGTGATGGCCTGGGGGCGGCCGGCTTCGAGGTAGTAGACCTGGCGGGAATCGGGCGAGAACTGGGCGCGGCTTTTTTGGCCGGGGGCGGTGGTCAACTGGCGCGGACCGCGCGCTTCGGCTCCTTCTCCGCCACGCCCGCCGCGCCCACCGGCGCCGGTTTCGTCGAGCGAATAGAGATAGAGGTTGGTCTGGCCGCCAACGTTGGCGGCAAACAACAGCGACTTGCCGTCGGGGCTGATGCGGGGCTGGGAAACGGCGAGGCCGATGGGGAGCATCGAGACGCGTTCGCGGATGTCGTCGAAATCGATGGTGACTTTGACGGGCGGCTTGGTTTCGGCCTTGGTTTCCGATGCCGCTCCGCGTCCGCCATGGGCGGCGGCGGGTTCGGGCTTGAACAGATCGTCGATGCGTTCTTCGGCGAATTTGGGCTGGCGGGGAACCAAGTCGACGCGCACCACTTCGGGCGTTTCGGTGCGCTGGCTGGTTTCGAACAGCAGGAACTTGCCATCCGGGCTCCAGTCCAGGGAGTTGACGTTGCCGTTGGACAGAAACGTGACGGGGCGGCCGGCGCCGCCCGCCGCCGCCACCACGTAGACGTTGCGCAGGCCGCCTGCCTCGGCGCTGGTATAGGCGATCCAGGCGCTGTCCGGCGACCAGGCGATGGGGCTGGCGCCGAAACCGCCGCCAAGATATCCCGATACCAGGAGCCGTTCCTTCTTGTCGGCGAGATCGATGGCGCGCAGCTCCTTGCGGCCGCGCAGGAAGGCGATGGTTTTGCCATCGGGTGAAAAGCGGGGGGCCTGATCGGCCAACGCATCGTTGGTCAACCGGGTTTCGGTATGCTGGGCGAAATCGTAAAGAAAGATGTGATTCACGGCGTCGCGCGGGCTCAGGTACGCCACGCTCATGGAATCGGGCGCCCACGCAACCTGGGTCTCGGCGGCCGGCGTGTGGGTGACGCGCAGCGAAGCGCCGCCGTCGTGCGCCGACGCGACGAAGATCTCGCCGTGGCCGATGACGGCGATCTTGCGGCCGTCCTGCGAAAGTTGGAGGTCGTTGAACTGGGTGAGAGTGAGGTGCCGGGGATCGGGCGAGGCGGGCAGGCCCACCAGCTTGATGGGCAAGGCGTAGGTTTCGCCGTTCCTGGTGTCGAGCTGCCAGACTTTGAAGTCGCGTTCGAACACGATCAACTTGCCGTCGTAGGAAATGGAGGGCCAGAGGACGCGCCCGCTGGTGAACTTGGTGATCTGGCGCGGCTTGGCGGCGGCGCCGATGGCGATCTCCCAGATGTTCTGCGCGCCGCCGCGGTCGGACATGAAGTAAAGCTGCTTGCCGTCGGGCATCCACATGGGCCAGGCGTTGCGGCCGTTCAGATCCACCAGGCGTTCGTAGGTAGCGGGCGAGCCTTCCTTGCGCAGCCAGATTTCGGATTCGTCCAGATGGCTATGCCCGTTGCGCCACCATTGGGAATCGCCCACGCCGCGCGCGGCAAAAGCCAGAGTAGTGCCATCGGGAGCGGGGGCGGCTTGAAACTCGTTGGTGAAGCGGTCGGCGCTGACGGGCATGGGCGTGCCGCCTTCGGCGCTGACGCGATAGATGTCGTTCTTGCGGCCGACGTCGTTGGTTGGGTTGGAGAAGTAAATCCAGCGGCCGTCGCGCGACCAGCCGTCGAGCTGATCCAGGCTGTCGTCGAAGGTGAGCCGCTTCAAATCGCCGGTCGCCAGCGTCAGAATATAGATATCGCCGTTGCCGGTGCGGGTGGAAACGAAAGCCAGCCGCGCGCCATCGGGCGAGTAGAGTGGCCGGGTTTCGTCGGCTGGGTCCGATACCAGAAGGTGGGCATCGCCGCCTTTAAGTGGAGCAACCCAAACATCGCCGCCCGATACGAAGGCGATTTCCGGCCGCGTGGGACAAACGGAGGGCTCGGTCAGATAAGGGATGCCGGCCGAAAACGCGGCCGTGGATAAAAGGAGCAAAAAGGCGGTTCGGTGCATTCCAGAATCTTAACGCAAGGACTGTCGTGGCGCGGGCTGTCAAGCCTGCTGGGCTGAGAGTGCTCTCGGCTTTTCTTGCTTGCCCATCCGACGGCCGCGATGCAATCTTCGTCATGCGAGACAAGCGTATTCCTCTACGCGGTCACGCTCATCCGCCGCGACAGCCGGATTTCGGGGCAAATTTAAGCGGTTTGAGGCGATGTTGTGGCGGCTGGAATCGCGAGCGTAAGACCTCGAATGGGCCTTTAACCGCGTTTTCAACTACAATGAAGAAGAACTATGGCTGATCGCATCGCGCCTGCCACAAAAGGAGACCTCGAAGACCTCGGGTCGCGCTTCAACGAACGCATGACAAGCCTTGATGAACGTGTGGCAGGCCTTGATGAGCGAATGGCAGGCCTTGATGAGCGAATGGCAAGCCTTGATGAGCGAATGGAGATGTTGCGTTCGGAGGTGAATCACAGCCACGACGAATTGATGGAGACGCTGCGGGACGGGCAGACGGAGCTGTTGAAGGCGTTTTACAACTACACCCAGACTAACGACGAGCGCATGGGGCTGGCCGAGACCGAGGCGGCCTCCTTCAAGAAGCGGCTTGCCATTCTCGAGTCCCGCATCAAGGAAGTGGAAAAGCGGCTCAATATGCCGCCTGCCGCCTGAACCCTCCCCCTACCTGCTTTGCCCCCCTCCGCCCATGGCCAGCATCGCGGCTTCCACGGCTTCCGGCGAGCCGGTGAAGAGATTCACCGGCGGGCGGCGGTACGCCAGAATCTGCTGGTAGATGGCGGTTTCCTGGCTGGTATTGAGCGCCAGGCCGGCCATGTATTGAAGGCGGAGATTGCCGTCGCGATTGATTTCGGCGCCGACCAGCCAAGGGGCCAGATCCTGCGCCTGTCCGGCGTAGGTGGAGAGCAATCCGGTGAGGGCGCTGAAGCCGACGTTGCGCAGCGATTCGAGCACGCGCGCGTGGTCGGGCCGGTGGAGACGCTCGACCAACCGGTCGAGGTCGATGCGCATGGGCTCGGCGGTTCCCAGCAGGAAGATATCATAGCCGCTGCCATCCACCTCGTTGGCCCAGACGGTGCCGTTGGGGAAGACGTCGAAGAAAGTGGCGATCTCGCTCTTCACGGTTTCAGCGTCGGATTCGTAGAGCGGCACCCATTGGGTCACCACGCCGCCCGGATTCAGGTGGTCCTTGACCAGTTGGAAATACTCGCGGGAATAGAGCGTGGCGCTGCCTTTGACCCAGGGGTGAATGGGGTCGGAGGTGATGATGTCGAATTTTTCCGGGGTGGTCAGGACGAAATGGCGCGCGTCGTCATACACGATCTGGGTGCGCGGGTCGGCGGCCACGTGAAAGTTTTCGTTGCCGAAAAAGCGCGTGGCGATGGGCGGGATGAGCGGCTCCATTTCGCAGATGACGATGCGCTCGACTTCGGGATGCACCACGAAGGTTCCCGCGGTGACGCCGGCACCGAAACCCACCACCAGCACCGAGCGCGGCCCCGCGTGAAACAGCGCGGGCATGTGCCCCAGCATGCGCTGCAGCCGCATGTCGTAGGACTCGGTGGAGGCTTCCACTTTGCCGGAGACGTGGAACTGCACGGCGCCATCGTCCCAGCGGGTGATGGCGATGGAGGAATTGATGCCCTCGCCGGCGTAGAGCAACTGGGAGCGCGGCGCGGAAATCATGATGCGGCGGCCATAGGCGATCAGCATGCCGGGCGTGGGCCCTACGTTTGCCGCCAGGAAGACGGCCAGCGCCAAAGCGGCCGTCAACGCGGCGGTGCCCCCTAGAGAGCGGCTGGTTTTGATCTGGGGCAGCAGCGCCACCAGACCGCCGAGGGCGGCCAACAGGATGAGCAGGCGATTCGAGCCGGAGGTGCCAATGGCCGGCACCAGGATGAGGCTGAACGCCAGGGCGCCCAAAATTGCGCCCAAGGTATTGGCGGCATAAACGGTGCCCACCAGGCGGCCGGGTTCTTCTCCAGGCCGGGCGGCGGCGGCCAGGGCCAAAGGGAAACTCGCGCCCCACAGCAAGGTGGGCGGCAGCAGGGCCCAGATCGCCCGCACTAGGTCGATCTGGAAGGTGAACCACGGGCTCGTGGAGAGCAGCGGATTGACCGGCCAGTTGGGCAGAGACTGGCTGATCATAAAGGCGGTCCAGGCGATGGCCGCGGCCAGCGCCAGTTGCGAGGCGCCCAGAGCGGTGCGTCCGTCGACGCGCCGCGACAGCAGCGCGCCGCCCGCGCTGCCGATTCCCAAGCCCACCAGGAAGACCGCCAGGATGATGGAAAAGGTGTAGACGGTGGCGCCCAGCATGAGCCCGAGCAGGCGAGTCCAGACGACTTCAGCGCCGAGCGCGGAGGCTCCCGAGAGAGCGATGGCGAAATAGACCGTGCGCTGGCCGGGAGATGTGGCGGGCGCGCTCGTGGGTGCGGCGCCGGCACTCTTGCCGGCGCCTGCCTCTGTGGGGCGCGGAGGCGTCGCGTGGAGACTCGGCGCGGCACGAACGAGCGCGTGCGCCGCGGGTGCGCGCCGCGCCAGCGCCAGGCTGACGATTCCGACCAGGGCGTTGATGCCGGCGGCAACCAGGGTGGTGGTGGTCATGTCCGACACGCGCAGCAGATAAAAGCCTGCCGCCAGGCATCCCAGCACGGCGCCGGCGATATTGCCGCCGTACAGCAGGCCCAACCGCGAAACGTCGCGCGGGCTCGATTCCACCCAGCGCGAAATGGCCGGAAGCGAAGCGCCCATCAGGATGGTGGGGGGCATCAGGCAAAGAGCGCAAACCAGGGCGCGAAGCAGGACGGCCGGCAGGCCATGGCCCACCGCGGCGGCATAAACGCCATCCACCAGCGGCATCCCCACCAGCGCCAGAATACCGCAGGCTCCGATGGCGAACTCGATGTACGCGTAGACCCGCAGCGGGTGCATTTCGGCGGCCCGGCGGTAGCGTGGCAGAGCCAAACTGCCCAGGCACAACCCGCCCATGAAGGTGGCCAGCAATACGCCGAGCGAAACCGCGGTCGAACCGATGACCAATTGCAGCAACTGGTACCAGACGATTTCGTAGATCAACGCCGAACAGCCGCTCAGCGCGAACAGGACGAGGAGTACAGGAAACAGACGGGAGGTCCCGGAAACGCGAGAATTCATGGAATGACTGGATGATAGCACTTCCGCGGCTGGCCCCAACATCGTCAGGCCGCAGCCCGGTCTTCCCGGCAATCTGCGCCAGAATTCAGAGCCAGTGCAGGGCGAAGAAGCAAGCGGCACAGGTGCCGAGGACGAGCGACGATACCAAGGGCACGCGCCAAAGGCCGGAGGCACCCGCCGAGGGTTTAGCGAAAGAAGGCAAATCCGCGCCGCCGCCGGAGGGCGCTTGGGGTGGGTCCTGCGGCGTGGCGGGCTGCGATGGCTGCGGGTTGAGGCGGTCGGCGGCCTGGCGCAGGATGCGCCCGATCGAGTCCAGCGCTTCGCTCACGCGGCGGTCGGTTTCGGCGAGTTGTCGGCGCAGGTCGGCGACTTCCCGGTTCTTCTCTTCGACCAGCGCGCCCAGCTTCTTTTCCACTATCGCGCCGGCTCCGGCCGTTACCTGCTTTTCGACCGCCAGCGGGAGTTCCTCGGCCAGTTCGCGCTGCATCGATACGACGCGGGTTTCCAGCGCCGCGCTTTGTGCGGCG
>JBKQVG010000412.1:0-45153 GCA_052325345.1 Bryobacteraceae bacterium
TGCACGCCCCATGCGTAGGCCAGCAATGCCGGAGCAAGTCCGAAGCTGATGATGTCGGCGAGCGAATCGAGCTCGCGTCCGAATTCGCTGGTGGTGTTGGTCATGCGCGCGATGCGCCCGTCGAGGCCGTCCAGCAAAAAGGCCGCGCCGATGGCTTTGGCCGCGTTCGCAAACGCCAGGTGCGCGTCGGCGGAGCCGGCGGTTGCCAGATTGGCGCCCTCGAACGACCGCAGGATCGAAATGTAACCCAGAAAGATGTTGCCTGCGGTGAAGAGCGTCGGCAGCGCGTAGGCCGCCCGGCGAGGCCGGCGCTCCGGCGATTTGGGGTCCGCCAGCCGGTCCTTCAGGCCTTTCATTGCGGCTGCCCCTGGCCGCGGCGGCGCGCCAACACGCTCGACCCGGCCGAAACCCGCATGCCGGGCGAAACCACGATCTCCCACTCCTCGCCCAGCAGCACGTCCACCCGCGAGCCGAACTTGATCAGCCCCACCCGTTCCCCGGTGCGCACCGTGTCGCCGGGTTTCTTCCGAAATACGATGCGCCGCGCGATCAGTCCGGCAATCTGCTTGAATACCACTTCGGATCCATTGCCCGATACGGTCACCACGTTCTGCTCGTTCTCGGCCGAGCACGCTTCCCGGCTCGCCACGTGAAACTGCCCCGGCTTATACTCCACCCGCCGGATCGTGCCGCCGATCGGCGCGCGATTCACGTGTACGTCGAAAATATTCAGAAATACGCTGATGCGGCTGATCCCCGGGCTTTCCGCTTTCACCGCCACCACCTTGCCGTCGGCCGGCGATACCGCCACCGGCCCGGCCGGAATGGCCCGCTCCGGGTCGCGAAAAAAGTACAGGCAGAAGAACGCCAGAATCCACAGCGGGATCGAATACCAGGGGCCGGCCAGCCAGGTAACCAATACCGCCGCGCCGCCCAGTCCCAGCGCATAGTATATGCCGTCGATGACGATCACTAAATCCATTTTCCCATAGCGCGGCGAGAAACAAACGCAGTTAAAATCAGACTGGTGCGTTGCGGAGGAGGACGGGCCTCCAGTCCTGTTCCTGCCTTTTCCGCAGCCTGCCAAAAGGCTACCGCGACCAATCGAAGAAAAAAGAGGTGGCAATGCCGAATTACGTTGGAGCGATCGATCAGGGGACCACCAGCACGCGATTCATGGTTTTCGACCGCTCCGGGCGCATCGTGAGCGTGGCTCAGAAGGAGCATGAGCAGATCTACCCCAAGCCCGGATGGGTGGAGCACGACCCGGAAGAAATCTGGCGCCGCACCGAAGAGGTGATTGGGCAGGCAATGGAGGCCGCCGGCCTGTCGCGCACCGATCTCGCGGCGATCGGCATCACCAACCAGCGCGAAACTACCGTGGTCTGGAACCGGAAAACCGGGAAACCCGTGCACCATGCCATCGTATGGCAGGATACCCGCGTGGCCGGCGCGGTGGCTGAGTACGCCGCCCACGGCGGCCAAGACCGCTATCGCTCGCGTACCGGGCTACCACTGGCGACTTATTTCAGCGGTCTCAAGCTCGCTTGGATTCTGGAGAACGTCCCCGGCGCGCGGCGCCAGGCCGAGGGCGGCGAGTTGCTGTTTGGCAACATCGACGCGTTTCTGATCTGGAAGCTCACCGGCGGCGTTCACGCGACCGACGTCACCAACGCCAGCCGCACCCAGCTCATGAACCTGGAAACCTTGGAGTGGGATCCCGGCATCCTGAACGACTTCGGCATTCCCGCCGCCATGTTGCCCAAGATCGCTTCCAGCTCCGAGGTCTATGGCCAGGCGGCGCTGCCCGCCATCGCCGGCGTGCCCGTGGCCGGCGATCTCGGCGATCAGCAGGCGGCCCTGGTGGGTCAGGTCTGCTTCAGCCCCGGCGCGGCCAAAAACACGTATGGCACCGGTTGTTTCCTGTTGCTCAATACCGGCGAAAAGCCCGTCCAGTCCACCAGCGGCCTGATCACCACGGTGGGCTATCGATTCGGCGGCGCGCCCGCGGTCTACGCCCTAGAAGGCAGCATCGCCATTACCGGCGCCCTGGTGCAATGGGTCCGCGACAACCTGGGCCTCATCGAGAAGAGCTCCGACATTGAAACCCTGGCCCAAACCGTTTCCGATAACGGCGGCATCTACTTCGTGCCCGCCTTCTCCGGCCTCTATGCGCCGTACTGGAAGGATAGCGCGCGCGGCGTGATTGCCGGCCTCACGCGATACGTCCATAAAGGACACGTCGCGCGCGCCGTGCTGGAAGCCACCGCCTACCAGGTTCGGGAAGTGGTGGAGGCTATGCAGCGCGACTCGGGTGCCCCCCTGGAGGTTCTGCGCGTGGATGGCGGCATGGTCCGCAACGACTTGCTCATGCAGTTCCAGGCCGATATCCTCGATCGTCCGGTGGTGCGCCCGGTGGTCGAGGAGACCACCGCGCTGGGCGCTGCCTACGCCGCCGGGCTGGCGGTAGGCTTCTTCGAGAGCCCCGAAGAGTTGGTGCATCACTGGGCCGCCGATCGCCGCTGGAATCCCGCCATGGACGATGCCCGCCGCGAGCGCCTCTATCGTTTCTGGAAGAAGGCGGTAACCCGGTCGTTCGATTGGGAAGAGTAATCGGGCCGCGACCGAAGGGAGCGGTGTTTTAGCTGAAAGCTGGCTGCTGACAGCTTCTTTTCAAACAAGGACGGTTCTCAACGATGGCTTCACCCATAGTCGGCGAGTTCATGGGCACGATGATTCTGATTTTGCTGGGCGATGGCGTGGTGGCCGGCGTGCTGCTGCGAAAATCCAAAGCCGAGAACGCCGGCTGGATGGCGATCGCCGCCGGCTGGGGATTTGGTGTGCTCTGCGGCATTTTCACCGCGATTGCCTGCGGCAGCCCCGACGCCCATATCAACCCGGCGGTCACGCTGGGTCTGGCTATTGCCACCGGCAATTATTCCAAACTGGCCGGCTATATCCCCGCGCAGGTAGCGGGCGCATTCGCCGGCGCCGTGCTGGTCTGGCTGGCGTACTGGGACCACTGGCGGGAAACCCCGGCGCCAGAGTTTAAGCTCGGCATTTTTTGTACCATCCCCGCCATCCGCCGCTTTGTCCCCAATCTGCTCACCGAAATCATCGGTACCGCGGCGTTGATCTGTATCGGGCTCACTTTCGGCTCCAGGGCGGTTTCTCAAACCGGCCTGCCGGCCGGGTACGGGCCGTTTCTCTGGGGCCTGCTGGTATGGGGCATCGGCCTGTCCCTGGGCGGCCCGACCGGCTATGCCATCAACCCCGCCCGCGATTTCGGACCGCGTCTGGCCCACGCCATCCTGCCCATTCCAGGCAAAGGCCGTTCCGACTGGGGCTACGCCATCGTCCCCATCCTAGGACCCTTCCTCGGCGCCGGCATTGCCGCCGCGTTTCTGAAAGCATTTGCCTTGGCCTAGAAAAACCCGCAAACCGTGCGACGACGCGATCACTCCCCGTGCTTGTAGATCTCGCCACGAGGGCCAATCTCCGCAACGACGATATCAAGACCTTGCACCCGAAAAAGGATTCGGAGGCCCCCCACCCTGGCCGACCGTTGATCGGTCCGGCCCTTCAGCGGCTTTGAGTTCTGTGGGTCGAACGGACCGGCCCTCAGCTTTTCGAGCTTCTGCCGCAACCGGTCACGCGTCGGCGCGTCGCATCGTGCCAAGTATTTTGCTGCAAGCCCGGATAACGAAACGGTGTAGCCGTTCAATCAGAGGATCGAGTCCAGCGGAACGGTCTCGCCCCGCCGGTGCTCCTCCATCGCCGCGGCCATCACGTCGTCAAGCTTCGGGTCCAGCATGGACTCCAGCGCTACCATGCAGTCCTTCACCTGTTCGTCACACGTTTCGAGCCAACGGAGGGGCCCGGCTGCATCTGGATCATCGAAGTAACCCCGCTGCCGGGCAGTAACGAGCACGTCGTCAGCCATGCGCTCGAGCGGAAGCAATTTGGAGTGGAGAGCCTGAACCAGTTCTACGTCGAACGCGGGGGACTGCAAGACGCGCTCGGCAAGGAATTTCGCCGCCGAATATGGCCCAAGCATCGCGAGGACAGCGCGCGGAAGCAACTGTTTTGCGTTCGTACCAGCGCCAATGCCAGAGATCCTCCGGAGGGCATCGCTGGCCAGAGCTGCGTTCTTGTCGATCTCTTCGCCAATGATTCCGGCGGACTCGGACATCCGTGCTTCCCCCTTAGTCATCATGACACATGGAAAGGCCCTCTTGTGGCTGTGCCTATTGAAACCCGTCGCGTTTTTGACTTCCCGATAGGGAATGCTATGATTGCTCCCAAGTGAGGAGTCCCTTATGAAGCACTGGATCACAATTCTAAGCCGGTAGAAAACCAGGGGCACGCTGCGCTATGATGCTGGTAGCGGGAACCGGGGGGCGTACCCCGGCCCCGCACGGCGTCTACCGCTTGCCCTTACGGGACCAAACGATCAACGCCGTAAGCCGCCGAAAAGCGACCGAAACTTTACCAGCAGAAGGACCATAAGCTGGATCCTCCTTTCCAGCTTCGTGTGGAAGGCCCGGACCTAATCCGGGCTTTCCCATTTGAAGCCCCTAGAGCTTCTCCTGGAAATCCGCCCAATCCACCGTCAGCCGGAAGCGAGATACTGGCGGCGTTCCGCCAAAATTCGCACGGAATGGTACCTTGATCGTTGCGCTCGGGCTCCGTCTGGCATAGAGTAGTCCGTTTGGAGGCACGATGGCATTTTGTACGAATTGCGGCGCCACGGTAAACGGCGTCTTCTGCACCCAGTGCGGCCGCCCGGTCGGGTCGGCGGCGCCCCCACCTCCTGCCGCGCCGCCTGTTCCGCCGGTGGCCGGCTATCAGCCGCCGCCGATGGCCCAGCCGCCGTTCCCGCCTGTACCGCCGCCCATGATTCCGGGCGGGCGCAAGACCAGCCCCGTTGTCTGGGTGCTGGTGATCCTTCTCGGCTTATTCGTGGTAAGCGGAGTGGTAGTCGTCGGCGCGGGCTTCTTTATCGCTCACAAGGTCAGACAGGCGGGCTTCGATCCGGAGCTCATGGCGCATAATCCCGGCCTCGCGATCTCCAAGCTGGTGGCCGCCGCCAATCCCGACGTCCAAGTGTTGAATACCGACGACGCCGCCGGCACCATCACCGTGCGCGACAAAAGAACCGGCAAGGTCACCACCTTGACCTTCGACCAGGCAAAGAACGGCAGGTTCAGCGTCACGGCGCGGGATGACCAGGGAAAGAATGCCACCCTGGAATTCGGCGGGTCGGCCAAGGGCATTCCCGACTGGGTGCCCTCCTACCCCGGTGGCTCCGAGCCCAAGGGCACCTTCTCGGCTTCCAGCGACAATGGCAAGGTCGGCGGCAGCTTTACCTTCACCACCACCGACTCGGCGGACCGGGTGATGAGCTTTTATCAGGACAAATTCAAGGAGCTCGGGTTCAAGACCACCAATATCTCGAGCCCCAGCGGCGGGTCGGTCATCGGCGCCGACGACGCCACCAAACGCTCGCTCCTTGTGTTTGTGGGAAACGGCTCGCCTACCAGTGTCAGCGTGACCTACAGCGTGAAATAGCGGGCCGCCGTCAACCGTGGCCGAGGTACATCAGCCAGCCCAGGCCGAATAGCGCCACCATGAAACAGGCGAAGGTGTAGATGCCGTATTCCAGGCGCTCGCGGTCGTTGCGCTTGGTCACCACGCCGAGCACGATGCTGACGAAAAGCGCGAAGAGGAATGACGCCTCGAAATGCGAAAGGTTCATTTTCATCAGGCTTTCCTCCCGGCCGCGATCTCGAACGCGTCCACCATCGCCAGAATGTTGAGCAAGCCGGCCGTAACCAGGAACTTCGTCCCGTAATCGTGTACGGCGCCGGCCATGTCCGGCTGGTTGTAATTCAGCCAGGCGC
Source organism: Bryobacteraceae bacterium (assembly GCA_052325345.1). Classification (GTDB taxonomy): domain Bacteria; phylum Acidobacteriota; class Terriglobia; order Bryobacterales; family Bryobacteraceae; genus JBEKYD01. Next base: position 5,904 of record JBKQVG010000412.1, read on the forward strand.
TCAACAGGTACAAAATACCGGAGCAGGCGTCGCCGATGAATCCACCCACGTTGATGAGGACGGTCAACAAATCCCCAGTTTGGGGCTGGAACATGCTGCCGCGCATCATCAGGCCGCACAAGAACATCAGCGTGATGGTGATCCCCAGAAGCGCGCCGCGGCCCGGCCGCTTGAGTAACAAATGTCCGCCGCCGGGCACCAGCCAGCCTAACGCGACCGCCGGCAGCCACGAGCCGATCGGCGGCAGGGCTTGTCGTTGTTCCTTGGTTTGAGCCATACCGTACTTCTATGAGTTTACCAGCTTGGCGGGGGCCTGCCGCCCCGGTTCGCCTTTCGGCCGCGTTTTTCTATTGACACGCGATGACGATCTGATTTCTATGCCAAGGCGCAGAAGCGCATGGGGCATGGGCTGAACGCGCTGACAACGCTCACTTGGTCGCGAAACGAGAACGATTCCAACGGAGCCAGCGTGACCTATGCCACCAACGGCAGCACCACCTCCCAGGACAATTACAATCGCGCCGCCGAATGGGGCCTGGCGCTGATCAACACTCCGTGGCGCTGGACCTCGGCCGTGAACTGGGCCCTGCCGTTCGGCAAGGGGCGCGCCATGCTCCACAACAGCCGCGTGCTGGACCTGCTGGTGGGCGGGTGGAACGTGAACTTCCAGACCACCATGCAGAGCGGTTTCCCGGTGGCGGTGTCGCAGTCGAATTTAAACTCGGTTCTCGGCGCCAGCGTGCAGCGGCCCAACGCGACGGGCATAACGCCCGAAACCAGCGGGCCGCTGGAGAGCCGTCTCGCGAACTACCTGAATGCGGCGGCGTTCAGCCAGGCGCCCGCCTACACCTATGGCAACGTCAGCCGCACGCTGCCGATCCGCGGACCGGGGCAGGCCTTCGCCGACGCCTCGCTGTTCAAGACGTACAACGTTTGGGAGACATTCAGAGCGCAGTTCCGCTTCGTCTTCTCCGCCACAGCCAGTAGCCCACCGCAACAGCCGCAACCGCCGGCGCCGCCCACACCAGATACCGGTGGATGTTCGTCTCCACCGCCCGCCACCGATCGCCCAACACCATCCCCAGGCCGACGAAAGTGGCGACCCACATCGCCCCGCCGGGATATGCGAACAGCGCGAACTGGCGCGGTTCCAGCGCGCTCATCCCCGCCGCGTAAGCTGTCAGGTGGCGCACCCCGGGCACGAAATAGCCGAACGTCAGGCTCCAATGGCCCGCTCGCCGGAACCAGGCATGGGCCTTGTCCACGTGCTCTTCGCGGATGTGTGCGTAGCGGCCATAACGATGGATCAGCGGCAGGCCGAAGACGCGCCCCAGCGTGTAGCTCAGGCTGATCCCGCACAGACTGCCCGCCAGCGCCGAAGCGTACGCCGGGGCCAGCGCCAGGTGCCCGCGATACACCAGGTATCCGGCAAACGTCAGCAGCGTTTCGTCGGGAACGGGCAATCCCACGATGCCCAGCATCAGCAGCGAAAAGATGGCCAGGTAGCCGTATTGCGCGATCCAGACGAAAACGTGTTGTTCCATGTCGCGGGGCGGATGGCCGGTTTGCCGGGCGGATACGGAAGCGCCCCCGGGCTACACCACCAGGCTCGTGATCTCGACCGGCGTGCGCGCCCCGGTCACCACCACGATGCCGCTATCGGTCACATAGTGGTATTGGCGGTCGCGCTCCGGGTCGAATCCGATGGTGGCGTCTTCGGGCACGCGCACGTTTTTGTCCAAAATCGCGCGGTGCAGCCTGGAGCGGCGCCCGATGTCGCAATTATCCAGGATCACGCACTCATCCACCACCGCGCCGGAATGCACCTTCACGCCCCGCCCCAGCACCGAGTTGCGCACCATCCCGCCGGAAAGAATACAGCCCCCGGAGACGATGGTATCGATCGCCTGGCCGCGCCGGTTCTCCTCGTCGAAGGTGAACTTGGCGGGCGGATCCGGGTAGCTCGTGCTGCGTACCGGCCATTCCCGGTTGAACAGGTTCAGCACCGGGCTCACCGCGCGAAGATCCATGTTGGCATCGAAGTAGGCGTCGATCGTGCCTACGTCGCGCCAGTAGGGCTGTCCGTTGGCCGGCTCGCCGGGGATGCGATTGGTCTGGAAATCGTAAGCGTAGATCTCGGCTTTGCCCGCCAGCTTGGGCAGGATGTCGCGCCCGAAATCGTGGTTGCTTTCGGCGACGGCGGCATCTTCGTGCAGCAGCCGCAGCAGCGTGCGCGTGGAAAAGACGTAGTTGCCCATGGAGGCCAGAACCCGCTCCGGATCGCCCGGCATGGTGGGAGCCTCCGGATTCTTCTCGTGAAACCCCAGGATGCGTCCGTCCTCGGCCGTTTCAATTACCCCGAACTCGGTCGCGTGCCGCTTGTCCACCGGAATCGCCGCCACCGTGACCTCGGCGTTCTTCTGCACGTGGAAGTCGATCATGCTGGAAATGTTCATGCGGTACACGTGGTCGCCTCCGAAAATTGCCACCACGTGCGGATCCGACTGTTCCACCAGGTTGATGTTCTGGTAAATCGCGTCCGCCGTGCCCTGATACCAGGTCTCTCCGGCGCGCATCTGCGCCGGTACGGGTATCACGAACTGCGACTTCAGCAACGCGCCGAACTGCCAGCCTTCGCTCAAGTGCTGCAGCAGCGACTGGCTGCGGAATTGCGTCAGCACGTACACCGAATAAATCCCCGAGTTGATGAAGTTGCTCAGAACGAAATCGATGATCCGGTATTTGCCTCCGAATGGAACCGCCGGTTTGGCGCGTTCCCTGGTAAGAGGATGCAGCCGGGTACCCTTCCCGCCCGCCAGCACGATGCCCAACACCCTGATCCGCATAGGCTTTTGACTCAGCCCTATATTCTTTCAGGAGGTTTCCGGAAATGCAACTGCGCGGCGCTGCCCGTCCCGGCGGAAAAAGTGACGTAGGGGAAAACTTCAGGGATGTGCGAATCGTAGTGACCATGCCGGTTCCAGGTCCAGCCGGCGCATGGGTCGAGCACTTCGCCGCGGCGGCCGATCTTTTCGAACCGCGAGCAATCGATCCGCCACACGTCGCCGTCTTTGGGGGGAAGCGAGCGGCCGTCGGCCAGCAATTCCATCCCCTTCCAGGGCAGCGCCACTTCGGCCGTCCAACCGCGGTCGGTATGGGTCCGGCTGTTCAGCACGCCGTCCACGTGAACGGCCGTCTTCAGGCCGGGACAATCCCAATCGAGGAAACCCCATCGCTCGCCGCGAGGGTGCACGTGGCCGCCCACGCCATCGAGCACCAGGGTTCGCCGGCTGGCGGCATCGAATTCCGGCCGGCCCCAGTAAGGGCCGCCCGGAAGGTGAACGTCCTTCCAGATCCAGAACACCTCGTACACCGTGTTCCGCGCGTTGATCTCGAACTCGTAATAGGCGTCGCGCGCGGCGATGAACAGCTCCAGGTCGTTCTCCTCCCAGATTTTCGAGTCGCGCCCGGTGAGCGTCCCCCAAACGTCGGTCTCCTCCGCCCGGAAACCGAAGTAAAGGTAATCGTCGTCCCACAGCAGCGACACGCGGGTGTCGAACCATGCCGGCTCGCCGGTCACGATGTCGACGAAAAGGGTGGAACGGGGCGCCAGTTGCCAGGAAAGCTCGTCCAATTTGCCATCCACCGCAATCGGCCCCGCGGCGCGGTAGCAGGTGTAGCGGGCGGGCTCGATCATGGCACAATTGCTCATTTAGAGGCTTTCTCCGCGAACCAGGTCCTGGTAGCTTTCCCGCTGCCGGACCACGCGGAAGCGGTCCCCCTCCACCAGGATTTCGGGCGCGCGCGGGCGCGAGTTGTAATTGGAGGACTGCACGAATCCGTATGCGCCGGCCGTCGAAACCGCCAGAAAATCCCCGGGCATCACATTGGCCATGTGCCGCTCGCGCGCCAGGAAATCGCCCGTCTCGCACACCGGGCCCACCACGTCGGCGACGATCGGGGGCAGCGAATTACGGCGCACCGGGACGATTTCATGGTGCGCCCGGTAGAGCGACGGCCGGATCAAATCGTTCATGGCGGCATCCACGATTACGAATTCCCGGTCTCCGTTTTTCTTGCGATACAGCACCCGCGTCAGCAGCACGCCGGCCGGGCCCACGATGGAGCGGCCCGGTTCCACCAGCACCGTGAGTCCGGCTTCGTGGAGGCGTCCCTCGATGGTTTCGACGAAGCCGCGGATGGCCGGTGTTTTCTCCCCCGGCCGGTAGGCTACGCCCAGGCCCCCGCCCAGGTCCAGGTGGCGAATCGGGTGTCCTTGGGCGCGCAGCGCGTTGGCCAGCGCCAGAACCTTGTCGAGGGCTTCGAGGATCGGGCTCGCATCCAGCATCTGCGAACCGATATGGCAGCTCACGCCGCTCGCCGCCAGGTTCGGGAAACCGCGGGCGCGTTCGTATACCGCCGGCGCTTCGGCGATGGCAATGCCGAATTTGTGCTGGCTCAAGCCGGTGGAAATGTAGGGGTGCGTGGCGGCGTCCACGTCCGGGTTGACGCGAACCGCAAAGGCCGCCTTCACGCCCCGCCGCGCCGCCATGGCATCGACCAGGGCGAGCTCGGCTTCGGATTCGCACTGGAAGCTCAGGATGCCCTGCGCCAGAGCATATTCCACCTCGCCGGCCGTCTTGCCGACCCCGGAAAACACCACCTTGGATGGATCGCCGCCGGCCGCGAGCACGCGAAACAGCTCGCCGCCGGAAACGATATCGAAACCCGCGCCGGCCTTCGCCAGCAGCGCCAGCACGGCAAGAGAAGAATTGGCCTTCACCGCGTAGCAGACCTGGTGCGGCAGGCCGCCGAACGCCTGGTCGTAAGCGCGATAGTTGTCGAGAATGCCGCGGCTGGAATACACGTAGGCCGGCGTGCCCGCCTGGGCCGCCACGTCGGCTAGAGCCACTTGTTCGCAATAAAGATCCTGGTTGGAGTAAGAGAACATTTCAGGAGCGGTGGGACAGGCGTACGGGCCTGTCGAGACCTTGGTCCCCAACCTGCCAGTTTACGGCGTCGCGGCCGCTAGCGCATTTCCTTGCTTTGCGCGGTGGCCGGTTCGGGACCGTCGTTTTCGTGTATCGTCATGGTCTGGTCGGAGAAGAAGCTCTTGTCGCCGCTGGTTCCATAGACCACGGGATTGGCGTTGATGATGTATCCGCCGGCGTTTCCGCTGACGGTGAACTTGTATCCCTGTTTCTCTCCGGACGCCAGATCGTTGCCGATCAGGTCCGCCGAGGACGCGCTGGCGTGCCCGCTGGCGGGCGGTCCCAGCTCGGTGAGCGAGGTGGCATAACGGCCATACTCGGAGTAGAACTGCACCTGCCCCGTATGAATGGTCTTGATGGCCTGCAGCGCAGCCACTTCTCGAGCGTGCTTCTGCACGCTGTTGAACTTGGGGACGGCGATGGTGATGATCAACAGAATGATCGCGATGACGATCAGCAGCTCGATCAGCGAAAACCCGCGGCGACTTCTACGAACAAGCATGGTGTGACCCTTCGCGCGTACGCATCTCTATTCTATGACGATGCAAGCGGCTCCAGCGTTCAGGCAGTCGGCCATACAGGCTTCCCGGACGGTCCCGATATGGGCCGAGGCGGGTTCGTTTTGGGACGGTGATTTGGGTTCGTTTTGGTCCATACTTCCTTTATCTTCAACGATGTACTGGGTTCGTTCGGCGCGGCACGTTCCGCGAGCGAAGCCAACCGGCGATGGACAGGATTGTCGGCGACAGCGTGCGAGGCAAGGGGCAGGTGGCTTCGTTCTGCGTTTTCGACTCTTTGTTTTCAACGACTTATTGGGTTCGTTCGGTCACGGCGGTTTGGCTTTGTTTTTGAGCATTCTTGGTGCACGGTCTTGAGAGTCCGGGGTGTCGGGCGTGGCAGCCCGACTATCCGAGTTATAGCATGGCTGGGGAAGGGAGTCCTAGGCCTCGGTCCGGTAATCGATTGCAATGACAGGGCTTGCGCTTCTGGCATCGGCTGTGATCCGCTCTCGCCCCGGCATTTTGCGCGGTCATGGAAAATCAGCCGACCCATCCCCTCGTGCCCCGCGACGATCTTGTTGTGGGGCAGACCATCGGTTTTTGTGGTCTGCCCGCACTCGGCTGCTTTTCCTGGAGCGGGCTGGTTTGCGGCTTGCCGCGATACGGAGCAGGCCTTTTGGTCTGCGTTCTTCTTAGGCTGGAATGCCGTTACTTCGGCTGCCCGGCTTCCGCAACCCGAACCACGTCCACCCGGTAGCGCTCCACCGTGTTGGCGATCAAGCTGAGATAGTCCTGACTTGGCATGTCGGGATGCACCGTTGACCACGCCTTCGCGGACAGCCCGTGCCCCAGAGCGGCCCAGTTTGGAAAAGTATCCACGGTCAGAGCGTTGTAGTGCAGGTATTCGCCGGCCGGCATCGCCAGCGTATGCAGGTGCCAGCCCACGCCCGAATCTTTCATCGATTCCACAAACGGTTTCCAACCCGTGGTCTCGAGCTTGAGCCATGCGGCTTGCTGGCCGGGCTTGACGCGATAGTAGTTGAGACGCGCGTACTGCCCTTTCTGGAGGTTCGGACCCACGTCCGCCCTCACCCGCCAGATATCGACATTTACAAGGGTCGAAAGCGAAGTACGCTTAGCCGCATATTCCGCGCTGGTCATGTTGAGGCCAGCCTCTTTCAGCTCGGCCGTGGTCTGCGCGGCAGTGCCAGTTTCCGGCGGAAAGCCGGAGTAGCCGATCACGACGTGATAATCGCACCGGGCTGCCGTTCCTGCCGGCACGACAGCACTCACTGCCAGCCACCATGCGGCGCGGCCTTTATCGATGCGGACACGCATTACTTTCGTCGTTACGTCGCGCAGCATGGCGGCGAACTCGGCGTTCTTGCCCGGAGTCACCTTCACGCAATTGTCGCGGACATAGGCTGGTTGGTCTTGTGCGGCGACTACAAACAGGCAGCCGGCGGCGGTCAATAACAGACGCGTTACTCCTCGAAACATTCGATTTTCTCCTCTTATCGTGGCACCCGGTCTCGATCAAGGTCCGGATACCAACGAATATGGTGTACACTCTCTGAGCTGAGTTCTTGAATCCCTCGGAGGACCGGCCGACACTACTCGTGCCTTCCCTTACGGAGCATCCCAGGAATTTCGACCGTTGCTGAAGGAAAGACCCAAGACTCGCAGTACTAACCGACAGCACCCAGCCACCAATCCCTTTTCCCTTATGTCGAGGAATTGCACTGATCATGAAACCACCTTCGACCGAAGTCAAGCCTAAACTGTCTTGAGGCGCCATAAATAGGAGTACCGGTACACAAGTCCGACCCTTTACCGGGAACTTCTCATACGGCTTGTATGTGAAGAAGGGTTGGCAACAATCCGATGTTTCGTCAGAGTTACCCGGCGCGCAACTCTCCCGAGTGAGTTAGGCCGCCGGTTTGCTGAATGAACCAGCGATTTCATCCACCGCGACAATGAGAGAAATACCGTGGTTGTGAGATTGCCGTTGAGCTGAAGGATAGCTAAGCACGTCTGTGGAGAAGGCGATTCGCCTGCCTGCCACGGCCGCGTCCCGCTGCGCGGAACGCTGGCGAGGGCAGGCCTCCAACAAAGCCACGCTGCAGCCGGAGAGCCCTACGTCAGCTTCGGCACTTTCTTGCGGTGCGACGTCCAACGCTCGCTTTTGAGCAGTTGCGGACTTACCTGGATCATCCTCGGCAGCAGGTTGAACAGGGCCGGCGGGGCCCAGGGATTGCCCGGGCGAGTGCGGTATCCGCGCAGGTTTAATTCGTCGGCCACGCGAGAGAGCGGACAATCGTCCGCAATCATGTCGAGCGCGATGGCGAGAATTTCCAGTTCGGGCGGACTTTCCACCAGGCGGGCGCAGTCGTCCGACACGCGCAGGCCGTAGGGGATCTCTTCCAGCCATTCGCGCGGGCCGGTGGCGGGAGAATCCGGGTCCGACCCGGTAACCTCGCGCTCCCATTCCAGTCCAACCAGTTTCCATCCCTCCTGTACTTTACGGGCCAGGTACTCGAGGGACGGCAGACCGTTCACGGTTTCATGCGTACGTTCCGTCTTGGGCATGCGGGCGCCTCCTTGGATGAGATCTCGGAGCACGCGAATTGCCTTTTCCGGGGCTTATCGGCGAGCGGCCGGGCTACGCCCGGCTGGACCGATTAGGCAATGGGTCCGCGGGTTAAACAACCTGCCCCACAACGGCAAGGACCGACCACCGAAGATGACGATCTGTCCCATTCCGGGAAATCGGTGTCCGGCGCGGGACAGCCGGGCCGACAGGCTTGCGCTACGCTCAAGACATGCCACGCACCACGTTTGCCTGGATCCTTTTGGCCGCCGCGCCATTGGCCGGGGCATCCCGCAGCCAGAACCCGATGGACCTGACCGTCGATTATGCGGTCTTCCAAAACCCGCCCGTCGATTATCACGGCACCCGCTGGCTGACGGTCCGGCTCACGAACGTAACCGGGGCCGGCCTGCTCGAGAGCATCGACCAGGCGGCGGCGAGCGGCGCCTACGGGTCGTTCATGATGACGCCCGACGGCGGCAAGACCACGCAGCTTTCCGAAGCCTACATGAAGGGCTCGCGGAGACCGCCCAGCGATACCGGCATCGCCTACTTGAGCGAAGATTATTTCCGCCTCTACAAGGCCGCGGTGGAAGAAGGCGAAAAGGAACATCTGCCGCTGCGCACGCTCTACGACGAACTCCAGTACCCCAGCGGCATGGCGGGCGGGCTGCTCTATTCGAAATATCCGGAAGACGGGGCCAAGAGCCTGGAAGAAGTGGAAAAGGACGTTACCGGACCGGCCCGGGTGGAACTGGAGATTCCGCTTCCGGCCGGCATTTACGTGGGCGCGGTGCTGTTCAACCTGGACAACTTCGAACGCATCGACGCGAGCGATAAGAAGACCACCCATGGAGTGGCTTGCCAGGTTCCCAAAGGCCGCTGGAAAGCGATGCTGTTCTACCTGGACCCGACGTTTCGCCCCAACTCCACTAAGGGCGGATTCATGGACTATCTAAGCGCCTCCGCCGTGGATAAGTTCATCCACCTGACGTTCGACGCGTATTACGAGCACCTGAAGCCCTACTTCGGGACCACGATCCAGATGAGTTTCTATGACGAGCCTTCCATGCACCTGGCCGACGGGCGGATGTGGACGGCGGGCTTCAACCAGGAGTTTCAGAAGAAGTACGGCTACTCGCCCATGAAATATTATCCGGCGCTGTGGTACGACATCGGGCCGGAGACGGCGGCGGCACGCAACGCGCTGTTCGGCTTCCGCACGGCGCTCTACGCGGACAATTATATCGGCCGGGTGGCGGCGTGGTGCGCGGCGCACGGCATCGATATGTCGGGCCACCAGGACCAGGAGGAAGTGCGCAACCCGGTGGCCATCAGCGGCGACCTGATGAAAGTCTTCGAGCACCAGCAGATTCCCGGCATCGACGATATCTATTATAACGGCCGCTCCAACGTGTCTTACAAAGTGGTCACTTCTTCGGCTTTCAACTGGGACAAGCCGCTGGTGATGGCGGAGACTTACGCGGCTTACCGGCAGATGACTCCGGCCAAGGCTTACAAGACCGCCATGGACCAGATGGCCATGGGCGTCAACCTGCAAATCGGGAATCGCCCGCCGGCGGCCGCCAAGGATCTGGATGAGTTGATCGCGCGCTCCGCGTACCTGCTGCGGCACGGGCGGCACGTGGCCGATATCGCCATGCTCTATCCCATCGCTTCGTTGCAGGCGGATTACTACTTCGCCTCGCCGCCTTCGAGCAACCGGCCGGGCAGCGCCCCATGGTTCTACTGGGCGCTTGAAGGCGGACTGATTCCTCCGGAAAACGACTACATGGACTTGGGCGAAATGCTCTACCGGGCGATGCGGGTGGACTACACCTATCTACACCCCGAGGTGCTGACCGGGCGCTCCACGATCGAGAAAGGCAGGATCGTTCTCAACAACAAAGAAAACCGCGAAGAGTTTCCGGTGCTGATCGTGCCGGGAGGCGACACGCTCTCGGCCGACGCCGCCAAACGCATTATCGAGTTCTATCGCTCCGGCGGCACGGTGATCGCCACCCATAAGCTGCCGTCGAAATCGGCTGAGTTCGGGCGCGACGGCGAAGTGCGCGCGATGGCGGGCGAGGTGTTCGGCTTCCCGGAACGGGAACCCATAACCGCCGAAATCCGGCCCATGATCGACGATTACAAGAATTACTTCGCCAACCACAATGCGGCGGGCGGGCGATCCTACTTCCTGCCGCAACCGGACCTGAAACAAATGGCCGCGGTATTGAAGGAAGCGATTCCGCTGCTCGACGTGGATATCCAGCAGCCGCCCATGTGGCCGGTCAAGATGGGGCCGGAATACGATGGAGCGCTGACTTACATCCATAAGATCAAAGACGGCCGCGACATTTACTTTTTCGCCAACTCGAAAGATACGCCGGTGGACACCAAGGTGGTGCTGCGCGGGAACAAGACGCTGGCGTTCTGGAACCCGCAGACGGGCGAGCGCCAGCCGGCCGAATGCGGACACACCGAAATGGCGGGCCAGGCGGCGACTTCGGTACACCTGGCGCTGCAGCCGGTGACGGCGACGTTTCTGGTGGCCGAGTGAGACCGTGGCGATAGTACCCTACCCATACCTCCGACGGCGACGGGTTGACAGGGGCGGTGGTTTGGCCATAGACTGAGTGGCGAAATGCGGCACAGCGCGTTTCACTTCGTGAAATCTATGAACACTACTACTTTCCCGATTCGAGAGTCCGATTGTGTCCGGCGTGGCACCAACCGGCGGAAAGGCCGCACCACGTGGCTCGCGCCGGGGTCCGGGGCGGTGCGGAACCTGTATTACGGACGAATCATCCTGGGGAGCGGCGATGCACCGGTTCGCTTCTCGACCGGCGGATTGGAGACCGGGCTGATTTGCCTGAACGGCGGCGGGACGGTAAAGACCGGGCACGGTGAATTCGAGATCGGCCGCTACGACTCTCTCTATGTTCCACGCGACTCCGAGGTGGAGGTAACGGCGGGCGCGGAGGGCTGCGACCTGGCGGAAGTGGCGGCGCCGGTGAGCAAGCACTATCCGGCAAAGCTGGTGCGCTACCGGGACGTGCTCGAGGACCCGACGCTGCATTTTCGCGCGGGCGGACCGGCGTCGGCGCGCGACCTGAGTATTCTGATCGGAAAGAACGTGGAGGCCGGACGCATCGTGGCGGGCGTGACCTTCAGCGATCCGGGCAACTGGACGTCCTGGCCGCCGCACGAGCACGCCGAGATGCTGGAAGAGGCCTACCTTTATATCGATATGCCCGAGCCGGCCTGGGGAATCCAGTTGGTCTACACCAACCCGCGCGAACCGGAACTGGTGGTGGTGGTGCGCGAGGGAGACTGCGTGGCGATGCCGGCCGGATTCCATCCCAACGTAGCCGCACCGGGCGGCTCGATCGGATTTCTGTGGATGATGGCGGCGAACCGGGAAGGGGTGGACCGGCAGTTTGGGGTGGTGAACGTGCAGCCGGAGTACGCCCAAGGCGGCTCGGGCCTGGAAGCGTCGCACGGAACCAAGAAATGACCGGCCGGAATGTGGTGGTTGGGCTGGCGGCCGTGCTAGCCGCCGTGTCCGCTCGCGCGCTCTACGCCGAGCCGCACGTCAAAGTCATCAAGCTGGCGGTCACCAATCCGAGCGGGCAGGAGCGGCAGGCCGAAGACATCGTGGTGCCGATCGCGGCGTTGAAGCGGGTGGCGCCGGATTTCGCGGCGGTGGCGGCGATTGTGACTACCAGCGCCGCGGCCACGCTGGAGGAAGACGCGCGCACGCTGGAGACGGTGGAACTGCCATCGGAGGCCGACGATCTGGATGGCGACGGCAAATACGACGAGCTGGCTTTTCAGATCGACCTGGGCCCGCGGCAGACGCGCATCGTCAGCATCGCTTATGGCGACACGCCGACGCTGCTGCGCATCCGCACGCACTATCCCAAGCGCACCGACGCGCGCTTCGCGGCGCACTACGAAGGGCCGGGGTGGGAATCCGAGCAAACCGCGTGGCGGCTTTATTTCGACAAGCGCAACGCCATCGATTTATACGGCAAGCGGCGTCCGGGCCTTTACCTGGAGCTGTTCGCCGCGCCGGAGTACGTGTATCACCAGGAGAGCGCCTACGGGCGGGACATCTACGGGATCGGCAAGGCGTTGGGCCCGGGAGGGATTGGCGCGCTGGTGGACGGCAAGGCGGCGCCGGTGGCGGAGGTGAGCGAGCGCAAATGGCGGGTGGTGGCGAGCGGGCCGGTGCGGTCGATCGTGGAGCTGGATTACAAAGGCTGGCAGATCGCCGGACACACCGTGGACCTGGTGAGCCGCATCACGCAATGGGCCGGCGAGCACGGCTTCGAACACGCCATTCGCATTTCCGGAGCGGAGGGGCTCGACCTGGTAACGGGGCTGCCGAAGAAGCCGGTCGAAATGCTGCAGGCCGGCAACGAAGGCGTTCGCGTGCTGGGCACCTGGGGCCACCAGGTGGTGCTTTCCGGAAACAAGGCACAGGCGGAGGACTTGCCGGACGAGAACCTGGGCGTGGCAGTGCTGGCGCCGGCGGCGATGGCGGGGGCGACGGGCGACGATGGGGTCAACTTCCTGATCCACGTGCGCCCGCGGGACGGAGCCGCAAACTGGTATACCGCGGCGATGTGGGACCAGGAAGGCGCCGAAGCGATGGAGACGCGCGCTACCAAAGTTTCGGCGCGGCAGCAGGGAGGCACGCTGGCCTTGCCGGATACGGCGCGGCCCACGCGGGAGCGCTTCACGGCATGGTTGAACGCGCAGGCGGATCGGATGGCCGCGCCGGCCGCGGTGAAGATTCTGCCGGGGCCGGCGGCGCCGCAATCGGCTCCGCCCGATACGCTGGGCGAAGTGCCGCACAAGACCTACACTCAGGCCATCGCGCTGCTGCGGCAGCAGGCGGACCGGACGGCGCGCACCTTCGAACCGCTGGTCGCCGCCAGCAAGCCGGGCACCGTAGATAAGAGCCACGGGCAGGGGTTCTTCACCGAAGGCGACAATCGCACCGGCGAATGGAAGCCGGAAAAGGGCTACTTCTGGACGGGAGCCTTCTGGACGGGTGAGTTGTGGAAGCTGTTCGACTATACCCACGAGGAACGTTACCGGCGCCTGGCAGAATTGTTCAGCTCCCGCCTGGCGGGCATGCAGGGGGAGCAAAACCACGACACCGGCTTTCTCAACGTGTATTCGTTCGTGCCCGGCTACCAGGCGACGCACGACAGCCGGTATCGCGCCGAAGCGCTAAAGGCAGCCGCGCGCCTGAAGCAGCACTACAACCCGGTGACGCACCTGGTGGCTTCCTGGAGCGTCAACGGGGACGACACCATTATCGACTGCCTCATGAACCTGCAGATCTGGTGGTGGGCGTCCGAAGAGACGGGGGACCCTTCCTGGCGCGAATTGGGGAAGCAGCACGCGCTGCGGTCGGCGGAGTGGCTGGTGCGGCCCGACGGCTCGACGATTCAATCCGTACATTACAACCCCGGCGATAATCGCCAGAAGTTCAGCTCCGGCGGGCAGATCGTCGATTTTCCCAATTCCACGCCTCCGGGCGAGGTGGTTTTCACCCACACGCACCAGGGCCTGGCGGCGGATTCGGTATGGTCACGGGGCCACTCGTGGGCGGTGTACGGCTTCGCCCAGGCGTACGGCGCCACGCACGAACCGCAACTGCTGGCCGCGGCGGAAAAGACCGCCGATTACGCCCTGGCCCATCTGCCGGCGGACGGCGTGCCCTGGTACGACTATCAGGACGAAGGGGTGTTTTATCGCAACCGGGACTCCTCGGCGGCGGCGATTCTGGCGGGCGGGCTGCTGCGGCTTTCCTCGCTCGATGGAGACCGCGCTCGCGCCGCGCGCTATCGCCGCGAGGCGGAGCGCATCGTGCAGTCGCTCATCGACCGCTACCTGACGCCGGTGGGCGCGGGCGACACTACGCCCGCGGGCGTGTTGCGGCACGGCTCGTCCACCCGGCCGCAGGATGGAACCTTGATCTACGGCAACTACTACCTGCTCGAGACGCTGCTGAAACTGGAGGCAGGGGCAAGGGGCGCCAACAGCCGTTGAGATTGGTTAAACTTTTCCTTGAGCGGCGATTCGCTTGACAGCGAAGTCTCATAATCTATAGGGTGGTAAAGTTCTATGAGAGGGTCGAGGCCGGCCAATCGCCTGCTCCAAGAACTCTGTTTTCCCAACATGTCATATGAGTCAATCTTCGAAGATTCGACGGGAAGGCGCGCTCGACAGGTGAATCATGGAAAAGAGTCCTTTGGATCTTAGCGGGCGGCTGGCGGTAGTGATGGGCGGGACGTCGGGACTGGGGCGCGTGCTGGCGTCGGGGCTGGCCGCGGCGGGCGCCGACGTGGTCCCCACGGGCCGGCGAAGGAAGAATGTGGACGAAGCCTGCGCGGAAGTGGAGCAGGCCGGCGGCAAGACCATCCGGGTCGTCTGCGACATCGCTTCCCGCCCTTCGGTGGACGCTCTTCGGGACACCGTGTTGAAGGAGTTCGGACGCATGGACGTGCTGGTGAACGCGGCCGGCCACATCTTCCGCAAGCCTACCGAGGAAACCACCGAGGCGGAATGGGAAGCGCTGATGGACGTGAACCTGACGGGGACGCTACGCGCCTGCCAGTCATTCTACGCGGCGCTCAAGGCCTCCGGCCGCGGGCGGATCGTCAATATTGCGTCTCTCAATTCGTTCGTGTCGCTGGTGCAGGTGACGGCATACGCCGCATCCAAGGCGGCAGTCTTGTCGTTGACGCGCAGCCTGGCGGTGGAATGGGCCAGGGATGGCATCAACGTCAACGCCCTCGCTCCCGGCGTATTCCGCACGGACCTGAACGCCGCCCTGCTGGACGGCACGGAGCGCGGCAAGGAACTCAAGCTGCGGACGCCGATGGGCCGTTTCGGCAAATCCGAGGAGCTAGTCGGCGCCGCCGTGCTGCTGGCTTCCGACGCCGCCAGCTTCATCACCGGCCAATGCATCGTGGTGGACGGCGGATTCCTGGCCAGCGGCGTGAGCCAGTAGGGCCCAGGCTACGTGTTTTCAGCTTCCTAGCGCGATTTCGATAAAGCCTCACACCCTGCTTAGTGCGGTTTCCGCTAAGGTTACATTTATGGTTGCGCGGGGGTTTGGCAACGTGGTTTACTGAAGTGGGCCTATGCGCAAACCCCGAACTCTCGTTCCGATTCCCCGAGAGCTGGCAGCCGCGATCGACAAGGTTGCCGGCCACCGGCAGCGGGCCACGTTTATCATTAATTTGGTAGAGCGGGAAATCCGGCGCCGCGAGCAGCGCGACGCGCTCCACGAAGCGGCGGGGAGTTGGAAGGACGAGGACCATCCCGAACTGGCCGAAGGCGCGGACAAATGGGTCCGGGAGATGCGCCAGGAGTCGATCGAGCGGCTGGAAAAAGTGGAGCAACACCGGGAAGCCGAATAGATGGTCGAAACTTGTCTGCTCGACTCGGGCATTCTCATCGACGCCCTCAACGGCAAGCGCGGCCGGCGGGAACTCATCGATCGGCTGATTCAAGACGGGGCCGATATGGCTTGCTGCCCGATCAACGTCACTGAGATTTACGCTGGGCTGCGGCCAGGCGAGCAGGCCAAGACCGAGCGGCTTTTGCGGAGTCTGAAGTTCTACCCCGTCACCTGGGAAACCGCTAAACGGGCCGGCGAGCTGCAGAACGTTTGGAGGCAGCAGAATCGTACCCTTTCGCTGCCGGATACAACCATCGCAGCCGTCGCATTGACGAACGACTTGGTGCTGGTCACCGGCAACCTGAAGGATTTTCCCATGCCGGAATTGCGCCTCTACCCGCTTCCGTAGCCGCCCTTGCCCCGCAACAATTGCGGGTTTGAGCACTTAGCCGCCCTGCCGGAGCCGCGCAGCGTGATGTGGTTTCGGCAGGCTCTTAGCGCGGGAGCGCCGGAGCTGTGAGATGCTGTGTACGGGGACTCGATGGACTTCCGGCAGCTCGAACTGTTTCTCGCCGTTCTGGACTATTCCAGCGTTACCCACGCGGCGGAGAAAGTAAACCTCACTCCTGGCGCCGTCAGCCTGCAATTGCATAATCTGGCTTCGGAACTGCACACCGACCTGTTCGTACGGGCGGGCAAACGCCTGGTGCCGACGCCTTCGGCCCTGCGGTTGGCCGAACAGGCGCGCGGCGTGGTGGCGCAGATGCGGCAGATCCTCCACGAGTTCGAAAGCGATCCGCTCAACGACCGGCGCCCCTTCCACTTCGCCACCGGCGGTACGGCGCTCAGCCACCAGTTGGGAAGGCCCTTGCGGCTGCTGCGGAAGCATTATCCCAAAATCTGGCTCGATATCACCGTGGCGCCGACCGAGGAAATGGTGGCCGGCCTGCATGAACGCCGCTTCGACCTGGCATTGATCTCGCTGCCATATCCCGACGACGGCCTGGACCTGATGCCTCTGTTCGAGGAAGAGCTGCTCATCATCAAACCCTCGCCGCGGCGCGTCAGCGGGCGGCGCATCGATTGTATCGAGCCCGAAGAACTGGTGGGCGTGCCCTTCCTGCTGTATCCCAAGCGCAGCAATATGCGCTCGATGATCGACGGGTTCCTGCGGGAATTCGGCGTGACCCCGCGCGTGATCATGGAAGCCGACGACACCGAAGCCATCAAGAAGCTGGTGGAAACCGGCTTCGGGTGCTCGATGCTGCCCGTGCAGGCGCTGTCCGGCGGCTCCAGGTTCTATCAGGTCTACCGGATAAAAGGGCGCCGGCTGTGCCGTACCCAGGCACTGGCTATGCCGCGCACCGAAAACCGCCGGGCGCTGACGGATTCCATCGCCCGGTTTCTGCACGATACGATGACGCCGGCCAAGCCGGGCCTGGGTTGAAGAGCCGGTACCGAGGGACTGTCGGGGAATAATCACTCTTATCGCCGGCACCCGCTCCCGGAGAGCCACTATTGCAGCATCATTGACCTCCATCTCTGAAAGCTGTTACATTCGTCGTTGATGGAACCTGGAGGAAATGCATGATTTCTTGCGACCTTTGCGGGAAGGCTGCCCTGTGTCTCCAAAAAGAGATCGAGGGAAGGGAACTCGACATTTGCGAGGCGTGCTCGTGCCTGTTGGAGGAAAAGCTCAGCAGCAAGGAACAGGTGAAGGAAATCCTCGACAAGTTGGATGAGTACGTGGAGAAAACTGTCTAAACCATGAGTATTTTAGAAACTCCAGCTCCAAGCGGGAATGGCACCGACGTGGAAGTCCATTCTCTGATCGAGAACCTCTTTTCGCTGGCGGGAAAGACCGCCGTGGTGGTGGGCGGTGGCGGCGTGCTCGCGGGCGAGATGGCCGTGGGATTGGCGGGAGCGGGTGCGAATATCGTCATTGCCGACCTGAACGAAGAGCAGGCGAAACGCCAGGCCGAGGCGATCCGCGAACAGGGGCGAGAGTCTCTGGCGTGCAAGGCCGATGTCACTCGCAAGGCGGATATCCAGCGCGTTCTCGAAGCTACGTTGGCCAAGTTTGGCGGCGCGGATATTCTCTTGAACGCGGCGGGCATTAATTCGGGCACGCCTTTTCTGGAAATCGAGGAAGCCGAATGGGATCGCATCCTCAACGTGGATCTGCGCAGCGTGTTCCTGGCTTGCCAGGTGTTCGGCAAGGCCATGATCGAGGTCGGCAAAGGCGGATCCATTATCAACATTTCTTCGGCTTCGTCGGACCCTCCGCTGTCGAAGGTGTTCACGTATTCGGTGGCGAAGGGCGGCGTCAATCAGATCACCAAGTTTCTGGCGCGCGAATTCGCCCCGCACCATGTGCGCGTGAATGCCATTCAGCCCGGTTTCTTTCCCGCCGAGCAAAACCGCAAGCTTCTCACCGAAGAGCGGGTGGCCTCCATCATGAACCACACGCCCATGCGCCGGTACGGTGCGCCTTCCGAGCTGATCGGCGCGGCCGTGTATCTGGCTTCCGAAAAGGCGTCCTCGTTTGTCACCGGCAGCATCGTGCGGGTTGACGGCGGGTTCGGCGCGATGACGATCTAGGCGCTTACACGCACAACATCGACAAAACCTTGTCGCTGTTGATGAGTCGGAAGCCGCTCGGGCACCGCGGGACAGACTGGTCCGCCCGGCGCAAGTGCGGCGCCTTGGGACAGACCGCTCCCTTTGGTCGCGGCTCGGAAAAGGTGTCAAGGCGAGCCGTGACCAGAGGGAGCGGTCGCACCCACGATCATGGCGGCTAGAACCGGTACTAAAGTTCCGGTTCCTTTACTAAGAATCAACAACTTGCGAGGTCAAAACGGGTACTTTTGTTCCCGTTTGTCCTCACCTGCTTATTGGATGGCTGCCTGCAGCGCGGTTTCGAGAGTGGCCTGTTTCTCCGGGGTCAGCTTTTTTCCTTCGGCGGTGACGTAGAAGACGTCGATGGCTTTGTGGGCCTGGGTGTCGATGAGCACGACCTCGATGTTGGCGCCAAAGCGGGAAAAGGTGGAGGCCAGGTCGTAGAGCAGGCCGGGCCTGTCCTGGGCCACGATCTCCACCAGGGTAGCGGTTTCGCTGGCTTCGGAGTTAAAGGCCACGCGGCTGGCCACGCCGGCTTTGCGGCTGGGCAGTTTGGGCTTGGGACGATTGCGGAGGAGGACCTTGACGTCCATCCGGCCGGAGATCACCTTTTCAGCGGAGGAACGGAGGCGGTCGATTTCGGTCGGGTTCAAGTCGAGGGTGCGCATGGGATCCTCGAAGTTGAAGGTATCGAGGATCAGTCCGCGCCGGTTGGCAAAAGCTTCGGCCTGGACGATGTTCATGCCGAAGCTGGAAAGGGTTCCGGCGACGGCGGCAAACAGGCCGGCGCGGTCGCGCGCGACCAGGGTCAACTGCCAGACGGGCTCGCGGCGGCGGATATCGACGGCGAAGCCGGTGGGACGGGCGCGGAGCTCGAGCTGGACGTGTTCGTCGATTTCCTGGTCGCCGTGGGTACGCAGGTAGCGGGTGGGGAAACCTTCGAGGAAAGCTACCCGCTTGGGGGGAAGGGCGGGCAGGGCCTCGATGCGGTCGGTTTCAAGCTCGCGCGTCAGCTCGCGATACACGCGCAGATAGACCTGCCAGAGCTGCTGGGAACGCCAGGGGGTCATGGCGGAGGGGTTGACGGCGCTGATGTCGGCATAGGTGAGGAGGGTCAGCGCCTTCAAGCGCTCGACGGTTTCCATGCGATGGGCGACTTCGGCGACGGCCCGCGGGTCGGAGGTATCGCGGGATTGCATCACCTGGGAAAGCTCCAGATGATTGCCGATGAGGAAACGGACCAAGTCGCGGTCGGGAGCCGGCATGCCGATACGCGATGCCGCTTGTTCGGCGAGGAGGACGGAGGCGTCGACGTGGCCGGTCCCGGGCGTGCCTTTGCCGGCATCGTGAAACAGCAGGGCGAACATCAGGACGCCGGGGCGGGTGATCTCGGCCAGGATTTCGCGGTACGGCCCTTCCACCGAACGTAGATTGTGCATGGCCACGAGGGTATGTTCATCCACGGTGTAGCGATGGTAGAAATCGCGAATTACCTGGCATTCGATCGGCTTGAGCTCGGGGAATATGGCGGTGAGCAAGCCGGTTTCGTGCACGCCGCGCAGGGCTAGGGCGGCATAGGGGAGGCTGAGGATCTCTTCCAGGGGACGCCAGAGCGGTTGACCGCCGGTGAAATGCGCGCGCAGACGGTCGAGGCGGCCGGCGATGCGTTCCTCGGCTTCGAACGACAGGGCAAAACCGTGGCGGGCGACGAACTCGAAAAGGCGCAGCACCAGTTCCGGGTGGGAATCGAGCTGTTGCGACTCGCGGAAATGGACCCGCTCGCGGTGCACGCTGAAATCGGCGTTGGACAAGCGGGAACGCCAGGTGCGGAACTGGGCCAGGAGCGAGCTGAAAGAAGATTCGCTGGCGTCCAACTGGCGCATGGCGGCATGATAGACAGTCCGGGCATGGCGATAGTAATCGCGCATCCAGGCGGCCACCTCGCGGTGTTCCCACTGTTCGGCGATGGCGTCCTGGGCGTCGAACGACAAGATATTGCTATCGCGCAGGGCCTGAAAGTGCAGGAAGCAGCGCAAACGCGCCAGGTGCAGAAAGGTGTGACGGAGCTCGGAGGAAAGCTCGGGAGCGGTCACGCGGTTGGCGTCGGTACTATGCAATTGATCGAGCCAGCAGAGCAACTGGAAATCGCGCAATCCGCCGGGGGTGTCCTTAATATTGGGCTCTAGGTGATAGTAGGTGTTGCCGTACTTGGCATGGCGCTCGTGGGTCAAGCGCGCCAGATTGCGGATCAGGGCTTCGCGGTTGGCCTGGATGAAACGCGGCAGCCTGGCGGCCATGGAGGCGTAGAGCGCGCGGTCGCCGGCCAGGTAGCGCTGATCGATCAGGCTGATGTTGAGCTCGGTGTTGCGATCGTGGACGGCGGTGCATTCCTCCCGCGTCCGCACGGAATGGCTGATGCGCAGGCCGGCATCCCAGAGGCGCTGCTGAAACGCCGCGATTTCCGGTTTATGTTCCTGGGCCAGGATTTCTGTATCGACCAGGAGCAGGAGATCGACGTCGGAATAAGGGAAAAGCTGGCGCCGCCCGTACCCCCCGACGGCCAGCACGGAGAAGCCGGATGGGACGGCGGAAAGCAACAATTCCCGGGCGCTATCCTGCACCAGGCGGTCGACGGCGGCGGTGCGCTCGGCCAGGGCCGTGTGAGCGTCGCCGGTTTCGAGAAATGCCTGCGCGGGATCGGGCGGGTTGTTAGAGGGCAGTATCGCCTCGGTCATCGTTTCGAATTCGAATGGCCTCGGCGACATCGTAGACGAAGATTTTGCCATCGCCAATCTTGCCGCTGCGGGCCGCTTGGGTAACGGTTTTGATTACTTCGTCATAGCGGGTATTGGGTACCACCAGCTCGACCTTCACCTTGGGCAGCAGGTCGACGTTGTACTCCTGGCCGCGGTAGACTTCCTTGTGGCCCTTTTGGCGCCCATGCCCGCGCACCTCGCTGATGGTCATGCCGTCGATACCAATGCCCTTGAGCGCTTCCTTGACTTCATCGAGCTTGAACGGCTGAATGATTGCCTCGATTTTCTTCATTGCCCAGCCCCCCACGATTCGAAGATCCAGACTTCGGAGCAGATCCTCAGGCCGGGACCGTTGGTCCCCGCGCGCTGGCGGCTCCCCACCATAAAGTAGCAAAACGCACCGAGATTTGCGTTTCAGGACTTTCTATGCGCCGGATTTGAATTTTTTATGGATGGGGCAAGAGCGCCACGAG
Source organism: Bryobacteraceae bacterium (assembly GCA_052325345.1). Taxonomy (GTDB): domain Bacteria; phylum Acidobacteriota; class Terriglobia; order Bryobacterales; family Bryobacteraceae; genus JBEKYD01. The sequence goes on from JBKQVG010000412.1 coordinate 27,262, forward strand.
GATGCAGAGGCCGGGTTGGCGAAGGGAGGCGGGGTCGGCTACAATTCGGAAAACCCGTTCATGCCAACCGCTCTGGTGAAATCCCCGGCGATCGACCCGCGACATACCCGGTACCGGCTGGAAATTCGCACCTCGCGCATTCACCAACGCGGAGTGTATACGCTGGAACGGATTCCGGCGCGGCACAAAGTAATCGAATACACGGGCGAGCGGATCAACCGCAAGGAAACCAAGCGGCGCGGCGCCGGTTCCCTTACCTACCTGTTTACGCTGGACGATTATTGGACACTGGACGGGGCGGTGGGCGGCAGCGGGGCGGAAATCATCAACCACAGTTGCGATCCCAACCTTTATGCGTGCATCTTCAAAGGGCATATTCTCTACATGAGCAAGAGGATAATCGAGGCGGGCGAGGAGTTGACGGTGGATTACCGATTCTCGGACAAGATCGGGAAAGTCCGTTGCCGTTGCGGCTCGCCCCACTGCCGGGGGACGATTAATCTGAAATGACGGTTCGAATCCCTTACGAAACCGTAGCCGAGGCGTTGGCCCGGCTACTGGAGCGGCTGGGCTTTGAGCCCGAGCGGGCGGCGTTGTGCGCGCGCCTGTTTGCCGACACCACGCGGGACGGCGTGTATTCCCATGGGCTGAACCGCTTTCCGCGTTTTGTGGCGACGGTGCGGAATGGCCTGGTGGATCCCGCCGGCTACCCGGTGCGGGTGGCGGGGCACGGCGTGCTGGAGCGTTGGGACGGGCGGCGCGGACCGGGCAATTGCAACGCGGTGGCGTCGATGGACCGGGCGATGGCGATGGCGCGGCAATCCGGCGTGGGGTGCGTGGCGCTGGCGAACACCAATCACTGGATGCGCGCCGGCTCTTATGGCTGGCAGGCGGCGGAGGCCGGCATGATGGCCGTCTGCTGGACCAACACCATGCCGAATCTTCCGCCGTGGGGCACGGCGGATCCCCGGCTCGGCAACAATCCGCTGGTGCTGGCGGCGCCGCGCCCGGGCGGACATGTGGTGCTGGACATAGCCATGTCGCAATTCTCTTACGGTGCGCTGGCCAGCTATCGCGAGCGGGCCGCCCAATTGCCGGTGGACGGCGGGTTCGATACGGAAGGCCGGCTGACGCGCGATCCGGCAGCCATCGAAGCTTCCCAGCGGCCACTGCCGATCGGCTACTGGAAGGGATCGGGGCTGGCGCTTCTGCTGGACATGTTCGCCGCCCTGTTTTCCGGCGGCAAAGCCACCTACCAGGTGCCGGCCGACCCACTGCAGGAGGCCGGCGTCTCGCAGGTGTTTCTGGCTTTCGATCCGGGCGGCCTGGGCGCGGCCGCGGAACTCGAGCGAGCGGCCGACGGCATCATCGCGTCGCTCGCCGGCATCCGCTACCCCGGCGAACAGGTTTTGCGGACGAGAGCGGAAAACCTGGCGCAGGGATTACCGATCGAGGATGAGCTGTGGCGCCGGATCGAATCCGGCACGGTGCTATTGTCGGAGGGGTGATGGGACTCGGAACTCGAATGTGGGGCAGGTTGGTAAGGCACCGGCTGATGCTGGCGCTCGCGGCGTCCCTCGCGGTTGCCGGGCTGAGCGCGCAAACGTCTCCGAGCGTGGCATCGATCGCGGATCGACTGACTGCCAACGCGCTGAAAGCCGACGTCTCGTTCCTGGCTTCCGACGCTTTGGAAGGGCGCGGCACGCCGTCGCGCGGGCTGGATATCGCGGCCGAATTCATCGCATCGGAGTTCCGCCGCGCCGGTCTGGAACCCGCGGGGGACGACGGTTATTTCCAGACGGCCGAGTTCGAGGAAGTCACGGCGTCCACCGAAGGTCTGGCGCTGGCGGCGGAAGCGAACGGAGAAACGGTGCGGGCGGCGGCCGGCAGTGTCCGGTTTCTGGACGCGGCGGGCGCGGATTTCGATGGCATTCCGGTGCTGCACGTAACGCTAGATCGGGCGGCGGACCTGGAATCGCCGGCCTCCGGGGCGGCGCGAGGCAAGGCGCTGGTGGTGGAGGTTCCCGATAGCGGCCGCGCTCTGATCCGGCGGATTCCCGAGATGGCGGGACGTTTGCAAGCGGCTATTGCGATTATTCTGGGAGCGCCCGTCCGGGGGCCGGCGCAGGCCGAGCGGCTGCGGCAGGTTTCGGCGGCTCCATCCACGACGGCGGTTCTCAGCGTTTCCGATGCGGCTTTCCGGAAAGCGGTTCTGGCCCCGGGGGCAAAGATCTCGGGGCACATTCCGGCGCCCAAAACGGCGCGGGTGAAGCTGCGCAACGTAATCGGCGTGCTGCGGGGGAGCGATGCGGCGCTGCGCGATTCCTACGTTCTGGTGACGGCCCATTACGATCACCTGGGGATTCGCGGCAGCGGGCCCGGCGATCATATCTACAATGGCGCCGACGACGATGCCAGCGGCACGGCTTCGGCGATCGAGATCGCGGAGGCGCTGGCCAGCCTGCCGGAGCGGCCCAGGCGCAGCGTGGTTTTCATGACCTTCTTTGGCGAGGAATTGGGCGAAGTCGGATCGGGCTACTACGTTGGCCACCCGGTGTTCCCGCTGGCCAAGACCGCGGTGGATCTCAACCTGGAGCAGATGGGGCGGACGGACGAACTGGGCGTGGGAACGCAGACGGGGCAGTATAACCTGACCGGATTCGAGTTCACCGATCTGGCGCCGGTGCTTCGCCGGACCGCCGCGCCCTTCGGTATCCGGGTGGTGAACGACGAAAAGCACAACGAACAATATTTTCGGCAGAGCGACAACTACGCTTTCGCCGAGGCCGGGGTGCCGTCGACCACGATTTCGGTGGCATATCAGTTCAGCGACTATCACCAACCCGGCGACGAATGGCCCAAGCTCGACTATGACAACATGGCCAAAGTGGATCGGGCGGTTGCGCTGGGGGTGTGGAACGTGGCATCGAACCAGGCGGCGCCTGCCTGGAACGCCAATAATCCCAAGACGGAAGCATTTCGGGTGAAGAGGCCGTAGCCGCGTCGGATCGGCTTTCCATAACCGGTTATTCCTTGAATGAATCAGTGCGCCTGGAAGCGGTCCACGTTTTTTCCGGTCACCAGTTGAAACGGGATGAACGTCTCTTTGGCGTAGGGTTGCTTGCGGACGATCTTGACGGCGATCTCAACCGCGGTGGCGCCCTGGCCTTTGGCGTCCTGGAAGACCGTCGCGTCCAGCCGCCCTTGTTTCACAGCCTGGAGGCCGTCGGCGATCGCGTCCACGCCGGCAACCACGACTTTGTCTTTCCTCTTCGCCTGCTCCAGGGCGATCACCGCGCCGATGGCCATCTCGTCGTTGTGCGCGAACACGGCGTCAATGCTGGGGCCGTAGGACTGAATCCAGTCTTCCATCAGGGTCATGGCCTTAGCGCGGTCCCAATCGGCGGTCTGATCGGCCAGCAATTTCAGGCCTGGATTTTTCGCCAGGATCTCGCGCGCGCCCCGGTCCCGCTCGATCTGCGCCGCTTGTCCCATGAAGCCTTGCATCATGAGGACGTTGCCGCGGCCGCCCAGCCGCCGGGCGATGTACTCCATGGCGATGCGGCCCGACTCTTCGTCGCGCGAGCCGACGAACGCGGTGGGAACAGACCGGGTTTCGGAATTGACGTTGACGATCGGAATCCCGGCGGCGCGCGCTTCGTCCACGGCAGGGGAAGAGGCCTCGAATTCACAGGGATTGAGTATGATGGCGTCGACTTTCTGGGCGATAAAATTCTCCGCCTGCCGGACCTGGGTAGCGGCGTCGCGCTGCGCGTCGTTCACGATCAGTTGCACTCCAAGCCCGCGGGCTTTGGCGTCCATCGCGTCTTTCACCATCACGACGAATTCGCTCGATAAGTTCAGCACCGAGACACCGATGACAATCGGCTTGGGGCCAGGTTCCTTTGCTCCGCGTCCGCACGACAGGCACGCGACAAGCGCCGCCAATAACGCGCCGCCCATCCATCTGGCCGTCCTCGCGCCCGGCGTTTTCGCGCTCATGACTCCCGGCTCCTGTCCATCCACACCGCCCCTATTATGATCGCCCCCTTCACGATCTGCTGATAGTAGGAAGACACATTCACCAGATCGAGACCGTTGTCGATCACGCCCATCAATAGAGCCCCGAGAATGGTGCCGCCCACGCCCCCCACGCCGCCGGACAGGCTGGTGCCGCCGATCACCGCCGCCGCGATTGCATCGAGCTCATAGCCGACGCCAGCGTTGGGCTGCCCCGTGGTGATTCGGGACGCCAGCAGGACGCCGGCCAGTCCGGCGAGGGACGCACAGGTTGTGTATGCGAGCATCCTGACCGCGTTCACGTCGATTCCCGAAGCGCGGGCGGCGTTTTCGTTTCCTCCCACGGCATAGATGTGACGCCCCACCTTGAGGTTGTTGAGGAACACATGCGACGCCAGCGCCACGCAAAAGAAAACGAGGCTGGGGATGGGGATTCCGGCCACGTCGCCGCTGCCCATCCAGGTGAATTCGCTGCTCAGGTTCGAGACGGGCCTGCCGCCGCTCAAGACCAGGGCGAGGCCGCGCGCCGCCGTCATCATGCCGAGGGTGGCAACGAAGGGCGCCACCCGGCCCTTGGTAATCACCCAGCCGTTGACCGCACCGCAACCGGCGCCCGCCAGCACGCCCATGAGGATGGGCGCCGCCGGCGGGTACTGCCGGGGATGGGCGAAGGAGGCCGCGATCACACCGGTCAGAGCGACCAGCGAGCCGAGCGACAAATCCACTCCGCCGGTCAGAAGCACCGAGGTTACACCCACGGCCAATATGCCGTTGATGGAAATCTGGCGGATCAGGTTGACCAGGTTGGGGAGGGTGAGGAAGGCCGGCCGGGCGATGGACAAAGCCGTGGACATCGTCACGAGCGCGAGGATCATGCCCCATTGCCCCGGGCGAAGTCTCGCCGCGGAGCGGTTGCTTCCGGGTTCCTTCACTTGGGCACGGCCCATTTCATGATTCCCTCCTGCGTGGCTCGTTCGCGACTGAGTTCCGCGGCGATGCCGCCCTCTCGCATGACCAGGATGCGATCGCTCAAAGATAGGATCTCGGCCATTTCGGACGATACCATGAGGATGGCCTTGCCCTCGCCGGCAAGCCGTCCGATCGTGGCATAGATTTCCGCTTTGGCGCCGATGTCGATTCCCCGGGTCGGCTCGTCCAAGATCAGAATGGCGGGTTCGGTCAGCAGCGCTTTGGCGATCACCACTTTCTGCTGGTTGCCGCCGCTGAGAAGCGTCACCTTCGGGTCATGGCTCGATCCCCCGATCGAAAACGCGCGGATCTGGTTGTTGGCGATCCGGTTCTCCGCCCGCTTATCCAGGAACGGGCCGCGGCAGCACCTGGACAGGCTGGCGAGAGTAATGTTGTGCGTTACGGACATGGTCGGAACCAGCCCGTATTCCTTGCGGTCCTCGCTGACGAACGCGATCCCATTGGCGATGGCATCGCGGGGACTCCGAATCCGGGTGAGGCGGCCGCCTACCCTGATTTCACCAGTCTCGGCCGGCGCCAGTCCGGAGATGGCGCTAACGAGGCTGGTGCGGCCGGCGCCCATCAGTCCGGCGATGCCCAGGATTTCTCCGCGCCGAACGGCGAAGCTTACCCGGCGGAACCTCCCAGCCTTGGTCAGCTCGCGAACTTCCAGCACTACATCGCTTAGGTCGGCGCGGCCCCGCGGCGGCGCGGCGTCGAGTGCGCGCCCGACCATCAAGGCGATGAGCCGGTTCTCGTCCATCTCGCCGGTCTCGGCGGTGGCTACGTGGCGGCCGTCGCGCAGCACCGTTACGGTGTCGCTCACGCGAAAGATTTCGTCCATCTTATGGGAGATATAGATGACGGCTACCCCACGCCGCTTCAGATCGCCAATCACCTCGAACAGGGCGCCCACCTCCCGCCCGGAGAGCGCGGACGACGGCTCGTCCATGATGATCACCTCGGCGCGGCAGGCAAGCGCCTTCGCGATTTCGACCGTCTGAGCTTCGGCCACGCCAAGCTCTCGCATTCTGGTGACCGGCGACAGCGCCACGCCGAGGCGCTCCAGCAGCAGCCGCGCTTCGCGATTCATAGCGGGCTTGTCGAGCCAGCCCGCGAGCCGGGCCGGTTCCCGCCCCATCCAGATGTTCTCCGCCACGGTCAAGTCGGGGAACGGCAGCAGTTCCTGGTGAATCATGGAGATTCCCATACGGAGCGCCTCGTGCGGGTTTCCGATTCGGATGGGATGGCCCTGGAACAGGATCTCGCCGCTATCGGGCGTTTGAAGGCCGGCGAGAATTCTCATCAGGGTCGATTTGCCCGCACCGTTCTCGCCGGTGACCGCGTGTACCTTTCCGGCCTCGACATCGAGACTGACGCCGTCCAGCGCTCTCACGCCAGGGAACGATTTCGAGAGATTCCTGACCTGCAGTACGAGTTGTTTTCCCATTCGGCCTGTCGTTCTAAGGACTTCGCCTGCAGACTGTATCCCAGTTCGCGTACGTTATCACGATTCGCCGTTATATGAAGCAGTTATTCATGCACAAAACCTAATTACCGCGCTCGATCACCTCTTTGTAGTGATTCTCATATTGAGGGATGATTTTTTCGGAGCAGAATCGCTCGGAGGCGGTCCATCGCCCGGCTTTGCTCATGCGGTAATGCAGGTCCGCATCGGTCAACAGGGACGCGACACGCGCCGCCATGGCGGGGATATCGCCCACCGCTTCGAGAAATCCGTCCACCTCGTGACTGATCAGCTCGGGGACGCCGCCCACGCGGGTCGCCACGGGCACCACGCTGCAAGCCATGGCTTCGAGCGCGACCAGGCCGAAGGACTCCATCTCACTCGGCATCAGCAGAGCGTGCGCCAGCGGAATCAACCGCTCCACGTGGTTCTGCTTGCCCAGAAAAGTGACGTGGCCGGCAACGCCCAACTCGCGAGCCAGGTGCTCGGCGGGGCCGCGGTCCGGACCGTCACCCACCATCAGCAGGTGGGCCGGCGTGTGCTTACGAACTTCGGCCAGAATGCGAATACAATCCAGCACGCGTTTGACGGGGCGGAAATTGGAAAGGTGGATGAGGAGCTTTTCGCCCGCGGGCGCGAACTGGGCGGCTTCGGCCTTCGAGTCGTTGGAGCGATACAGGTAGCAGTTGACGAAGTTATGGATGACTTGGATGGGCCGGGCGATTCCGAACACCTCGACGGTCTGGGCGCGCAGGTTTTCGCTGATGGAAGTGACGCCGTCGGATTGTTCGATCGAAAACTTGGTAATTGGAAAGTAAGAGCGGTCCGCGCCGACCAGGGTGATATCGGTTCCATGCAAGGTGGTGACAAAGGGCAGGCGGCGCTTGGGTGCGAGCATTTGCTGCGCCAGCAGGGCGGCAATGGAATGGGGAATGGCGTAGTGTACGTGCAGCAGGTCGAGGGAGTAGCATTCCGCCACTTCCGCCATGCGCGAGGCCAGTGCCAGGGAATAGGGCGGATATTGGAACAGCGGGTAGGTGGAAACTTCGACTTCGTGGTAGCAAATCCGGGGTATATCGGGGTCGAGGCGAATAGGGTTGGCGTAGGTGATGAAGTGTACGTGGTGGCCCCGCGCCGCCAGTTCCATGCCCAGTTCAGTGGCGACGATGCCGCTGCCGCCGTAGGTGGGGTAACAGGTGATTCCGATGTTCACGGGGCCAGAGTAGCATGGACCGGGCGCAGAGTTCCGTAGCCGATCTGTCCATCGAGGCCCTCATCGGGTTTGGCCGCGTCGCCGCCGCCGAACCAGACCCGGATTTCTTCTCCGTTCACTATCACCGACGGGTCGCAGATCACCTGGGAGTCCCACGCCTCGGCGCCGGCGAATACCCGCGGCAGTTTGCGCCAGCGTACCCCGTCGGTCGAACGCGCCAGCCCCAGCCGGCGCCGTTCGTTGCGGTCGCGGCCGGTAAACAGCATCCAATAGAATCCGTGGAATTGCCACACGGCCGGCTCGCCCACGCCATTTTCATCGAACGCGCCCGCGCCGCCGGGAGAGAGAATCGGATTGGTCCGCAGCTTTTCCCAACGCACTCCGTCGCGCGACCGCGCCATGCCCAGGCGCTGGCGCGGCGGAACGGCCCGGTCCTGGCCGAGGTAATAGAGATAAAAATACGAGCCGATGCGGATCACGTTGGGATCGGCAACGGCACGTTCGTCCCAGCTCATATAGGGGCCGTAGCCAAGGACCGGGGCCGGGGCCCGCGCCCCGCCCTCCCGCAGCAGGCCGATGCGCGGATGGGCCTTCGGTCCCGCCTGATACCAATACCACCACTTGCCGCCCTCGATCAGCGCGGAGCCATTGGCGGCGATGTACGAGCCTTCCCAGGTGCGCGGATCGGGCCAGAGGATGGCGCCGCGGCGTTGCCAGTCGATGCCATCGGCCGAAGTGGCCATGGCCGTGTGCCAGGCGCTGCCGTCGAACTGGGAATAGAAATTCAGCAGCTTCCGCGCCGCCACCACCGACGGGTTCAGGGCCTCCCGCCCAGGGTCGCTCAACACCGGGCCTGGACGCTGGTCCAAGGTGAAGGTAAGGGTGGGATCGCCGCCCGTGAGCGGCGGCAAGGTGAAGTCGGCGTAGCTGCCGCAGGAGGTCAAGAGCAGGGCGGTCAGGAGGAGGGCCAGCAGGCAGCCTTTCGTGGCGCAGGCACCCCTGACTGCCGCATCGGCATTGATGCCGGCGCCTGGCTCCAGCAGCGTGTCACCGCCTCGAAGAAGTGTCGAGGCGAATCTCGGAGTTCCCGAGCCGGTGGAATTTGGGTGAGCCAAGTTGGTTCGGTAAAAAGTGGGACAGACGATCGTTCTTTGTCGTCTGTCATGCGGCCGCCCTTGGGGAGGCTTGACAGACGACAAAAGACGATCGTCTGTCCCACTGTCGATTCGCCCCATCATTGCAGCGGAACCCGAACCTTCAGACCGGCGCCGCGGCCGGGACGCGATTCCAAGTGCATATCGGCGTTCAAGGTCCGGGCGCGACGTTTCAGGCTGTTGGGGCCCAACCGCAGCAATTCCAGTTCTTCCAGCGAATAGGTCCCGGCGAAAGTGAAACCGTGGCCGTTGTCTTCGACGGAAATCTCCAGCGCTTTCTCGCTCTTTTCCAACGCTACCGCTACCCGCGTGGCCCCGGAGTGTTTCTGCACGTTGTAAAGCGCTTCGCGGATCATCTGCAGGACTTCGCTGGTGGACTCCTGCGACAGGCCGACGGGCGCGGCGGTGCCGATGAAAGCGACGGGGATGCCGCTCTCCTTCTGAAACGCCTCCGCGGTACGGCGCGCCGTAGTCACCAGGTCGGCTCCATCCACATCCACCGGCCGCATGGCATGCAGGAACACGCGCAGATCGCGCACCTGCGATTGGGCCACCATCTGCAACTGGCGCAACTCTTCCATGCCCGCCTCCAGGTCGCGGCCGAGCAGCTTCCGCAGCACCTCGAGGCGCATCTGCAGGCTGATGAAGTTTTGCAGCGGGCCATCGTGGAAGTCCGAGGCGATGCGCTGCCGCTCGGTCTCGGTGGCGCGCTCGGCGCCGCGCCGCGCCTCTTCCATCTGCCCCGCCATGCGCTCCATATCCCGCTGGCGCAGCCGCCGGCTCGCGGCCAGCCAGCAAGCCAATACCGCGCCCACCACGGCTGCATATTCCAGGTTCCGCACGCCGGGTAGGGGTACCAGGATGCAGAATAGCGTCACCACTGTGCCGATGACTCCCACCTCGACCGGACCGTACAAGGCGATGCCTTCGGCGAGCACGAACAGATAGAATACCGAAGACCACCACAGCAGCCGGTCCGCCCCATATGAGGCGGCCACCAGCAGAAACACCGCATCCTGGAACAGCGCCAGCAGACCGACCATGCCGCTCCGCCCCCAGCCACGCAACACCATCGCCAGAGCGCAAGCCAGGTAGAACGCCAGCAGACCGTAGATCCAGCCCGGGGTCCGTGGCAGCCAGAACCAGGTCAGGGGCAGCAGCGCGGCGATGAGCCCCACGCGGGTCCAACCTATGGATGCGGTCCAGCGGATTTTAGGAACGTCTGCCACCGGTTATTTTCGATATAGATACACTGTGCGGCTGCGGCCTTCGCCGTCGTCGGCGACGTTATCCACTTTCTCCGGCTTCCAGTTCCGAAACTCGAAATCGTGAGCCACCGCGCGCGCGCCCTTCTTCAACTGCCGGTCGAGAAGCGGTTCCACCTGGCTATCGATGGCGCCGGGCAGAAGGGACACGGTCGCCAGATCGGCCGAGCTGTAGTTCTGCGCCGCGCATCCGCACAGTCCCAAGACAACCGCGGGCAACCACGCCGGCACGGCCGGATTCCGTAAATGGCCGCGCCGCCGCCGGATGGGATAGCGCAGCGTCATCAAATCCACACTTTCTCCGCGGCCACGCCCCGGCGGCACTGGTCGCACTGTTCGCCGTTGACATAATAGCGGGCGTTCAACTCGGCCAGAAAATAGAACGGCAGGTTGCCGAAGCTCGCCGTTTCGGGATTGGGCTGATAGACGACCACCGCCAGCGCCAATACCTGCGCCTGGAACGACTCCAGAAGGCGCTTGAGTTCCCCCAGTTTGGCGCCCGTCCGGAGCACATCGTCCACGATAATCACCGGCTCGCCTTTCGCCGGCGTCAGAAACTGGCGAAACCGCAACATCTCGCCATCATGCTCGCGCTCGGCCCAATAGACCTGCCGCGCGCGCAGCGCTTCGCAAACGCCGTAAGCTACCGGCAACCCGCCCGTCATGGGCGTCACGATCGACACTTCGCCGGCCATGGCGCGAATTTCCGGATTGTTGCGCAGCAAGCGGCTCAACCCAACGGCCATCATGCGCTGGTGCTTGGAATAGCGCATTGCCAGCGGAACCTGCAGCAGTTCATTGGAGTGCATGCCGCTCGGATATTCGAAATGGCCGTCGCGCAATGCGCCGGTGTCGCGCAGTACGGCGACCACTTCTTCTTGGGTGGGAATCAGGTGCATAGGCTTTTAATTGGCTCCGTGGCCGGTCAGCACGCGCGGTATGGTTCGCAGCAGAATCTTCCAGTCGAGTGCCAGCGACCAATTATCAATGTACTGCATGTCCAGCTTCATCCAGGTTTCGAAATCCACCTTGTCGCGTCCGGCTACCGCCCACAGGCACGTCAGGCCCGGGCGCATCCGCAGCCGGCGCCGCTGCCAGCGCTGGTATCGCTCCACTTCGCTCGGAATAGCCGGGCGCGGGCCCACCAGCGACATGTCGCCCTTCAACACGTTCCACAGTTGCGGCCATTCGTCGATGGAAAACTTCCGCAGATAGCGCCCCACCGGCGTGAGGCGCGGATCGCGGGGGATCTTGAAAGCCGTTTCGCGGGTATTCAGGTGAGCCACTTTCGCTTTCAGCGCTTCGGCGTTCTCCACCATCGAGCGGAATTTATAAAAGGTAAAACGCCGGCCGTTCAAGCCGCAGCGCACCTGGCGGAAAATCGCCGGCCCGGGCGAAGTCAAGCGAACCACGAGCGCCACCACCAGCATGAACGGCGCCAGAACCGCCAGGCCGGCGGCGGCCAGGATAATATCGATGGCGCGTTTGGCCATCAATCGCAGATCGTCTTCCGGCGCGGCGGAAAACGTCAGCAGGGGGGTGGACTCGAACCGGTCCAGCGAAACCGTGCTGTTGATGTGGGGGAAAAAATCCACCGCAATGCGCGTGCGCACGCCTTCTTCGTCACACAGCAGGAAAGCCTCTTCCAACTCCGACAGGTTTTCGCTGGCTACCGCGAAGATGATTTCGTCCACCACCTGACGCTGCAGAATAGAGGGCAAATCGCGAATCGGCCGAACCGGATACACGGCGCCCAGTTCGATGGAGCGGGGAGGCTCCCGCTCGGCGGGCTCGCTCAGGAAACCTTCGAGGTGGATACCGTAATCGGCGGAATTCTCCAGCGCCTCGGCCAGCCGTAGCGCGCGCGGGTTGGTCCCCGCCACCATGATGTGGTGCGGCGCCGTAAATTCCCGCCGGATGACTCCCGCCATCTTCCCCATCGTCAGCCGGAACAGCAGCAGCAGAGCCCAGCTATAGGCGGTGAACAGCAGCACGAAGGGGCGGCTCAATTCCATGCGCAGGATGTATTCGAACACCACTACCGCGAGCCAGCCGTACGCCGCCTGGCGCGCCGAATCGCGCAGAATAATCCTGGGATTGCCGGAGTCCAGCCGGTCGTAGACTTCCAGCCACAGGGCCACTGCCACCCATGCCAAAAGGGAAAACCCCAGCAGCAGAGCCTGGCGTTCGACGGTCAGGTAAAAGAGGTTTTCAAATTGCAGCACGCTCCGCGTCCGGTATGCCGCCTCAAACCCTAGCGTTACCAGGATGATATCCGATAGTCCAAACAAAACACGGACTTTACGCTGCCGATGATACATCCGGACACAGGATAACATGGGGCGCCGGAAGCCGTCTCCCGAAGGCCGGCTCCGCGCCCCGGTAAGAGCGTGAGGTCCAAGGATGATGGGAAGATCCGATTTCCTATACCGTCGCCGCCTTGCTCGCACCCGGCGCGCGATACCCGGACTTCATGGCGAGAGCGCGATCGGTTTCTTCGACGGTCAGCAGCGGGATGGTCTTGATGCGAACCAGGCCGCTCGCCGACACCGCAATCGACAGCGCCGCCGCGCCGACATGGTCGGGGCACTCGCAGAGGACGTACACGTCGGCATCGCCAAGCGCGAAGTAGAGACCTTCGAGCTTGCCGCCGAGAGACTCGAGCGCGTCCTTGACGGCCGCTTGCCGTCCCGAGGCCTTATCTTTGGCAAGTCCGCGCAACCCCTCGGCGGAATAGGAACCTTCAATGAGAAATTTCGGCATAGACAGAATCTCCTCGCAGGCGCCAATCATACATCATTAACCAGCCGGGAGAAAGGTCCGGTCTTGACTATGTCGCTAGCGCCTGGCTGAAACTAAATCCTCGGTTCGTGCCTCGCTTCGTCCCCACGAGCTCCAGTTGGATGAATCTTGTCGAGAGATGGTTCGGCCACCTGGATAACAAGGCCATCCGTCGTGGCGTCTTTCTCAGCGTAGCCGACCTGAAGGCGTCCATCGAGGCTTTTCTCAAGGCTTGGAATCAAGATCCCAAGCCCTTCGTGTGGACCGCTACAGTCGAATCCATCCAGGAGAAGCTCACCCGGTGTCGCCGGACCTTGGAGCAGGTCCAGCCCGGCTGCACCAGCCCAAAGTCCAGGAAGCGGAAACGATCAACTGCCTAGTTATTTCGCAGACACTACACTGGACTAGATTGATTACAAAATTTCGGTTGCCCCAGCCAGGCATTCTGAGCAGCTTCGCGGCGGGCTGTATACTAGGGCTCATGACCTCACTCCGTCGCTCGTTGGCAGCGGTTGCTTTCACCGCGTGCCTGGCGTTTGCCCAATCCGGGCCGTACAAGGTGCTCAGGACGGACAAAGTTGGAGGCGCTGGGGGCTTTGACTACGTCTACGCCGATTCCGCCGGCCGCCGCCTCTACATTCCGCGCAGCGGCAACGGAGCACGCGTCGTAGTCTACAACCTCGACACGCTGGAGGCGGCCGGAGAAATTCCGGACACCAACGCCCACGGCGTGGCCGTCTCCACCAAATCCGGCCACGCTTTCGCCAGTAGCAAGCCGGTCGCCATGTGGGACGCCAAAACTCTCAAGCCGATCAAGACCATCGACGTTGAGGGCGGCCCCGACGGCATCATGCACGACCCGTTCAACGACCGCGTCTATATCTTGAGTCACCGGCCCCCGAACGCCACCGTCATCAACGCCGCGGATGGATCCATCGCCGGCACCATCGATCTCGGCGGTGCTCCCGAGGAGGCCGTGACCGATGGCAAGGGTCACATCTACGTGGATATCGAGGACAAGGGCAACATCGCCGTCGTCGACGCGAAAACCATGGCCGTCACCGGTCATTACGATCTCGCCGGCAAAGGCGGCGCCTGCGCCGGCCTGGCCATGGACCGGAAGAACCGCATCCTCTTCGCCACCTGTCGCAACCCCCAGAACATGGTGGTGCTGGGCGCGGACGACGGCAAAGTGATCGCCACACTCCCGATCGGCCAGGGTACGGATGGCGCCGTCTTCAACCCGGACACCATGGAAGCGTTCAGCTCTCAAGGCGATGGCACCCTCACCATCGTGAAGGAGAACAGCCCAACCAGCTTCGCCGTGGAGCAGACCCTCCAGACGATGCGCGGCGGCAAGACCCTGACTCTCGACAGCAAGACCGGGCACATCGTGATCATCGCGGCCGAATACGGACCAACTCCCGCGGCCCAACCGCAGGAAAGCGGGCGCGGCGGACGCGGAAGGCGCGCCCCGATGCTCCCCGGCTCCTTCACCATCCTGGTCGTGGGCAAGTAGGACGGGAATCTTGGCCTGTCCACATTTTTCACGGGCTAAAGCCTGTGCCGCCGTCTGCCTTTGGCTGCTGCTCGCGGGCGGCGCCGCGGCCCAGACGCTTCTGGTTCTGACCGGCGCCAACCTGGTGGATGGCACCGGTGCGCCGCTGCGGGCGCATGTGCAAATCGTCGTCGCCGGCGCGCGGATTCAGGCGATTCAGGACGCTTCGGCGGCGCCGCCGGCGGGCGCGGCGATTTGGGATCTGCACGGGATGACGGTCATTCCAGGGTTGATCGACGCCCACGTGCACCTGACGCCCGCCGCCAGCGGCCAGGCGCTGTGGCAGGCGCTGCGGTTCGGACTGATGGGTGGCGTGACCTCGGTCCGGGACATGGGCGGCGACAACATCGAACTGGCGGAGGCGGCGCGGCGCGCGATGGCGGCCACCGAGGCCTCGCCGCGGATCTACTATTCCATGCTGGTGGCCGGGCCGCAATTTTTCGCCGACCCCCGTCCCCAGGCCTCCGCGCACGGCGGCGCCGCCGGCCAGGTCGCCTGGATGCGCGCCCTCACGCCGGATACGGAAATGCGCGCCGTCATGGCGGCCGGCAAAGCCACCGGCGCAACCGGGTTGAAGATCTACGCCGATCTGAGTCCCGACCTGGTGACGCGCGCCGCCGCCGAAGCGCATCGCCAGGGCCTCCGCGTTTGGGCTCATTCGGCCGTCTTCCCCGCCCGGCCCAGCGAAGTTGTGGCCGCCGGCGTGGACGTCGTATCCCACTCGGTATATCTGGGCGCGGAGGGCATGAAGCAGCCACCCGCGAGCTATGAGCAGGCGCGGCGCGGCCAGGGAATCGACTATGCCTCCAGCCCGGTGGATGGCGAGGCCATCACCCACCTGCTGCGGCTGATGAAAGAGCGCGGCACCATGCTCGACGAAACCCTATTCGTCACCAATGCGGCGAAGCGCGGCGAAAGCGACCCGATCTGGCTCTGGACCGTCGCCGTAACCAAACGCGCGCACCGCTTCGGCGTCCCGCTGGTGGCAGGCACGGACCACTTCGGCGACCCCGCCCACGATGAAATGCCGAACATCCATCGCGAGCTGCGGCTTCTGGTGGAAGAATGCGGATTGACGCCGCTCGAAGCGATTCAGGCCGCAACCGCGAACGCGGCTCGCGCCATCGGCATCGAACGGGATTATGGCGCCGTGGAACCGGGCAAGGTGGCCGACCTGGTGATCCTGCGCGGCGATCCGAGCCAGGACATTCGCCGCACCGAAAGCGTAGCCGCGGTGATGAAGGCCGGCGTAGTGTACCAGAAGTAAGCCACCCGCTCGCGCGGCTCAGATGGTTTGCGAAGTTACAGTCTCGAGAGTCGTGTCCTTGGCGGCGCGCGACCAGAGGATTCGCAGGCCGCTGACGTTGCGCAGCGCGAAATTCGGCTGCGGCGGCGCGGTGATAGCGAAAAAGTCCGCGCGGTGCACGTCTTCCAGCCAGAACGCGGGGCGGGGATCGGCCGTCGCCGGAGCGACTTCGATGTGCGACATTTCGAGATTCTTCAGATGGCGAATGAAGAACGCATTCGAGGGCGTGGGGCCGAAGCTGAGGAGCTCGGGGTAGCCCTCTTCGTTCTCGGGCACGGCGATGGTGTGCCAGTCGGGCATTGGCCGGGCCCCGCCGCGGCCCGAGGGCAGCACGGTGGGCAGGCCGCGATGACCGAAGTAGCAGTCCGCGAGCTTCACATCTTCGATGAGGTTCGAGGGGATGCCCGAGAGGAGCGAGGCCGTCGTGGAAGCGGAGTTGTGCGAGACCAGGTTCGAGATCAGCACGCGGCGCAGGGTGCCGGGCCGCATGGTTTCTTTAGGGCCTCTGTTTCTCCGATTGAGGCGGAGGAACAGCGGAGCGTCGGCGGTGTCGCGCAGGGTGATGTTCGAGATGGCGATGTCTTCGAGCAGAGCGCCGTCGGAGGTTTCGAGCGAGATTCCCTTGGAACCTTCGCAGACGCAGTTCGCGATGGCAATGTTGCGGAATCCGCCGTTCGATTCCGTGCCGCACTTGATGCGCCCGTTGCGGGGGACGCCCCTCGCGTCGTCGGGGAACTTCTTCCATGTGCCGTCGATCACGGTGCCGAGGATGTAGGTTCCGGTGACAAAACAGTTGGCGATGGTGACGTTATCGGTGGAGCGCTGGTAGCCGAGCGCGTAGCTCGACTTGGGGCAGATGGCATCGTCCCAGGGGGAGTTCACGGTGCAGTTGGAAACGCGGACATTGCGGCAGCAATCGATGTCGAAGCCGTCGCGGTCGGTGTCGACCAGAAGATTGTCGAGGGTGAGGTTGTCTACGCCGGTGGCGAGCACGGCGAAGTGGCCGCCCTTGAGGATGGAGAGATCGCGCAGGACGACGTTGCGGCAGTTCTTGAGGGCGAAGGTTTTGTTGCCCACGCCCGGTTGTTCGGCACTGTACACGGGATAGTTGCCGCGGGCCGCGCTGTTGCTGGTGTTGTGGCTGCCGTGCGCGAGGCCCGCGCCATGGATGAGGCCGGGACCGAGAATGGAGAAGTCGCTGAGGTTCTCGCCGTAAAACAACGAGTTGCGCCAGTGGTTGTGGCCGTAATCCTGATAGGGCTCCCAGGGCGCGTTGGGCTCGGCCGGGTCATAGGCGCCGCCGTTATAGCCGGTAGTTTCCCCTGGTTTCGGCGAGGCGGCGGCAAGGATGGTACACCCCCGCGAGAGATACAGATCGACGTTGCTGCGGAGGTGGATGGTGAAGCAGATATAGGTACCGGCCGGAAACAGCAGCGTGCCTCCGCCGGCGGCCGCCACGGCTTCAATCGCGCGGTTGATGGCAGGCGTGTCGACGGTTTTGCCGTCGCCGGTTGCGCCGTAGGCGTGGACGTTGAAGAGCGCTTCGCTAGCCGCGGGCGCGGGAGGCTCGGCGAGAGCGACATGGCCTATCGTCGAGGCGAGAGCGAGCGGCGAAAGTTTCAGGAGATCGCGGCGATCCATGAGTGCTGAGAGTAACATCGTGGTTAGTCGAACGCAATGAGCGGCGCTTGGGGCGTTGCATGGCCGGTCATGGATCCGGCGGCTGTGGCCAGCTTGGTTTCCTGGGTGGGGAGCCGTTTAGCAGTTTTGTGGCCGAACGGGTGGCAGCGCCGCGGTGTGCGGAATCCCGTTCCGGCACCGATGGCGGCTCGGTTTTGCCGGCGTGAATGTCGACGTCCTTGAAGACGTAGAACGCGCGATCGCCCGATACGGTGCGAAGGGTGAACCTGTTCAGGAGGAGACCCGGCTTCCACTCCGCCCGCAGCACGTCAGCTGATTGTAGGTTGCCTTGGTCTCGCCAGAGAGCGGCTCCCGGGGCAGGTTGTTCACGCGCAGGAAATTGTCGTAGGGCGAGCCGATGTAACGCTTGAACTTGTCGCGTTTGAAGAGCAGGTCCTGCATGTATTTGGCGATGCAGTGCGCGACCTCGGCAACGACCTGTGCATCGGTAGCTGTGGAGACATCGAGCCGTTCCGAT
>JBKQVG010000413.1:0-2652 GCA_052325345.1 Bryobacteraceae bacterium
ACCACCAAGCTGGAGCCGAGGGCTGCCAGGCCGGGCAAACAGCCTTAGCACCAGGGCAATAACAAGTGCTCCGAAATGCGGTTTTCCATCACGGATGGAGGGCGCTGGAATCGATGGACGAACGACCGGCTGGTCGCTCCCCCCGCCGAGCCCAGTTGGCCAGGGTTTATGACGGAACTGCGGGCGGCCTCGGCTTCAACCGCATCGCGGGTCAATTGGAGGGGCTGCAGGCACTCGTAAACGCGGCACGCTGGGACGGGCTGGTCGTGAATCGGATTACGATTGGTTAGGATGAAACGTCTCCTTCGGTAGATGTTCTGCGTGCCAGCGTCTACGGTTGCGGCCGGGTTTTTCCCGATGGCGGACAACTTGAGCTACGCCAAATTCGAGGTTGCGTTTTGGCATCCCTTCGGGCCGCACGGCGGGGAGGAGCCGAAAGAAATCATCGAGCGGTAAGCAGTCGGAAATCGAGGCGAACGGATGGACGTTTTGGTCCTTTCAGTACCGCCCAAATGCTCGATGATTGGCACCGCGAGTTATCGGCCGCCGAACGGAATGCGGTATTTGTGTTCTGCTCAGAAGGTCGAGGTGCAACTGATCCGGCCGGCGACGGAACCCTGAAAAGACCGATCGATTGCCAGAGTTACCGCTTCATCGGAGAGGAAGGTGCGAGGTGGCGGCCGATGCCGGAGGCAGTCAGAGTTCCCCATCCGTTTCGTCCAGGCAAGAAGCTGGCATCTGCATTCGTCGTTCAGCGGATCATCCACCCAGTCGAATCATTCCGGGGACTGGCGGTGGAGTGGTTTTCCCGGAACACATGCCGCCGGGCCGGATGAGGTATTCGCCACGGGTTGGAATCCTCGCTTGACACCACGGGCCTTATCGCCATGCGAACCGTCAGTGCAATACTCGAACTGAAGCCGCCATATCTGGCAGTCGTGGACCACGGACGAGGCGGGGGGAACTTCAGAATAAAGGACGCCCACCGCCGCGCCGGCCGGCCTCCCGCCCAAGCGACAAGGGCCCGCGAAAGGCACGACGGTTGCGGGCGTTTGCCTCTCCAGGGCGGAACAGCGCGGGGGAGAGGGCAACCTACCCAGGTGGCGGTGCTCATAGGCGGCCAGCCGGCGTCCGGCAATCTTCCGGTATCGGTTTCCGTCGGCGGGAACAGCAGCCCGAATGGCGTGACAATTTCGGTGCAATAGCCGACCAGATTAACAGTAGCGATGGCCGGTGGGGGTGTACGCCAAGTCGCGCGCCCCCGCCCGCTGCCCTAGCCTGCCCTATCCCTACCCTACCCCGGCGGCGCAACCTGGCCCGCACCGTGCGCGAATGGCGGCTATTCTACCTGCCTAACCCCGCTGGCCAAACCCCCACGGGCCCCCCCTTCATGCGGCGGCTGGGCGAGCAACAGGCATTCTGTAACAAAAACCCCGAGGGATGGCCGGCAGAAATGCCTATGAAAACAAAACCCGATTTTGGCCAGAAACAGTGGCACAAAAACATATGTTTATGTTACAATAGTAGTCATGAAACCGACACTGCGAATCGCCCTGTACGCCAGGGTCAGCACACGAGATAAGGGCCAGGACTGCGAGAACCAACTGCGTGAGCTCAGGCAGTTCGTTGCTCGCAAGCGAGGCGAAGGCTGGGCGCTGGCGCACGAGTACGTCGATACGGCCAGCGGCAAGACGGCGGACCGGCCGCAGTTTAAACGCCTGTTCGAGTCAGCGTCCAGGAAGGAATTCGACCTGGTTCTGTTCTGGTCGCTGGACCGGTTTTCGCGCGAAGGCGTCGCAAAGACCTTCGGGCACCTCGAACGCCTGACGGCAAACGGCGTCCAGTGGTGGTCCTACAAGGAGGAGTATTTGCGCAGCATCGGCCCGTTCGCCAGCGCGGTCCTCGCCATCCTGGCGTGCGTCGCCGAGTATGAGCGCGTCCGCATTTCCGAACGCGTGATGGCGGGCCTCAGCCGTGCCAAAGCCCAAGGCAAGCGGCTGGGCCGGCCCCGCGCCGCGGTCCGTCGGGAGTGCGTTATGGCCTTGCGTGAACGTGGCCTGAGCACTCGCGAGATCGCGGCCGAGACGGGCGTGAGCCACATGACCGTCGCGCGGATTTTGGCGGCGGCATAAGGCGCAGGGCCGAGCGCGAAAACGCCGGAAGTGTACCGGGTGGGGTTCAATCCACGCCGCCCGTGCGGGGACGCGGAAATGTTGCGATTCCATCGTCTGCTGGCGCGGCGCGATGTCGACGACCGCCGCCTCGGCTGCGTCGCGCTCCACCAGTGCGGGCGTCACCGGCCAGATGAGCTTCCCGGCCGGCGCGCTTCAATGGGGCCGCGGCATCGCTGCCGCGGAAATGTTTCGCCGCCATGGATGCTGGACGCCAATACATTGCTTCAATGGGGCCGCGGCATCGCTGCCGCGGAAATGATCCGATCTTTGACCATTTTGGTATCGCATGGCAAGCTTCAATGGGGCCGCGGCATCGCTGCCGCGGAAATACGACCGGCAGCGACAACGGAGCCGGACCTGGATACGCTTCAATGGGGCCGCGGCATCGCTGCCGCGGAAATAGCGCCAGCGCCACGGAGCCGGACCTGGCCGGCCGCGCTTCAATGGGGCCGCGGCATCGCTGCCGCGGAAATGTCCT
>JBKQVG010000414.1:0-17550 GCA_052325345.1 Bryobacteraceae bacterium
CAGAAACTGCCGGCTCCTGGCAGCACTCCGGCCCCTGCCGCTCCTGTCGCCAATGCGACGCCAGCCTCGCCTTCGCCCGCCGCACCGGGCGCGGCGCCTGCCACTCCGCCCGCCCCGAAGACCGTCCCTAACGAGCGGCTGGCCAATCAGGCCGCCGGCGCCCAATCCGGAACGAGCGGCCACTGATGGATTACTCCGGCGGCCGGGTCCTCCTCAGCAGCCAGCGTGAGGGGCAGTCCACGCATTACAGCCCGCGGGTCCTCATCCTCGTCCCCCTGGCCGCCATCCTGTTTCAGGTCTACGTCCCCCAGTTTTTCGAGTTTCTGCACTTCCTGGAGCTGCCCATGCTGGTGGTGGTCTACTTCGCCCTCATGCGCCGCAGCCAACTGGGAGGACTGTTCCTGGGCGCCCTGGTCGGTATCGCCCAGGATTCCCTTACCACCAAACCGCTGGGGATGTACGGCATTGTCAAGACCTTGGTAGGTTATTTCGCCGCCTCTGTGAGCGTCCGCTTCGACGTCGAGCACAACCTCATTCGCGGCATGCTCTGCTTCTTTTTCTACCTCTTTCATCAGTGCCTCTACTGGGTCATGGAACGCGCCCTGCTGGGCCATCAACCGCCTTTTGAAGTGCAAAGCTGGTTGGTGCAGGGCGGCCTCAATGCCATCGTGGGCCTGGCCCTGTTCCACTTCCTCGATAAGCTTCGCTCTTCCGCTTAGGGAGTTCAGCCGTGCCGGTGTTGGCTGACCGCCGAGCGCCGACCGCTCCGCTACATAATTCCTCGCTTCCCGCCGATAAGACGCTTGAGGCCCGGCGCTGCGCCAAACGCCCATGCCTGTCCGGGGAAACCATAGCCATGAATCAAGCGGGTAAGCTTCTGCTGGTGGACAACGATGAGAACAACCGCGATTGGTTGACGCGCCACTTGACCCGCCGCGGTTTCGAGGTGGCGCCGGCCGCCAGCGGCGCCGAGGCGCTCGCCTTGGCCGCCGCTCAGCCTTTCGACGCGGTATTACTCGACCTCCACGTGCCGGATATCGGCGGCCTGGATGTGCTGAAACGGCTGCGCGAGCGTCATTCCGCCGCCGAACTGCCCATCCTGATGGTGACATCCGAGCATGATCGGGAAGCCACCGTGAAGGCCTTGTGCATGGGTGCCAACGACTACATCACCACGCCGCTGGACCTTCCCGTGGTCGAAGCTCGCTTGGAAACCTGCCTGGCTCTGGCCCATAGCGGCCTGCGCCGTGCCGGCGAAATCTACCGCCGCGCCACCTGTTCGGCCGACGACGGTCTCTGGGACTGGGATTTCGATCGCCGCGAGATTCTGTACTCTGCGCGCTGGAAAGCCATGTTGGGCTTTGCGGAAAACGAGATCTCGGCCCGCACCGAAGAGTGGTTCAGCCGCGTCCACCCGGAGGATGAAGGCCGCCTCTGGGAACAGATTCGCAGCCTGCTCGAAAATGGCTGGAACTCGTTCCAGTGCGAGTACCGCATCCTGCATAAGGATGGACGCTACCGGTGGATGGAGACCCGCGGCGGTCTGGCGCGCGACGAGCGCGGCAAGCCGGTCCGCCTCACCGGCAGTCAAACCAATATCACCGTCCGCCGCACCATCGATTTCGACACCTCGCTGCCGAATTTAAACTGGGTCGAGGAAGAGTTGCGCGTGGCCCGGACCCAGGCCGCGCCAGCCGCCTTGCTGGTGCTCGAACTGGATGGTTTCGAACGGGTTGTCTATAACCTCGCCGATGGCCGCGCCGGCAGGCTGCTCAAATCGGTCGCCCAGCGCCTCAACGATCTGCTCGGCTCCATGCCCGAAGCCACCATGACCGCCCTGGCCCGCGCCGACAAGCACCAGTTTGCGGTCCTGTTGCGGGACCCGGAATGTCTTGCCACCGCCCAGCGCTTCGCCGCGCGGTTGCTCAAGGCGCTCCTCCAGCCCTTCCTGCTCGAACAGCGGATCGTGTACGTTACCGCCAGCATCGGGATTGCCGTCTTCTCCCCGGACGGCCAGGATCAGGACCTCGTCAGCGAAGCCCGCGCGGCGCTGCGACACGCCCGCGGCCAGGGGCTGACCCGCAGCGACGTATTCGACAAAAGAATGGTCGACCAGGAAATGGAAGAGTTGCGCCTGGAAACCGATCTGCGCGCCGCCATCGAGCGCCACGAATTCGTGGTGCACTACCAGCCCATCGTCGATCTCGAGACCGGCCGCATTCAGTGTCTGGAAGCCCTGGTGCGCTGGCGCCGCCCGGGTTTCGGTTTGGTCATGCCCGGAGATTTCATCCCCCTGGCGGAGCGCACCGGTCTGGTTGCGCCTATGGGCGAGTGGGTCCTTTCTCATGCCTGCCGCGACGTGGCCGAACTACGCCGCGACTACCCGTCGCTCGCCGTCAGCGTCAATGTTTCCGGCCGCCAGTTTTCTTCCTCCCGCCTGCTGGCGGTGGTTTGCGACGCCTTGGAGCGAGCCGGCCTCGCGCCCGGCGCGCTCCGCCTGGAAGTAACCGAAACCGTGGTGATGAGCGATCCCAATTGTTCCTTCCAAATGCTGGAGGCATTTCGGCAATTGGGAATTGGGCTCAAATTGGACGATTTCGGGTCCGGCTACTCCTCCCTGTCCTACCTGGAGCGCTTCCCCTTTCAGACCATCAAGATCGATCGTTCGTTTGTGGCCCGCCTCGGCGCCAGTGTGGAGAGCGCGGCGATCGTCCAATCCATCCTGCAACTGGCCCAGTCGCTCGGCCGCGACGTGGTGGCCGAAGGCATTGAAACCCCCGAACAGGCCGACTTACTGCGCCAGTTGGGCTGTGGTTACGGCCAGGGGTTTTGGTATTCCAAAGCCGTGGAGCTTCCCCGTGTCTACGACCTGCTCGCCGCCGATTGCCTTCCCCTGCGCCAGCCGCCGCCCCATCTCACCTCTGCCGCCAGAGAGCTGGTACTCTAGCGACGTGGCGCAGCCACTTCTGCCTGCCGCCTCGACATTCGTGTCGAGGCTTCTTACTTCTTACTTCTTACTTCTGACTTCTGACTTCTGACTTCTGACTTCTAATCTTCTGGCTCCTGACTTCGCGTTCATTTAAACCAGCCCCGATCGTACCAGCAGCGCGCGCGGGTCCGGGTCCCGGCCCATGAACCCGCGATACAGCTCGGCCGGGTCTTCGCTATCGCCCCTGGACAAAATGTTGGCGCGAAATTCCGCTCCCACGCGCGAGCTGAAAATCCCTTCCGCCAGAAAACGCGAAAAGGCGTCGGCGTCCAGCACCTCGGCCCACTTATACGAGTAATAACCGGCGCCGTAAGCCACTGGGCTGGCGAATAAATGCGTGAAGCTGGCGGCCATGGCGTGGTCCGGCGGCAAGGGCGCGGGGCTGAACCCGGCCAGAATGTTGCGCGCATACGCCACCGGGCCGCCATCCTTCGCCGGGTCGAAACGCATGTGCAGCAGCAGGTCGATGAAGCCGAATCCTAGTTGCCGCATTTGCGCGTTGGCCGCGCGGAACGTGCGTGCCCGTTTCATCTTGGCGAACAGCTCCTCCGGCAGCGGCTCGCCGGTTTCATAGTGCCGGGCGAACAGGTCCAGCGATTTCCGCTCCCAGCACCAGTTCTCCATGATCTGCGAGGGCAGCTCCACGAAATCCCACGCCACGCTGGTTCCCGCCAGCGACCGCACTCCCACCGTGCTCAACAAGTGGTGCATCAGATGGCCGAACTCGTGAAAAATGGTTTCCACCTCGCGGTGCGTCAGCAACGCCGGCCGCCCTTCGAGCGGCGGCGTCAGGTTGCCGCAAATCAAGCCCAAATGCGGCCGGAACCCAGCGCTCGCCGGGCCGCCGGTGATGAACGCGTCCATCCACGCCCCGCCGCGCTTGTTTTCGCGCGGATGCCAGTCGGCGTAGAACCCGCCCAGGAATGTCTGGTCGGCGTCGTGCACGTTGTAGTAGCGCACCGCCGGGTCCCAGACCGGCACGTCCGCCTCGGCCGTCACGCGAATGCCGTACAGGCGGTGCACCAGCTCGAACAGACCCTCCACCACCCGTTCCATGGGAAAGTAGGGGCGCAACGCTTCCTCGTCGAAATCGTACAACGCGGCCCGCTGTTTCTCGGCGTAGTAAGCCACGTCCCAGGCCGCCACCGCCGGCGCATCCGGCCCTTCCAGCGATTTGCGGTAACCATCCAGATCCTCGTTCTCCTGGCGAAAGCGGACCTCGGTTTTGCGCTTCAGGTCCTCCAGAAACTCCATGGCGCGGGCCCCCGTGTGCGCCATCCGGTCTTCCAACACCAAGTCGGCGAAATTGGCGAAGCCCAGCAGCCGCGCCCGTTCCGCGCGCAGTTCCAGAATGCGCGCCACCAGCGGCCGATTATCCCGCTCGGCTTCGGTGGAGCGCACGGCAAACGCGTGATATACCATTTGCCGCACGGCGGCATCGTCCAGATAGGTCATCACCGCGATATAATCCGGCGCTTGCAGAGTGAAGCGCCAACCCTCCCGGCCTTTGCGCTGGGCACTGGCGAGAGCCGCCGCCCGCGCCGATGGCGGCAGGCCGGCCAGCCCTTCTTCGTTTTCGATGTACAGCTCGAACGCGTTGGTGGAATCGAGCACATTCTCGGCGAACTTGGTGGTGGTCTTGGCGAGTTCTACGTCGATCGCCTCCAGCTTCTTCTTGCCTTCGGCGTCCAGGTCCGCGCCGTGCCGCCGGAACGAGTCCATGGTCTTCGTCAGGAAACGCCGCCGCTCTCCGGCCAAAGCTTCGGCTCCCGGTGTGGCGGAGTAGGCTTTCAGCCCGCTCCATAGGCCGGCATCCAGAGGGATGCCGGAATAGAAGGCGCTCACCTCCGGCTCCACCGCGTTATGTGCCGCGCGCAGCTCGGGGTACGTCGAAACCGCCTCCAGGTGCCGCACCACGCCCATGGCCAGGTCGAGCGGTTCGGTGAGCGTATCGAGAGCGCCCAGCGTATTGTCGTAGGTCCTCTCACCGTTTCCGGAGGCCAGCGCCGCGCGCCGCGCCCGTGCCTCCTCCAGCATCCGCGTCACCGCCGGTTGTACGTGCTCGGCGCGGATCCGGTCGAAAGGAATGCGAAAGGGAATGCCCCGCAACGGGTTGTCAGCAGTCAGGAAAGCCATCTCTATGAGCTTAGTACACGTGGCCGTCACGGTAGGGACAGCGGTTAGGGCTGCCACATGTCGGAACAGACGAACTGGATCTGGGCGGCAAGTTGATCTCGGATGACGGCAAAGAAGCCCTGGAAGGATTCGATGGTGCGTTCCTTCCCCACCCACAGCAGGCGGGTGATCCCTTGGTCGATCTGGTAGAGCAGGGTCAGATATTTGTGGCCCTTGGCGTACTGCCTGGTGAAAGGTCCCGCGCTGCGGAACCTCGTCGAGCAACTCGAGGATGGCGCGTTCCGGCAAGGACATGACGAGCGGCCAGTCATACTGGCCCCAGCTCCGCCGCTTCAAACTGCTCACGGCATCAGCATCAGTGCTCGAATTGCCCGCTGGCATTCGTTGCTTTGCCGCCGCATCGTGGGCGGTGCCCGCCTTGAACAGTCGGCCCGTGTTGTGGAAGATAGAGCGGCTGTCCGATTTCAGCCGGGAGAGCCGGCCAGGCCGGGCACTGGCGCCATATATATAGATGAACTTCCCGTGGCCAGGCCAGGCCAGCATCGAACTGGAAGCTGCTCTGGACGGCATCTATGTCATCCGCGCCACGGTACCAACGGCATTGGCATCCAGCCAACAAGCGGTGCGTCACTACAAAGAGTGATCCAAGGTCGAGCGTGCGTTCCGCAGCCTGAAGAGTGTGGATCTCAAGATCCGGCCCATTCATCATCATCTGGAGGACCGCGTACGGGCACACGTATTCCTCTGCATGTTGGCGTATTACGTCGAGTGGCACATGCATCAAGCGCTCGCCCCCATGTTGTTTCACGACGACGAGCCGGCCGCCGGCCTATCCCCCGAATAATCTGCTACTTCCCGCTCATCGTCGGCGGGAACTTTGGGCTAACTGTTCGGACCCATACTGCCGCACCAGACCCTCAAACGCGAGCAACCCTCGCCGAAGAGCTAAGGAAGTCGGGGCGTCTCCTCCGAGCCATGTCGCGCAAGGCGCCGTTGGCCTGTTTCCATCCCAGGCTTTCGCATAATTGCCGCGACAGCTTTGAGCGATCGCAAATCTCACGGCAGCCAGAGAAGCACTCCTGGCCGAATTCGGGGTGTGCCGGACTGGATCGGGAAACTCGCGGATCTTGCGTGCGTGATCTTAATCGATCCCAGCGGGAGCGCCGTCTACTCGTGTCTCCAACTCGCGAACCGATTCGATCACTTCGTCAAACCTTGCAATCAGACTCCCTATTGGTAAGGAGTCCGCTCAACGTGCCCCTGTGGTATAGTGTGGCTGATCGCATTTCGGGCGAAGAATGGACACCAAGATGGACAGCAAAACGAGAGGTCGGCGGGCCCACATTCTCGGGCTGGGCTTGGTGTCCGTTTTGGTGTCCATTTTTCGACCAAACGGGTTAGATTTGGTGGATTTCAGAGACTTTCGCCATCTCGTGTAAGTGATTGGGAATCAGCTAAATAGCTGATTTAAGGGCAAGCGGGAGTAATTCAGTGGTAGAATGCCAGCTTCTACCCACCCTCTTTGTTTTCTGTCATTTAGACCATGTGCTGTCTCCCATGCTGTCCGCAAAGATGCGGCTCGCAGGAGAGACATTGTGTCGCGAGTCAACATCGTCAAACGCATCAAAATTGGCGGCCGCTGGAAGATGTTTTCCATCCCCCGCAATGCCAACGGCAACTACGACTGGAACGCCATCGCCGACGGCCGCTACTATGTCGAGTGGTACGTGGGCGGCACTCGCCGTCGTGTGAGTGCTGGCGTCACCGCCGCTCAGGCACTTGAGGTACAGCGGCGCAAGCGCCATGAACTGGAAGGCCGCAAACTGGGTATCCCCGGGTTTGAATCAGCTGGCGAAACTGTTAAGAAACCTGCGTTGCACGTCGCCATCACTAAATACCTGGAGCAGATCGAAGCGCTGAAAAAGCCCAACACCCATCGCAAATATGAAGCCGTGCTCAACCGCTTCGGTGAGTTCTTCCGCGACCGCAGTTCAATCGACGCGATCTCCGGTGACGACCTGACGCGCTTCGTCGTGACCCTCAAGAGAGATCACGGCCTGGGGTCCAACACGATCCTGCACAACGCGGTCATCATCGCGCAATTTCTCAAGCGCCAGGGCAGGAGCGGGATCACGCGAGAGCTGTCGCTACCGGAGCGCATCACGCCGCTTGTGAAGATATACCGCCACGACGAGCTTGCCCGCTTCTTTGCAGCGTGCTCCAATGCGGAACATGCCTTGTTCGCAACGTTTCTGCTTACCGGTTTCCGCGAGCAGGAGGTGATGTTCCTGCGCTGGAGCGACGTGAACTTCGAGTTGCGGACTGTGCGGGTGACCTCGAAACCCGAACTGGAGTTTTACCCGAAGCGATGGGAAGATCGTGAGATTCCGGCTCCGGTGGAACTCATCGACGAGCTTCGGAAGCATAAGCATCGCCCGAACTGCCAATTTGTGTTCCCATCCCCTACAGGGAACCGGGAACAGCACATGCTCGATCACTGTAAATCTATCGCGAAGCGCGCCAAACTCGACCCGACAAAGTTTGATCTGAAGACATTTCGTTCCACCTATGCCACGGGAATGCTGCGCAGGGGTTTCGACGTACGGACCGTGCAGCACTGGATGGGCCACAAGTCCCTGGAGACCACGATGCGCTACCTAGCGCCGGCCACCGATGTTCACGACGAGTTGGATTTGGTGACTATTCCGTCTGTCGGGAAGGCCGACCCGTCGCCCCGAAGGTCTGCCGCGCGCGAGACCCGTAGCTCTCGGAAGGAGGGAGGAGGACGATCGAATGCCGGCGCCGGACAACCAGGTACCTAAGCGTGCCGAGCCTACACGAATAAGCCAGTGCTGGAAGCGTCCATCCCAGTGGCCGAAGAGAGCCGCTCCTGAGATAATCGAAACGAGAGACGGGCAACCCATGCAGATTACGTTAGAACTGCCGGAGGACATCGCTGAGTGGCTTGGATCGAAGTGGAAGAATCTGCCTCGTGCGGCTCTCGAAAGCCTGGCGCTCGAAGCATATCGGTCGCGTGCCCTCACTGCTGCACAGCTTCGCCGGCTCCTTGCTTTCGAAACGAGGATGCAGGTCGACGCCTTTCTCAAGGAGCACGAAATCTTCGACTACTCGGCCGCGGATTTCGAACAGGACCGCGAGGCTCTTCGGGAGCTCCGAGTGAGAGAGGCTCGGTCCGGAGCTCAGCCTTTTCGATGCGGTGGTCGCCGACACCTCACCTGTCAAATATCTCATGGGGATTCCGACGAAGCCGAACGCTAGTTCCGGAGGGAAGCCGAACGGCGTTCCGGGATGATCCCGAACACCATCGGAGCGTAGCGACGCTGGCATCTCGATTTTGCAGGAAGTGTTCGGCTTCGTCAAGAGAGACCTGTCGGGAGCGTCCGGAGCGAAGCGAAGTATGGATGGATGCGGCTTGCGGAGAAAGGGGGAAAGGGGCGGCAGCCCTTGTTCCCGCCTCAGCACGGAGCAACCCGGAGCGCGAAGCGCTCTGACTCGCATTCGGTTGACTCCCGGGCCACACGGCCCAGATGGCGTATTCTGCCAGCAGGCATCGCGATCAGCAGACGGTGACTACAATGAAAGAACAGGACACTGATCGATGGAAGGCGACACTTGAAGAAGATGGCACGCTGGCATTGTTAGACTACCCCGATCAGATGGCCATATTGCGAGAGGACCCGTCGTTGATCAAGATCGGGATCCAGGAGCTCCTACGGTTCGATAGCCGGCTAGTTTCTGCACGGAGAAACCGGATCCCGGGGATGTCGATGGTTATTGGGTTGAGCCCGACGAAGGCGTCTATGATCGCATCGATCCCTACTGGATCGACTTCGACTTCGTTTTGGTTCCGCTCGTGCGGAAGTGGAAGTGGCGAATGTGGGCCGACTATGGGGTTGAGTTCTTCATCCACCCGACAATGCAAGCCAGCCCGGAGATGGGTTTCCCGGAGTTCTTTCGACAAGACCGCGATGGTCAACCTCGCGGCGTGATTCAAGTGGTGAAGGCGGCACGACCATGATCAAGAGCGACGCTCAACGAGACCGGACATTGGCTCAGATCGAGGGCTTCCGTCGAGCCCTCGCGAAGGCGGAACAGGAGAAACCAGGCAAACGCTCTGCGGCAATCCGCGGAAGCTACGAGGGGATGATTAGACAATGAAAGACGAACTGCATTAGTACGATCAGGTGAAGTCCGGCGAGCTGACCCTACCCCACGTCGAGCGCGTGGATCAAATAACGCCGTTCATCGCAAAGGTCCGGATTGCAAAGGGCGTCTCGCAAACCGAACTGGCCCGGCGGCTGGGCGTGAGCAAGCAAGTGATCAGCCGGTAGGAGGAGAGCGACTATCAGACGGTCGCGATTGCGCGGCTCCAGGAGATTCTGGATCCAAGACAGTGGTCACTTTCAGCGCGTAAGCTGCCAGCCCGGGCTTGCCGCCAAGGGTAATGACTGAACCCCGATCAGCCTTCATCTTTGTAGACCCCAACGAGTCAGTTGAATAGCATCGCGCAGCGTGCCATTGGTGTGCAGCGCCTCAGGTGAGGTGTCTCTGTCGCAACGAAGACTTAATCAGATCGCTACGGGAAATACGGGCCCGGCCTCTTGGGGCGTAGTGTCGATGACTGCGATCCTGCTCACGCTTTCTGAATGGCCGCTACATCCTGGACACTACCGGCCTTCAGTTTCATGCTGGTCGCGGCTATGAATCCCTGTGTGAGCGTGCGAGCAGCATTTCCATCAACCCACTGTTGAATGCCATGACTGGCGCTGTGTGCCGCGCGGAACGCTAACAGGCTGACCACCTCTGGCCGAGTTGGCGCGCAAGCCGACGTCGGCCAGCACAGGAGCCAACATGCCTGAGACAATGTTTCCAAACTGGCGGAGGAGGCCGGGCTTTTTGCTGCCTCCCAAATTCCGGCAACGGCGAGTTTGTCCAGGATCCAGGATCGGCGGACCAACTTACCGTTGGCGGCAATCTACTCGGCACCATTAGAACCGCCGGCTCTATGGATAGGTGCTTCCTGTCAACTTGAGGTGCCGTTGGGTTTTGGTCATCGGGACCATCGGGACCCAACTCGATTCGGGACAACATCTGCGGACACGATCCAAAACCAGTTAAGCAGAACGATCGCGAAGATTGCAGTCGCCTCGTACGGCAATGCGGTGCTCGGCGCTGAGGCTAGCAGGAGGTCTCGCGCTCCACGTAAACGAAGCTGATGCACCCTCAACCCTTCATTCATTCAGCACATTTGCATATCAGGCCCCAACCAATGTCTGTATGACTGACGATTCCGATGACCTTATTGTCTCGGACAACCGGCAATTGTTTGACCCGGTGGGCAAGCATTGTGGCCCCGGCCTTGAGGACCTCAAGCTCAGGGGACACGGTAATGACGTTTCTCGTCATGATCTCGTCGACCGGAATACTCGCGATGTCGCGAACCCGATCTTCCATCAACTGCGGAGTCGTAAGGTATTCTTCGTGATCCATCAACTCCCTCTCAGTTGGGAGCAACTTGCGGCATAGATCAGAGTATGTGACAATTCCTTCGAGCTTTTGCTCGCTGTCTACGATCAGAATGTCATTCAGATGGTAGCGGAGCATAAGCTGCAGAATCTCGCGTAGCGGCCTCTTGGGGCCTACCGTGACAACCTTCGGACCCATCAGTTCAAAGACTTTCATAAGGAGCTTCCATTCCCGCGCCATTTCGTCGCTTAATACTTCCCACTGGCGCGCGAGTGAGAAGGAGACGCTTGCCAAATTCAACCAGCACCAGATAGACCAACGTCGCTGTCGCGAGATAGACGAAGTAGATTCCCGGCAGCGGCGTGAAGCCGAGGAGACCCGCCAGCGGACTGAACGGAAGGAGACTGCCGGCCGCCACAATCAACAGTACAGTTACCATGAGTGGCCGGCTGGGCCGACTCTGCAGTGGATTCTGCGAGGTGCGAATCACGAAAAGTACCAGCGTTTGCGTCGCCAGCGACTCTACAAACCATCCCGTGTGGAAAAGCACTTGATCCGCGTGGAAGAAATGCAGCAGCACGTAAAAGGTCAGGAAATCGAAAATCGAGCTGATCGGTCCGATGAACACCATGAACTTCCGGATCAGGCTAATATCCCAATGTTGCGGTTTTCGAAGGTATTCAGCGTCGACATTGTCGGTGGGGATGCTGAGCTGCGACAGGTCGTACATGAAGTTGTTCAGCAGGATTTGCGTGGGCAGCATGGGGAGAAACGGCAAGAACAGCGAAGCACCCGCCATGCTGAACATGTTGCCGAAGTTCGAGCTGGTACCCATCAGCAGGTACTTCATTACGTTGCCGAAGGCCTTGCGCCCTTCGATAATGCCGCTGGCGAGAACATCTAGGCCTGGCTCCACGAGGATAATGTCGGCGGCTTCACGGGCCACATCCACAGCCGATGCGACCGAAATGCCCACGTCGGCCGCATGAAGGGAAGGAGCATCGTTGATTCCATCGCCCATGTATCCCACGACGTGGCCGCGATGTTTCAGCGCCATGATGATGCGGTTCTTCTGCGCCGGCGACACCCGCGCGAAGACCGTGGTCACCTCGGCGACGTGCGCCAACGCGGCATCGCTCATGCGCTCCAGTTCATCGCCGAGCACGATCTTGCCCGATTCGAGGCCGACCTGGCTGCAAACGTGAGATGCGACGAGGTCACCATCGCCGGTGATGATCTTCACTTCCACTCCGTCCCGCCGCAGCGCGGCCAAGGCTTCGGCGGCATCCGGCAAAGGCGGGTCGGAAAAGGCCAGAAAGCCTGCCAGGATTAGATTCCGTTCGTCGTCAGCCGAGTAGTTGGGGCGTGCCTCGACCTCGGCATAAGCCACGGCGAGAACCCGAAATCCCTGGCGGCTCAATTCTTCGTAAACCGCCCGGCAGCGATCGAGCGTGGCCGAATCCAAAGGACCGGTGCGGCCGTCAGATTCATAAGTGACCGATCGGGCGAGGATTCCTTCAGGCGCCCCCTTTGTGATCAGAAGCCGCTGTGATTGTCGCTCCACCACGATCGAGAGCCGGCGGCGCTCGAAATCGTAGGGGATCTCGTCCCGCTTTTCGTAGGCAGTCGTCCCTACCGGCTCGGGGTATTGCAGAATGGCCACGTCGAGCGGACTTCGAATTCCGGTCTCGAACTTGCTGTTGCTATACGCCAGAGCCAGTGCCCGGTCAGACGGTTCTCCGAAGGGACCGAGGGACCGGTCGAGCTTCATGTTGCCGCTGGTGAGGGTGCCGGTCTTGTCACTGCACAAAACGTCAATGCCGCCGAAGTTCTGGATAGCTGAGAGGTGTTTGACGATCACCTTCTTCTTCGCCATTGCCCGCGCACCTTTGGAGAGGGTCACGGAGACGATCATAGGAAGAAACTCCGGCGTCAGGCCGACGGCCAATGCCACTGCAAACAAGAGGGACTGAAAAGGATCCCGATGCCTGGCCAGACTGATTACCACCAGAAAAATGACCAGGAAAAGCACGGTACGGGTGAGGAGCAGGCTGAAATCCTTCAGGCCGCGGTCGAATGCGGTTGGCTCGGGGCGGCCGGCGAGGCGGACGGCAATGTCGCCGAACGACGTCTTGGCGCCGGTCGCCACCACCAAGGCGCTCGCAGTTCCGCTGACGACGGAGGTACCCATGAAGACCATATTCCCCGCGTCGGGCTTGGTGGAGACTTCCTCGCCGCGCGCCTGCTTTTCGACCGGCAGCGATTCGCCTGTCAATGACGCTTGCAGGACGAAAAGATCGCGCGATTCCAGAAGGCGCGCGTCCGCCGGGACCAGGTCTCCGGCCGACAGCCGTACGACATCCCCGGGCACGATGTCGCTTCGCCGGATTTCCTGCCACTTGGCGTCGCGCAGCACGGTAGCGGTAGGCGCCACCTGTTGCCGCAGTTGCTCGATGGCTCGCCGCGACTGATAGGTCTGGGTGAAATCGAGCGCGGTGCTGAGGAGGACGATGACGGTAATGATCGCCGAGTCCGCAGCGTCTCCGAGAAAGGCGGAAAGGAGGGCAGCGATCAGCAGTATCAGCACCAGCGGATTCAAGAAAAGGCGCAGAAAGTCGACAACGGGCGATTGGTGTTTGGAAGGGACGGGATCATTGGGACCAAACTGGCCGAGTCGTGCCTCGGCTTCCTGTGAGGTCAGTCCGCTGGCCACCGGTGGGGAACCGACGGATGGGGCAGCAGGCTGGGTTGGGTTCGGAGTGCTCATCGCACCTCCCTTGATTTCGCAACGAATTGCCGGTCCAGGCTGGCCACGAGCCGGCTTATGCTCTTTTGCACAGCATGAGTCATTCCCTGGATAACCGAGTTTATGTTGCGTGTTTCTACTTCGGAAGTCTCATCTGCATCGCCGGTCCACACGGTTTCGCCGGTCCGGAGATCGAACAACTCGGCAGATATCCTGGCTTCCACGCGGACATTGCCAGCGGAATCGATCTCTTCCAGCCGTTCGAGCCGGCCGCTCATGAGATAGTCCTGCCGGCTCTGACCGTCGTACGGCCTCACGAATGAGAATAGCCGCGAGGAGCGGAGTGAATCGATCATTGCCGCCGTCACCGTCGTCGCGGGATCGGCAGCCCACCGGTGATAATCGTAAAAGCCAATTTCCGCCGGGCCTGGACGGTACACAATCCGCCCCTGTCGCAGGTACGGCAACGCTTCGAATCGGCGCACCGCAAGCGTGGCCGGCAGGCGCGCATCGGTTGCCGCGGGGCTCGGCGCAGGAGGGATGTCGAGCGCGTAGTAGTGCGGATACCGGATCTTGCCCCCGCAACCAGCCATGAGCAGCGCCACCATGCAGGCGCTCATGCATATCAGAGTCTTGGTGGTCATGGAGTCCTCATTTCTTGGGAACCTTTCGGTCCTCGGGCTGCCTGATCCGTATCAGGCTCCACGGACGCTCCTTCACGGACTCTGTCAGCGCGTTCAGGTTTTCAGTCGCCGCACGAAGGTTCTCGATCATGTCGGCGAAATTTTGATCTTTCGCCCGCACCGCGGTCTGGAGATTCGCTATCAGGCCGCGCGTCTGCTCGAGCGCTTTACGCATTTCGGCAAGGTCCGTCTGCAGGGGATCGCGGACCGCAGTGATGGTGTTGTTCGCGTTGGACACGGTTGCGTTCGCATTGTCCAGGACCGGCCCCACTTTCGCCATGACGCCATTGGCGTCGTTGGTGAGCTTCAGAACCTGGTCGGTGACCTGGTCGATTTTCGGCGATATCCGCGTCACCATGGCGTCCGCGTTCGTCAGAATCTCCGATAAGTGCTGCTGGTTCGGTTTGCCAGTGACTCCGTTCAGATTCGACATGAGTTGTCGGGCGTCGCCCGTGACTTCGTTCACGTCCGTATGCACCGCTTCCAGCAGTCCCTGCGCGGAATCGGCGAGGGCCACGATTTTGCGCTCAGTGTCGTCGAGGCTGATGGTTTCCAGCGACGGGATCGCGCTATTGGCCGGCAACCGGGGCGCGTCATTCGATCCCATGCTGATGGAGATGACCGGGCTGGTAATCACGGTCACCGATCCAAGCTTCGCCACGGACTTGGCGTTAAGCGGGGTGCCCTCCCGGACATCCAACAGGATCTCAATCCGGGTGGGGTCCTGCGGGTCGGGCCGTACCGCGGTCACCTGGCCCGCCTTGATGCCGCCAAACAGGACGTCCGCTCCGGGCTCCAGGCCGCCCGCATACTTCAAGTACGTCCGGTAGGGGGTGCGCGCTCCCCTGATCTGCGCGTTGCTTACGTGATAGATGGTGGCGAGCAGCACCGCCGCGCAGACCAAAACGAAAGCGCCGACTTTGGCTTCCGTTTTCATGCTCGCCCTCCTGTGATCCCCGCCAATTCTCGAAACCGGTCCTGAACGTCAGCGCTTTCCGCAATGGAATCGGGAACACGGTCGAGGAACTGCCGGATGCGAGGCTGGGTGCTTTTCTGGAACGCATCTTTGTCGTCGACCGCGATGAGCGATCCGCGGTCCAACATGGCCACACGGTCGGCGACGCGAAATGCGCTGGCCAACTCATGGGTAACGACCAGGATGGTCATGTGGAAGGCGCGCTTCAAGAGCAGGATCAGTTCGTCCAGCCCGGCCGCGACAATAGGATCCAGGCCCGCCGACGGTTCGTCGAAGACCAGAATTTCGGGGTCGAGTGCGGTAGCCCGGGCGACCGCGGCGCGCTTCTTCATGCCCCCGGACAATTCTTGAGGCATTTGTTTGGCGGCTTGACTCAGACCCACGGCCGCGAGTTTCAGGTACGTCATGATTTCGATGACGGGGTCGGCCAGGCCGGTCAATTCGTGCAGAGGCAGGGCGACATTTTCTTCGATGGACATGGCATTGAATAACGCACACTCCTGGAAGGCCACACCCATGGTGCGCCTGACGTCCTTAAGTTCTTTCGGAGAGCAGCGATTGATATCGATGCCCCGGATGCGGACCGTGCCGGAGGTAGGCCGCTCGAGTCCGATGATGTGCCGCAGGATGGTGGTTTTGCCCGAGCCGCTGCCGCCGAGCAGCGCCATCACTTCGCCCGCTTCGACGTTCAGGCTCACGCCATCCAGCACACGGTGGTCGCCGTATTGGACCGTCAGGTTCTCAACCGAAATCACGGGGTCTGCCATACGCTAACCACCCTTGTGCACCAGATAGAAGATCGCGGTGAAAAACACGTCGGCCAGGATCACAAGAAAGGTTGACCAGACCACGGCGGAAGTGGCCGACCGCCCCACCGCGTCCGGCCCCCCTCGGGTCCGGAAGCCTTCCAGGCAGCCGACGTTGACGATAATGATGGCGAACACCAGGCTCTTCAGCAGCCCGGTGAAGACGTCATGCAGTTCGATCGAGTCGGCGACATATCGCAGATACATGGAGAACCTGTACCTGGTGGTGATGAACATAAACCCGAAGCCCGCCAGGATGCCGAACGCGTTGCTCATGATGCTCAGGCAGGGGATTGTGATGATCGCCGCGAGGTATTTCGGCGCCAGCACAAACTCGACCGGATCGATGGCCATGGTGCGGAGCGCGTCGATCTCGCTGGTGACCACCATGGTTCCGATTTCGGCTGAGAATGCCGATCCCGACCGGCCGCTCACCACGAAGGCCGTTAACAGCGGTCCCAGTTCGCGCGTGAACCCGATGGCCACGGTGTCCATGACGTACTGCAGGGCTCCGAACCTGCGGAGTTCGGCGCCGGCTTGCATGGCCAGGATGAATCCTGCGCATAGGGACATGATGCCGACCATCGGCAGGGCATCCACACCGACAGCCGCCATCTGGCGCAACGCCGCACGCCAGCGCCCACGCTTGCCCACGAGGGGTAACACACGCGGCGTGGCGCGCAGACCCGACCAGCCCTGCATCGTAAGTCCGCCGATGTAGGCGAGTCCGCGGAGGGTGCCGCCACCGATGGCTTCCAAGACCTTCACGTCCCAGCCTCCTGTCCAGCCATGTCGAAGAGGCGATCGAAATGCGTGATCTCAAAAAGGTAGCGCGGCTGATCATGGAGACCGCCCAGGATCAGCCGCGTGCCTTGCCTGCGTGCAATCCGGAGCGCCTCCACCAGCGTGGCTAATCCGGAAGTGTCGATGTACGAGACATCGGACAAATCGACGGACAAGTTGACCGGCTTTGCACGCAAGGCGTCAGACAGCGTTCTGCGCATCTCGCCCGAGGTTGCGATGGTGACCCGGCCGTGGATGGCAACCTTGTCGCCCACTTCGGCATCCTTACGCTTCACGGGCCTTCGCTGAGCCCGCGCGCACCGTTGGAACATCCACCCAGTGCTCGGAAAGTACGTGCACAGGTGTCTTGGTCTCCTGTTGCGAACTCGCCTTCGCATAGAACCGGCGGTCGCTGCCGTCCAGAATGGCTTGCACCTTGGCGGACTGCTCGTTGGTGAGGTTCGTCTGGAGGATTGTGCCGCCGTAACCGCGGAACTCCTCAGCCACTTCCACCGGGTCGACCGTCCGTAGCAGCGCCAGGATTGCCGAGTCGCACGGCTGGATCATGCCGCCGACGCCTTTTGCGAACTCTTCCGGGATGCCGAACTCGTCCTTCCACCAACGAGCGTCGAGCGCGCCGCCGGTTGCGCCGAGGGCGCCGCCACCCAGGGCTCCGGCGGCGACGGCGCCCGCCACAGCCGCGCCGCTAGCGCCGGCCGTGAATGGAATCGCAATCAGAGCGCCAATCAGGGAACCCCAAAATACTCCCCACCCGGCCCCCTCTCGCGTAGTCAGTTGGTAGCTCTGATCCACCCTCAGTTTGCCTGTATGGTCGCGATAGACCGCGACAGCGTCGTCAAGGTCGACCACCCATTCGCGGTCCATCTCGCGGAGCTTGTTAAGAACTTCCGAAGCCCGGAAAACATCCTGTTTGAATCCCACGA
>JBKQVG010000415.1:0-8864 GCA_052325345.1 Bryobacteraceae bacterium
CTAAACATAGCCAAGGATACTTGAAAACTTCAGGACAGGAGCTTTCAGCATTCAGCGATCAGCCTTCAGCTTTTGAAGCAGCGCGGTCAGCATCCGTTTCAACTCGGTCGCGCGCTGCGACAGTTCCGCGTGATCGTTGGGCTTGATGAGCTTCAGGTCTTTGGCCAGCAGCAAGTGATACTCCAACTCGCTCGCAGATCCCATGGCGATGGAGCAAAACCGGGCGAACTCGGCATCCCCGTTCCTCCCACACCCCTCCGCGAGATTGGCCGGGATGGAAGCGCTGCAGCGGCGCAGTTGACTGGTGAGCCCGTACCGTTCTTCGCGCGGAAAGGTGGCCGTAATCTGATACACTGCCAGGGTCAACTGATGCGCCTTCTGCCATACCTTGAGTTCGTGGAAATCTTTCACGGTGCGACCCTGGATTTCCATCGGCCCTCTATCCGATGATCATGGTGTCGACTCCAGCACCGGAAGGAGGACCGATGGAAACCTTCTGCAAGCTGTTCGGTAGCCTGCTGGCTTTGATATACCACTGTTTCGACCGCATGGTCATCCAGGGTTACCTGCCTCTGCTGACGCGACCGGAGCACATCGTCCATTTCTTCCGCGACGTGCACGGGATCTATCCCATTACCAAGGAGGCCTTGGCCAAGAGGACCCGCGAATACCAGCAGTGGGTGGAAGCCTTCGCCCGCAACCACCGTATTCCCATCCAGTGGCCCGACCCCTTCTTCAAGAGCCTGGAGCAGGGCCCCACCTTTCGGTCGGCGCCGCCGAAGTTTCCCACCGCGCCGCGATTCACCTTCGTCGCGATTACTCCCTGAATCAAGTCGAATACTGCCGGAACTTCCTGTTCCGGCGAAATTTCCCGATCCACAAAATCTTCGAGCGCTCCTGTGAGCTGGGATTATTCCGCCTGACGGCGGACAAGATCGCTCAGATCTTTGGGGTCCGCAAGCACAAGCGGATCCGCGGCAAGCTGCACAGCATGCTGGAGAAACTTGACCACGGCCATCACGTGTTGCGGATTTACTGCAAAAGCCTGCTGGCGTTTCCGCAGAGGCTTACACTCTGACCCAACTCCGTTATGACCTGCGCAAGAGGAAAGGCCACGGCCTGCTGGAGCGCGATGGTCGGCGGTACTGCTATCGGCTCACGGAAAAAGGCAAGCGGGTGGCCGCCATGTTCGTCCTGTTTCATCAGCGTATCTGCGGCCCCCTGGCGAATTCCCTGTTTCACCATCGGCCCGAGAAAACCACCAAACCGCCGGCTAAGATCGAAGTCGCCTATCACCAGGCTGATGCTGCTATTCAGAAACTCGTGGATCTCCTCGCCGCCTAGGCGCGCTGATCGTTGCCAGATCTCGCCGACTGACCTCGCATCCAACCCGTAGGCTGATCGCTAGCTGACCGCTGAACGCTGATGGCTGACAGCTTGCCCACCACGCGGTTCGGCCTTACAAACGGCAATTCTGCGAGACCAATTCTCAGATTTTGCGGGCTAGCATCTAAATTCGTGGCGCGCTCTCCCTTCGTAGCGCCGACGGTCTCGTCGCGTTGCTGGTTTTTCCCGGCTGTGGCTACCTTGCCACCGGTTTCGGTGGGGCGCTCCCGCCATAACGAGCGAACCTCAGGGTGGCGACCCCAGCGAGTTTGCGCCGTTCGCCAACCTGCCCCGCCAGCAAACCAACCACCCTCAAACCGGAGTACAACCTCCCGCTTGGCCTGTGACATAATGTTTTTCTGCCAAAAAAGTTAGAGACGCGGGGTTCGGCTGGGGAAACTATTCCATGGCGGGCTTCGGTGTCGGCAACAGAGGGAGATGAACGGATCGGATTGGAGTAGGAGAGCGGTGCTGATGGGCGCCGCCACGCTGCCGGCGGCGGTGATCGTCGCGGCCGAGGCGCGGCCCAAGCGTGTCGTGATTTCCAGCGCCAACATGAACGACGGAGGCCTTCACTGCTGCGCCAAGGCGATGGAGGTCATCGCCGGCGGGGGCGATACCCTGGATGCGGCGATTGCCGGCGTCAACATCGTCGAACTCGACCCGCGCGATCACAGCGTGGGCTACGGCGGCCTTCCCAACGAGGACGGCGTGGTGGAGTTGGACGCGAGCGTGGTACATGGCCCCAGCCGGCGCATGGGCGCGGTGGGAGCGCTGCGGAACATCAAGACGCCGTCCAAGGTGGCGCAGCGCGTCATGCAGGATACGGACCACATGATGCTGGTGGGCGCCGGGGCGTTGAAGTTCGCCAAGGCGGAAGGCTTTCAAGAAGAGGATATTTTTACCGACGAGGCGCGCGCGGCCTGGCTGATGTGGAAGCGGGCGCTGCGCGATCCGAGCGGGCACAGCAACTGGGGGCCGGGCGTGGATGCGCCGCCGGAAGCGCGCAAAACCGCGGTGATTCGGGAAGTACACCGGATGTTTCCGCAGATCGGCGAAGACACGCTGGCGGAGCTTTGGGATTACGCGATTCATCCCCCGCACGGCACCATCAATTGCATCGCCCTGAACGAGAGGGGCGAGATGTCGGCCGTGACCACCACCAGCGGCATGGCATGGAAGCTGGCCGGCCGGGTGGGAGACTCGCCCATCATCGGCGGCGGGCTGTGGCTCGATCAGGATATCGGCGGCGCGGGTTCCACCGGACGAGGGGAAGAGAATCTTCGCGTGTGCGGCGCGCATCTGATTGTTGAGAACATGCACCATGGGTTGCCGCCCAAGGATGCCGCGCTCGAGGCATTAAAGCGCGTCGCCCGCAATTTCGACAACGACCGGAAGCGTCTCGAAGCCATCGATCTGCAGTTTTACGTATTGCGCAAGGATGGGGAATACTGCGGTGCTTCGCTGTGGGATAAGCCGTCGGTCCAGGCAAAACGAAAAGCGCAGTTGGCGGTCTGTACGGCCGAAGGCGGCCGCTACGAAGATTCGGTGTATCTGCTGGAGCGAGCTTAAAATCGTTGAGTTTTACAGCATTAATCAGTGTGAGTTAGGGACGCGGGTCGTTTACAAT
Organism: Bryobacteraceae bacterium; assembly: GCA_052325345.1. GTDB lineage: Bacteria > Acidobacteriota > Terriglobia > Bryobacterales > Bryobacteraceae > JBEKYD01. Next base: position 3,017 of record JBKQVG010000415.1, read on the forward strand.
AGGAGACACGCCGGAGTAAGAGTTGGTGCTGTGCTGGGTTGCCTGAAGAGCGGCCAGCCGCGCGAGTCTCCGGGTTTTCAAGCTGTCTGACACGAACAATGGGAACATACTACTCTCTGCTGCTGGGATTGAGCCCAATCTAAAACCATGTCCCAGATATTCAATCGCAGTTCCAATGCGTTTGCGCGGATTACCATCTTCGGCGCGGTGCTTTTTGTCGCTCTTGCCGGATGGGCGTTCGACACTTTGAACCGTGGCGGTTACATGACTCGCCAGGACGAGATACGCGAGCAACCGGTGCCGTTCAGCCATGCGCACCACGTGGGCGCCATAGGCATCGACTGCCGGTATTGCCATACCACGGTGGAAACGTCCGGCTTCGCCAATATCCCGCCGATCAAGACCTGCATGAACTGCCATTCGCAGATCTGGAAAACCAGCCCGACGCTGGAGCCCGTGCGCGAAGCCTACCGCACCGGCGGCACGATTCGCTGGACGCGGGTTTACGACCTCCCCGACTTTGTCTATTTCAATCACAGCATTCACGTCAACAAAGGCGTGGGGTGCGAAACCTGTCACGGGCGCATCGATAAGATGCCGCTCACGTCCCAGCACCCGACCTTGCAGATGTCGTGGTGCCTGGATTGCCACCGTAACCCCGAGAAATACGTAAGACCGCGCGAGTTTATCACCACCATGGGTTACGAGCCGGCGGGGAACCAGGAAGAAATCGGGACCCGCCTGGTGGCGGAATACAAGATTCAAGACGCGCGGACTCTAACCAGTTGTAATACCTGTCACCGATGAGCCAAACACCAAAAAAGCTGGACGTCGCCGCGGCGCGGGCGCGGTTGAATGGAACTCGAGGGCGTGAATTCTGGCGCAACCTGGAAGAGTTGGCGGGGGCGCCCGAATTTCGGGACTTGGTCGAGCGCGAATTCCCGCATCAGGCGATCGGCTGGGGCGAGGACGAAAACCCCGTGGAAGGCCGCCGCAATTTCCTGAAGCTGATGGGTGCGTCGCTGGCGCTGGGGGGGCTGGCTGCCTGCACCCGCCAGCCTACCGAACAGATCACGCCCTATACCAAGCAGCCGGAAGAGCTGATCCCCGGCAAGCCGCTGTTCTTCGCCTCCACCATGACGCTCTCGGGCGTCGGTACGGGTGTACTGGTGGAGAGCCACGAAGGCCGGCCGACCAAGATCGAGGGCAATCCGGAACATCCGGCTTCGCTGGGGGCGTGCGATTCGTACACGCAGGCTTCCGTGCTGGGGCTGTACGATCCCGACCGCGCGAAGGTGGTTTCTTATCGGGGCGATGTGCGGTCCTGGACTTACTTCTATAACTTTCTGGCCGGCTTGCTGGAGCAGCAGAAAACCAATGGCGGCGCGGGCATCCGCATCCTGACGGAGACGATCACCTCGCCCAGCCTGGCGGCGCAGCTCGACGCAGTGAAAAAGCTTTACCCCGCCGCGAAATGGCACCAATGGGAGCCCGCCGGAGCGCACAGCGCCCGCGCCGGCGCCGAGCTGGCGTTCGGCCAACCCGTCAGTACCTATTACAACCTGGAAAACGCCAACGTCATTGTCGCCATCGATTCGGACTTCCTGGCGTCCGGGCCCGGTTGGCTGCGCTATACGCGGCAATTTATGGCCGGACGGCGGGTGGTGGGCGCGGAGAAGACGATGAACCGGTTGTACGTGGCGGAGCCCATGCCCACGCCGACCGGCAGTAAGGCGGACCATCGGCTGCCGCTGCGCGCGACCGACATTGAAGAGTTCGCCTGGGCGCTGGCTGCGGGTATCGGCTTGGCCAGCGGTCCGAAAAACGGCGACAACCACGACGTTTTCAAGTGGATCGCCGGCATCTCGGGCGACCTCGAGCGGAATCGCGGCGCCAGCCTGATTATCGCCGGCGAACAGCAGCCGCCCATCGTGCACGCTCTGGCGCACGCCATGAACGCGCACCTCGGCAACGTCGGCAAGACGGTGTTTTATACCGATCCCATCGAAGCCGGTTCCAGCGACCAGTTGGCCTCGCTCGAAGACCTGGTGAAAGACCTGGACGCGGGCTCGGTGGAGCTGCTGCTGATTCTGGGTGGCAATCCGGCATTCAATGGACCGGTGGAGCTGGGGCTGGGCGACCGCCTCAAGAAGGCGCGCCACGGCGTGCATTTGAGCCTGTACGAAGACGAGACATCGGAAATCTGCGACTGGCGGCTGCCGGAAGCCCACTACCTGGAGAGTTGGGGCGATGCGCGTGCTTTCGATGGCACGGTATCTCTGCAGCAGCCCCTGATTCTGCCGCTCTACGATGGGCGTTCGGCGGCGCAACTGCTGCAGATGTTCACGGATACCCCGCTGAGCGGCAGCTACGAGATCGTCAAGGGTTACTGGGCGGGAGTTCACAAAGGCGCCGGCTTTGAAGCCTGGTGGCGGCGCTCGGTGCACGACGGTGTCGTCGCGGATTCGGCGCTGCCCGCCAAGACTTTCGCCATCAAGCCCGCGGCCATCACCGCGCCGGCCGAGAAGCCGAAGCTGCACGGCACGCTGGAAGTTCTGTTTCGTCCCGACCCGGCCATATACGACGGGCGATTCGCCAACAACGGCTGGCTGCAGGAGCTTCCCAAGCCGATCACTAAGCTGACCTGGGACAACGCCGCGATCATGAGCCCGGCCACCGCTCACCAGCTTGGGGTGGAACCTTCCAACCCGCTGAACCTGGGCATGGACGGCGTGCCGATGGTGGAATTGACCTACCAGGGCCGCAGCCTGCGGGCGCCGGTGTTCGTGCAACCCGGCCACGTGGATGGCGCGGTGACGTTGTACCTGGGGTACGGGCGCACCAAGGCGGGTCAGGTGGCGAAGGGCATGGGCTTCAATCCGTACGGGCTGCGCACGGCCAAAGCATTGTGGCGCGACGTGGGACTGAAAGCCAGGAAGGTCGACGGGATCTACCTTCTGGCGACCACCCAGAACGACCATGTGCTCGACACCGAACGCCACCTGGTTCACGAAGGCGAGCTGGTGGATTACCTGAAGAATCCGGAGACGGTTCACGCTGGCGCGGAAACGCCGCCGCCGGGTCTGACGATTTATCCGGCCTGGCAATACAACGGCTATGCCTGGGGCATGGCGATCGACTTGAACGCCTGCACCGGCTGCAGCGCCTGCGTGGTGGCGTGCCACGCGGAAAATAACATTGCCGTGGTGGGCAAGGACCAGGTGAGGCGCGGCCGCGCCATGCATTGGATCCGGGTGGATTCCTATTACAGCGGAGCGGCGAACGAGCCCGCCGTCTATAACCAGCCGGTTCCCTGCCAGCAATGCGAAGACGCTCCCTGCGAACTGGTTTGCCCGGTGCAGGCCACCTCGCACAGTTCTGAGGGACTCAACGACATGGTTTACAACCGCTGCGTGGGCACCCGCTACTGCTCCAACAACTGTCCGTATAAGGTGCGGCGGTTCAATTTCTACCTTTTCTCCGATTACGAAACCCCGAGCCTGCAGTTGCTGCGCAACCCCGACGTCACCGTACGCAGCCGCGGCGTCATGGAAAAATGTACGTACTGCGTGCAGCGCATCAACTACGCCAAGATCGAGGCCGAAAAGGAGAATCGCCAGGTTCGCGAGGGCGATATCCAGACCGCCTGCCAGGCCACCTGCCCGGCCGAAGCGATCGTGTTCGGCAACCTGAACGATCCCAATAGCCGGGTAGCGAAATTGAAGGCCGACAAACGCAACTACTCGATGCTGGCCGATTTGAATACGCGGCCCCGTACGACGTACCTGGCGAGCTTGCGCAATCCCAATCCGGAGATTGAAATCTAGGCGCGAACATGGCGGACGAACAAAACGTGGTAATGGAAAAACCGGAACCGCACGAGATTATCGCGCCCGGCTATACCTTCAGCAGCATCACCGATCAGATCGCCAGCGTGGTGCAGACCAAGCGCACCCCGCCATTCTGGTTTCTGGGTTTCGGCGCGGGCCTGGCGCTGCTGGGAATTCTTGCGATCTCGACAACCTTGCTGTTTGCCCTGGGACCCGGCATCTGGGGCCTGCGGACGCCGGTGATGTGGGGCTTTGCCATCACCAACTTCGTATGGTGGATCGGTATCGGCCACGCCGGGACCTTGATCTCGGCCATTCTGTTGCTTCTGAACCAGAAATGGCGAAATTCCATCAACCGATTTGCCGAGGCAATGACGTTGTTTGCGGTGGCGTGCGCGGGCATGTTTCCGATTCTCCACCTGGGCCGTCCGTGGCTGGCATTCTGGCTGTTCCCGTATCCCAATACGATGGGCATCGAGCCCAACTTCCGCAGCCCGCTGGTGTGGGACGTTTTCGCGGTTTCCACGTACGCGACCATCTCGGCGGTGTTCTGGTTCGTGGGTCTGATTCCCGACCTGGCGACCCTGCGCGACCGAGCGGGGAATAAGGTCGCGCGCGTGATTTACGGACTGCTGGCGATGGGCTGGCGCAACTCGGCCCGGCACTGGAGTCTCTACGAGACCGCTTCGCTTTTGCTGGCGGGCCTGGCTACGCCGCTGGTGCTCTCGGTACACACGGTGGTGAGCTTCGACTTCACCATTGCCATCGTCCCCGGCTGGCATAGCACCTTCTTCCCCCCGTACTTCGTGGCCGGCGCCATTTATTCCGGCTTCGCCATGGTGCTGGTGCTGGCCATTCCGCTACGCTCGGTCTACGGACTGGAAGGCCTGATCACGGATAAGCACCTGGATAACTGCGGTAAAGTCATGCTGGCCACCGGCCTGATTGTGGCTTACGCCTATATCATGGAAGCCTTCACCGGCTGGTATAGCGGTAACATCTTCGATGCCGCGGCCGTTCACCATCGTATGACCGGCCCATATGCCAGCTCCTACTGGAGCCTGGTGGCGTGCAACATCGTCGCGCCGCAGTTTCTGTGGTTCAAGAAGATTCGGAACACTCCGGCCTTGCTGTTCCTTTCCTCGATGGTGGTGTTGTGCGGTATGTGGCTGGAGCGGTTCGTGATTATCGTCAGCAGTCTGGCGCAGGATTTTGTGCCTTCCGCCTGGGGCGTCTTCCACGCCACGCGTTGGGACTGGGGCGTTTTCCTTGGCACCATCGGCCTGTTCCTGACGTTGTTCTTCCTGTTCGTCCGCGGGTTGCCGATGATTTCCATTTTTGAAGTGCGCACGCTGCTGCCGCACGCCAAGGTGGAGAAGGAGGTGGCGGAATGAGCGAACCTTCCGCGAACGGCCACGACACGGCCGAAAGCGCTCCGGCCTACGGACTGATGGCCGAATTCGAAACTGCCAATGCGCTGGTGAAAGCCGCCCGCGCGGCGCGCGAGCAGGGCTATCGCAAACTGGATGCGTATACCCCGTTTCCGATTGAAGAGTTGACCGACGCGTTGCATTTACATCGCAACCGTCTGCCGCTGCTGGTGCTGCTGGGAGGGTTGACCGGCGGATCGTTTGGCTATCTGCTGCAGTATTACGTCACGGTCCTTCAATACCCGATCAACGTGGCTGGCCGGCCGCTCCATAGCTGGCCCGAGTACTTTGTGATTACCTTCGAATGCACGATCCTGTTTGCAGGACTGACGACGGTGCTCGGCCTGTTGGGCCTGTGCGGCCTGCCGATGCCGTATCACCCGGTGTTCAACAACGAGCGGTTCGGCATGGCATCGCGCGACCGGTTCTTCCTGTGCATCGAATCGGAGGATCCGCTGTTCGACCGCCGGAAGACGGCCCAGTTTCTGGAAAGCCTGGATGCTAAAGAGGTGTCCGAAGTTGCGCAGTAAAGGACAGGGCAGGATTAACTTCAAGCTGCCACCGTGGCGCACGCACTTTTGCGTGCCG
>JBKQVG010000416.1:0-7971 GCA_052325345.1 Bryobacteraceae bacterium
GACCAACGCGAGAAAAACCTTAAGGCTAAACGGAGAAGTTTCAATCCACGCGCCCCGCGCGGGGCGCGACCTTGGCGCGTCTTTGCCGGAGCTGCCACCTGAAAGTTTCAATCCACGCGCCCCGCGCGGGGCGCGACCCGGTATCTTTTCTCCCAAAAGGAGCCCCGCAGATGTTTCAATCCACGCGCCCCGCGCGGGGCGCGACCAACCGGCCCCTACATTCATTCCTACTCCACTAGGTTTCAATCCACGCGCCCCGCGCGGGGCGCGACGGCTTCCGCCTATCTAGTTGAGCCGTTTATGTCCACACAACACTTTGCGCGAAAGTAAATTCCCACGCCGATCCCGTCCCGGTGGCAACGACTTCCGAATGACGGCAAGTGACTCTGGAATCGTGTGATATCCACCAGCGCGAACCGGCGGGCCGTTTCTTGTCTGCTTCACGTTCGCGATCTTCATATCACCAGCGGCCCTTGGGGATCGTAAGAAGGCTTCGCCCCCACGTGCTCCACCCTCCGCTTCCAGTTATCCCCCAAGAAATAAAAGCGCAAACTGTCCGTCGCTTCCTGGATCTCCCGGATCAAATCGGCACGGACGCTCGCCCACTTCGCCGAGTCCACCAGGCACTCGAAAACAGAGTTCTGTACCCTCTGGCCACAGTCTTCGCACACCTTGGCCACACGCCGCAACCGCCGCCGGCCCTGCTCCGTCTCGGTGTTCGCGTCGTACGCCACCACTACCAGCATCATCGCCTTGTCCTTGATTCACTTCCACACGAAACTCGGGTACCCATCGAGATCGCCCCGAATGTACCGCGCCAGCAGTAGAGCCTGCACGTGCGGCGTCAGCCCAAACGCCACTCGCTCCTGCAAGAAAGGATGAAGAATCTCCTCCTGCTTGCGCTTCTGGTACGCCACCAGCACCTCCTTCCGCGTCGCGTCATCCATCACAACTCCGCCCGACTCCGTCTTTCGAAAGCCGCTCGCTTGCACCTGTCTCCGATTGACCAGAGACAACGCCAGCCAGTCGGCAACAACCGGCCGCAACTCCTCTATTAGGTCGAGTCCCAGGCCGGGACGCCCAGGCCGATCCAGATGCAGATAGCCCACCGCTGGATCGAGTCCCACCCCCTCCAGCGCCGCCACCGCGTCATGCACTAGCAGCGTGTATAGGAAAGACAGCAGCGCGTTCATATTGTCTAGCGGCGGCCGCCGGCTTCTCCCGCGAAAGAAGAACTCTTCCTTCGACGCCGTAATCAGGCGATCGAAGACTCCGAAGTACACTCGCGCTGCGTCGCCCTCATGTCCTCGAATCTCCTCCAGGCCTGTCGTGGCCGTGACGGTCTCGATCAGCTTTCCTAGTCGTCGCGCGGCCCGCTCCAGGTCGCCGGCCCCCGCTCCCTCCGGATAGTCCCGTAGCGCCCGCTGCAGCACAGTGCGGCAGTTGGCGATCTTCCCCGTCACCACCGCGCGCGCCACGGACGCCGCCCGCTCCTCCCGGTCTGCCCATCGGAACTGCTCTCGGCGCAGCAGCACGTTCCCCGAAACCGGTCCCTCAACTCGCGCCAGGAAGCGCCCGTGCTCGGTCAGAAACGCCAGCGCCACGCCGTTCTCACCGCAAAGGCCCATCAAGAACGGGCTACACGAAACGTTCCCGAAGCACACGATGCCGCTCAGCGTGTGGATTGGCACCCGCAATTTCGTCTCGTGCTCTACCCGTACGTCCACGGCCTCGCCGTCCCGCGCTAGATAGGCGCCTTGAGTCGTCACGTACAGCGTGTTCAATAGCTGTTTCACGGCGCCGCCTCCTCGTCGCGCAACGCCCGCAAGAGATACCGCTTCACCGCGTCGCGTTTCGACACCGCTCTCGGCAGACACTGGCCAATAAGCGAGCACCGCCCGCACTTCTTTGCATACACGGCCGTAGGCGTGACTTTCGCCGCGTACAACCGGTGCATGCGCCCGGCCAAGTCCTCCGTCTGAACCCTTAATGGACCCGTAAACTCAATCTGCTTCCTCCGCCTGTTGGCGCCGTAATAAAGCGCGCCACGTTCGATTTCGACGCCCAGCATTTCCTCCATGCAGATGGCCTGGGCGCAGAGCTGGACTTCGTCGCAGAGGTTCGCTTTCGGCCGTCCCCGCTTGTACTCCACGGGTAACGGCCGCCACCATCCCTCGCGGCCATCCAGCAGAGCGCCTCTCGGAGGCCCCTCAGGCACGCGGTGAAACTCCACAGCGTCCGCCTGCCCGGTCAGCCCCAACCGGAACGAGTGGAGGTGCAGTCCCCGCGCCGTCACCACGTCCACCCGGGCATCAGTGCCGGCCTCGTGGACCCGGTCGTGGAGAATCCGCCCCTCCGCCGTTAGCTGGTTTTCCGCCCACTGCTGCTCGATGTGGATCAACCCCCACTGGCGCTCGCAAAACAGCAGGTGCTGCAGGCCCGAGAGCGGGAGGAGGTCGACTTCAGAGTAGGTCATGCGAAAAGCCCCGAATCCCGTCCCTTGAGCAGAGGCAACACGCCGTCCATATAGCCCAGAAAATCCCCATCGTAGCGGCCGGTCCAACAGAACAGTTCACCATCCCGGTCCAGGCGGCGTAAGGCCAGATCCTGCACCTTCTTCTTCCACATCTGGACACTGCCCCGCACGAGCTCCCGCCACGGCACCTGTTCCCCTTCTTCGATGCGCCTCACGAGCTCCGGATCTACCACCACCGTCTGCGTATCCGAATCGATCACCCGGTACAGTAGCGCCACCTCGGGCCACTCTTCCTGCGCCTCGCAGTCCCGGAGCCGATCCGCCTTGCTGCGCACATCCTTCAGGACCAGTTCGCGCCGAAGCGCCTCCGTTACCATCCCGGAAATATCGCCGGCAAGCTCACCAGCCGCCAACATCCCTTGCAGCACTTCCCGAGAGTATTTGAAGCCTGGATGCTGGTTGAACATCGCGTCCAGGAGCCGGACGTCCCATACGTCCGCCGCGCTCCAGGATCCGTGCCGGTTCACCCGGCCTCCCGTCTGGATCAGACTTGCGGCGCTGCAGCTCTCCCGAATCGCCGTGCGGAACGAGAAGTCCACCCCAGCCTCAACGCAACTCGTCGCCACCAGGGTCCAGTCGGTGCGGCCGACGGCCGTCAGCCGTCCTCTCACGCGCTCAAGTACCCTCTCACGGTCGGCCGGAGCCAGCGCTGTCGAAAGGTGCATCACATCCAACCCCCTTTTGCGCATCCGGTCTGCCAGCACGGCGGCGGATTGAACGGTATTGAGGATGACCAGCCGGGGGCCTATCGTCCCAGCGACGAAATCGGCCAACGCGTCGCACCCAAGTGTTTCCAGATGCGTTCGGATTTGGACCCGCCGTTCCTCCACTGCGGCAAGCCTTGCTCGGATGCGCGGCTCCAATAGCTCCGGAATGGTCTCCGGCGCCTGCATAAAGTCGCGATTCTCCCAGAACTTCGCCAGCGACCCCGAACCTAGCACGAAATGGCATCCCCAGTCGCTCGTCAGTTCCTTAAGCCAGAGCCAGGACAGCGGCCAGAGCGAGATTGGAATCGAAGCATGCGCCTCATCGATGAAGACCGCCGAACCCGGCAGTTCATGGAGCTTTCGCAAACGCGCGGGTTTGCTGGCCGCGAGGGTCTCGAAAAACTGGACCGCGGTTGTCACCGTGATCGGGGCGTCCCACAGCACCGACATCTCCCGCAGATCCGGATTCTGGAACTCAGCCCGATGGTGGACTTCCGCCACTACCTCATCCGGTTTCTCGCCGGGCAGCACCAGCGCCTGGCGGTATACATCAACTGATTGCTGAATGATGTTCGTGAACGGCAGTACCACAAGGATGTGGCGTAGTTTCTCCCGTTCAACCACCCGCAGCAGGTAGCCCATCACTGCCGTCGTCTTCCCGGAACCGACCGCGGCATCACACGAGACAATGCTGCCTCCCGGTTCCGCGTGGCAGCAGTTCTCGTAGACGGCCTGCCGATCCTGGCTTCGTGGGTCTTCTTTATGGTTCGCCGACAGGTCGCCAACGTACCGGTCCAAGGCTTCAATTCGCTCCGCCCAGCGAGGCTTGGCTGCTTTCGCGGGGACGGCTTGCCGGTAGTGTGCCGCCGTGTCGCTGTGATCGGCGTCCACCAGACACGACAGAGCGAACCGATGCGCGAGCCCAGACCAGTCATCGGAACGGGCCGGGCTCCTGTCCAGCAGACAGTTCGCCTTCTCGTACTCGGCCCGATACTGTGCCATGTGCCGCTCGGTGTGGTCGAGCGCCTCGGTGATACGGTACGGTGCTCCTTGAGGCTTCGCGAACGCTTTCTTCTGCTCCGCGGATCGCGCCGGCAAACCTGCATGGTGGCTCGCCACCAGCAGTGCGGCCTTCTTCCGCCGGTCCTCCAAAAGCCATGCGGCGCCCGCGTCCTCGTGCCGGACGGGCAGCCGGTCTCTCGATATGCGCGCCAGCACCGCCTGATTCTCGGGGGCCAGCTTTCCGCAGTCGTGTAGTCGCGCCGCCGCCTCTACCTCCGCGCAAAACAGATCCCGGTCCCCGGTCCAGAATGCCGAAGCGCGACCCGCGCTGTCCACTGCGGCGCAGGTCACGCGTTCGATGTGCTCCCAGAACCCCTGCGGCGGGACGCCGCGCTCAGGCCGGGCACTATGCGCCAGCAACTTTCCACTCATGATCCACCAGGTCGATGCAACCGGAAACGCGCTTCTGAAGGTCCTCACTCAGTCCGGTGGGGACCTCATAGTCGCTCCAATCCTGGGATGCCGCATTTGCATCGCCCTTTTTCCGGGGCGTCAACGCGTCGATCAACATCGAGTCGGGACAGGACCCCAGCCGCGTCTTATGTTCGATATACCACGCATGACGGATGCGCACATCCGGTCGCACAAACGACGCCGTGTGGGTGTATGCGTAGGGAATCAGCCGCAACATTAGATCGAGGTCCGTGCGCGTGCACCCCGACTTCGATGCTGCTGTGGGGTTCACGAAGAACGGCATGCAATACACCCCGTGCTGCACGACCCGGTACCCCAGCGGGGCCATCCCCCGATCCTTCCCTTCCTGGACACCCGACTTGTTCGTCAGTGTGTGCCGCTGAATCTCCACTGGCGCCACAGAAATGCCCATGCCAAACTGCACGACACCCGTCCTGATGCTCGTGGAGCTGCCTTCTTCCAGGAACGTATTGCCAAATAACCGACCGTCCCAATAGCGCCCCGCAAACGAGCCATCACTGATTTCGGCCTCGATCTTCTTCCTGTCGCGTCCGCGCTTCTCCAGGATGTCGAACGCATTGGGATCCAGCGCCGGAACGAATCGCGCCGCAACGTCCAGCCAGACCGGACCGTCTTTCTGCTCGACCAGGTCGCGCAGCTTGCGCTTGAACGAGACCGGAGAAATCTCGCCACGCTCCCCGACTCGCGTACGCGGTTCGCTCTCGTTATCCGGATCTCCGTTCGGATTTGAGTTCACCACCTCGATCACCAGTAGGCCCGTAGCCCGTACCAGGTTCGTCTCGTTGCTCTGCGTTTCCATTAGTTTGTCGCTCCTTCTTCCTTCTTGCTTTCCTCTTTGCCTTCGGTCCGCGCCAGGTACCCCAGCAGCAACTGCGCCTGCTTTTCGTCATTGAACCTCTCCGACTGTAGTTTGTCGGCTACCTCCGTCGCGATCTTTCCCATCTCGGCACACGACCACCGGGCCAGCCCTGTTCCATTCTTTCCCCGTGCCCAGGCTTGGTAGACACAGATCCGTTGCCGCATTCGGGCCAGCCCCTTATTCGGGTCCTGGACTGCAGTCGAGATCAGCGCGTTGCCCAGCAATTGTGGTGGCATATCGCCTTTGCGCGCTACCTTGCAGTACTCCGCGTGCAGAGTGTCTGCCAACGACAGAAATCTGCCGATCAGAAATGCCGGTTCACTCATGTAGTCTTCCTTTCGTTGTTCAAGTTTGCTCAATGCGATGCTCATGATCGAGACCGCGATGACAGTGTACTTCCCGGCCTCGCGTGCAATACCCTTCCACCCTTCCTTGGTCCCTCTATGCGTGGCGTGCCCGATTGCCATCAGGAGATCGCTCGCACGCTGCAAAGTCATTCCGAGCAGCGCCCGCGCGGACACGGCGGCTCCAGGCCTACCCGCGATCAGCAGATCGTAGACTTGCACTAATCGGCAGCCAGGCGCATCGGAATAGGACGCACCCCCTCGCTCCCAATTCATCTGCAAACAGCCCATCACCTCCGCAGGAGACGGAACGAAGCCCTCGTCGTCTTTCAGCGGAAGGCGCGGCCGGTTTCCCGCTCCTGCCCTCCACTCCGCACTGCCCCGGATCGCCTCACTGGCAGTAAAGCAATCGCTGAGTTCCACCTGCTTCCGCCCCGGATCGATCTTGTTCAGAACAAACACGCGGAGCAAGTCGCTGTCGTCGGCTTTTCTCCCTTCCAGCGCCTTGCAAACGTCTTCGCAAATCGCGGAATACAGCGGGCCGGATTTCCCCGGTCCGGTAAACATCTCGGCGATTTGCGCTTCCAGCGTTGGCAATGACTCCAGGTACACCACCAGAAGATGAGACTTCTTCCTGGTGTTCCCTGGAATCCGTTTCCAGTTTTTGCCCTCGCGATCGGCCGCTGTCAGTTGCTTCAATGCGGCGTCAAGATCCGCCGCCGTCTTCTTGCCCACGGGAAATACGTCGAGGCCGGTTCGTCCGTAGCGGGTCTGGCATGGCGTGTCCGGATTCATCGACATGAGCGCTGTGGGTCCGAGCACCGGCAGATTCGGACTCGGCATCTTCTCCAATTCGAGCGGCATCTCCACACCGCTAAGGCCGCACCTACCCATTTTGGTCCCGGCCTCCTCTGTGGCGTTCAGCCTCCGGCTGAAGTAAGCGCCCATCCGCGGGTTGGCGATCCGGCAGCGGAACGCGGTACAGTCCGCCAGCTCGAACAGGATCGGGACCTTGTCGTCCTCGCCCGCAAGTAGCGTCTCAACGGATGTTAATAGTTCAGGCGGTCCGGCCGCCGCGGTCAGAATCGCAATATCCGAGAGCCTGCGGAGCCACACCTCGGGCGAAAGCGTGTTTGCGAGCAGCCGACTCAACAAGATGGGGAAAGCCGCAAACTCGCTCCCTTCCTCCGCGGGGAAGCGCGGAGCCAGTTCACCACAAAACTCCCTCATCCTCGCGACAGCCCGCTCCTGTCCCTTGGCAAGAGCCGCGCCAGAGCAGGCTCTCTGCAACAGATTCGCTCGACGGTCGGTGTCCGCCGCGGGACATCGTGACCACTCCAGGACCGCCGGGGCCATAACATCCAGACTCCAGATGGGAGCATTCCAACTGACCTGCGGAAAGTTTGCTTGATTGCTCGGCTGGATCTTGAACAGCGCGACCGCTTCTTCGGCGCCCATCCACCCGACCTTTGCGACCTCGCCGGAAGAATTCACGCCGGCAATCAGCAGGCTCGACCGTGCCAGCCTCTTCACCGACGGGTGGGTTTCGGCGATGCCAACATTGAAGCGCTTAAGCGACCGGTCCAGCGTGTAGAGTTCGTTAAGCATACTCCAACACGCCTTTCTCTATTCTCGCGTTCTGCACGAAGCGTGGCCCCCATTTCCCGTTCAGCGCCTGGTCAAAGACGGAATGGAGCATCGACGGAATCTCGAGCGTGATTGTCTCCTCGACAACCGTCTGTGCCCGATATGGTCCGACATACGAGGGCGTGAATTCCTTGAGCCCCAGGAATGGCGTGGCGAAACATTGCCCGTTCCTCAACCGCCGCTCGAACATCTCCTGCAGCGCGTGCAGGTGGTTCGTCCCCACAGGCGAAGGCGAAGCCTCTTCGATCACTCCTCTTCGGCGCTCTCCAAGAATGACCCACCCGTATTCTCCGAAAGTGACCCAGGCGTTCTGACCTGACTCCACCCGGCGCGCCTGCACGTGATGACAACGATAGATCATCACGATGCCAGAGGTCCGGA
>JBKQVG010000417.1:0-3498 GCA_052325345.1 Bryobacteraceae bacterium
TGCACGCCATATGGTCTGGAACCGGGTAGCACAGTCTAATGCAACGCGATCCTCCTGGCACTTCGTTCTGTGCGCTTTCAACTCACGACGGCGAGAACTGGACGCCCACCCTGGCTTCGCGCCCAGCTTGCTTTCTCACGCCGACTATTTAGCGGCATTTTCCGGCTGGCAGACCGTTGCCGGTTCCGATGCGGACCTGACTGAGCGGCATCCTCACAACAACATCGAGCACACGCATGCGCTCACACGCTTGCTGGCGCGGAAGGAACTCTCATGAGCGTACCCCCTGGAACTGCGAAGCCTGTACCGCGATGGGCGGCTGCTTCCGTTTGTAGGAGCAGGCGTGTCAGCCTCCGTCGAATGGCCCGAGGCGGGCATGAGATGGTCAATCGAGCCGCAACTGAATCTTGGGTTGCCGGCCTGTTTTTGAGTGGGATCTTTGCTGGAGCGTTGCGCGTGGTCGCTCGTGGTCTCCCACGGCCCGTAACTCTATGAAAACATGGTAGCGCTAACGGGAATCGAACCCGTATTTAAGCCTTGAGAGGGCTCCGTCCTAACCGTTAGACGATAGCGCCATACCGGGTGGATATTCTTTTCAATATTAGCAGAAACCGCATCCCCCGGTGCCTGACCGGCGCCACGCCCGCCGCGCCTCCTATGCAACGGCTAGCGAATCCCAGGGATCGGGCGGAAGGGTCGGACCGGCGTTCACGGCCAACGAATCCCAGGGATCGGGCGGAAGGGTCGGACCGGCGTTCACGGTTAGCGAATCCCAGGGATCGGGCGGAAGGGTGGGGCCGGCGTTGACAGCCAGTCGAATCGAGCCGGGCACTTTTGCCGCGCCCGTACTTGCATTGAGAGCCAGAGCCATCGCAAAAAAGGCACAGGCCACTCCCCAAACCAAACGATGTTCAAACAATCTACGCATCTTGATAAAATCTCCTTTTTCCGAACTTAGATCAGGCCCATTCCTATCGAATCCGCGCTAGAGCCATGGGCGCACACGTACTGCACCTAATACTACGGTAAAACTATACCGCCTAATAGTACTTTGAATTGTAGAAAGTTGATTAAATATAGGGTAAATTCCCTATGATCGGTCCATAAGGACCGGAACATGGAAATCTCAGACTGCGCGGCCGGTAACGAAACGCCGACTGTCTGTCAACCTCGCGGAAGAACGCGGGCCGGGTATTGGGGATGCACCGTAAATGGATGCTCGATGGTCCGTTCCAGGCGCATGTCGGCGGTTACTTCGTCGAGCATGTCCAGGGTGGCGGTCTTGCTTTCCAGGGCGAAAGCGGTCAGCAGGAGGTTGTCGCAGATCGCATTGATAATGCGCGGGATACCCTGTGAACGCAGGTAGATTCCATCGATCACCTCGGTGGAGAAAATCGCCTGGTGCAGAACCCCGGCGCGCTCCAGACGCGACTCGATGTAGGCCAAAGTCTCTTCTCGGTCGAAACTGCGAAGGAAACACCGCAGGGCGATCCGCTGCTTGAGTTGCCGATATTCGGTAGCGTCCAATTTGCGGTCTAGTTCCGGCTGGCCGGAGAGGATAATCTGTAGTAATTTGCCACGCCGATTTTCAAGGTTACCCAAGAGGCGGACCTCTTCGAGAACATCCCATTCGAGGTTGTGTGCTTCGTCGACGATCAAGACCGTGGTACGGCCGGCCGCGGCGCGGTCGATGAGCATGCTGTTGAGCGCGAGCAATACCTCGGTTTTCGAGCGCTGGTTGCATTCAAGCTCGAAATCGTAGGCCAGCATTTCGAAAAACTGCTCCACGGAAAGCCGCGAATTGAACAGCGAGGCAAAGGCAATCTGCTGGGCTCGCAGGAAGTCGCGGAGGCACTCGAGCATGGTGGTCTTGCCGGTGCCCACCTCGCCGCTGAGGGCGATGAAGCCCTTGCGGGTCATCACGCCATACTTCAGATTCGCCAACGCTTCCTCGTGTTGGGCACTCCGGAATAGGAACGACGGATCCGGACTCATATTGAACGGATTTTGCGTGAAACCGAAGAAAGCGTTATACATACCGAGTGGCCGACGCTTCGGAAAACTAGAGCAATTTTATCACGCGCCGCCGTTCCCCGCTCGTCCCCGAAGCCTGATTGGGTACTGTAAGGCCCTGCCAGTTCAGTTGGCCGGAGCGGAAGCAGCGGGCGGAGGCGGCTGTTCGCCGGGACTGGGCGCCTTCGAGCCCCCACTCGGGGCGGGTTTCGGCGCGGTTTTGACCGGGCTAATCAAGATGTGCGCATTGCGGCCTTCCAGCCGCGGCATGCTCTCCACGCTGCCGTAGGCCGTTAGATCGGCGGCAAACCGCGACAAAAGCTTCTTGCCCAGGTCCGCGTGGGCGATTTCCCTGCCGCGGAATTGCACCACCGCCTTGACCCGATTTCCTTCGGCCAGGAAGCGGATAGCGTGCTGCTTCTTGAACTCATAATCGTGATCGTCGGTGTTGGGCCGGAACTTGAGTTCTTTCACCTGCACGACGTGTTGCTTCTTCTTGGCGTCGTGTTGCTTCTTTTTCAGGTCGTACTGGTAATGGCCGTAATCCACGGCCTTGGCCACCGGCGGGACCGCGGTGGGGGAGACCACAACCAGGTCCAAGCCCATCTCCTGGGCCCTGCGTATGGCGGCGGCGGTCGGCATTACCTCCGCCGTGCCGTCGGGGAAGACCGCCCGCACTTCACGCGCGCGGATGGACTCGTTTACGTTCTCTCTGCGATGCTGCCTGCGAGGAGGGAAATTTCTTCCAGGATACATTTCTTATGAGTTTTGTTGCAGACGTAACGGACTGGCGGGCGATGCGGAGCAAACCCGCGGGGCGGTTCGGTGAAACAGCGGTCTTTCGTTGGCGAGACTCAAGCGATAATCTGTCACTTCAGTGTACACCAGAATGGACGGCCAAAGTCAAAGGCTTTCGGGGGTGCTTGGCGGACTGGTATGAGCGGAAGGCCCGTGGCGGTTCATCGGATTGGCGATTCGTCGCGCCGTCCTGGCGGGATGTCAATCGTGGAGTGCTATCCTGACCCGGCCTTAGGATCGCTTGCATCAAGCCAGTTGATATGTACGGCGATTTGCCGTAAACTAATAATGATTATGGCGGAAGAGATACAGTCGACAGCGCGGCTTGAAGCGCGTTTACCGAACGAGGTTCACGCGCTGCTGAAGCGCGCGGCGGAGATCGAAGGGCGCACCCTTACGGATTTTGTCGTATCGGCGGCGCGCGAGGCCGCCTGCCGGACCATCGAAGAGACGGAGATCATCCGGCTCTCCATCGACGACCAGCGGCAAGTCGCGCAAGCGCTTCTGAATCCGCCCGAGCCTACGCCTGCCCTCAAGAAGGCTTTTCAGCGCCGTCGTGAGCTGCTCGGCGCGGAATGACGTCTCCGTTTCGCCTGGAGCCGCTCGGCGGGGAACACGAGCGCGCTTTATTTCGCTGCGGTGAAGACGCTCTCGATAGGTATTTTCAGACGCAAGTGGGCCAAGACA
>JBKQVG010000418.1:0-3048 GCA_052325345.1 Bryobacteraceae bacterium
GCGGACTCTCAGTCTGCCACGCCGGGACTCCTCCCGGCGCTTGTCTCGCTCAACACACGATGCTTCCCCGCGAAGCGGCTCTGCTGCTCTGTGGGGCAGCTACTCCACTCTTATGTCGCGCGCCCCCTGAAAGGCGGCGGGGTGCTTGACCGTTTTGGAGAGAATGGGCGACCGACAACCGCTAAGGGCCGCGTCCCGGGAGTCTTATTGATAGCATTGGAGGAGCTTTATGACACGAGCCGTCTCGCTCTTGATCGCCACAGTATCGATGGCGCTGTTTCTTGCCGTGGCGCCGATTTCCTCGGAGACCTCCCGGCCGCGGCCTCTGGCGTTGCCGCTTGAGTGCCCAACGGGAGACTGTCCTTTGCTGCGGGGCGCGCCGCAAACCACGGGCATGCGGAGCGGGTTCGTCCGTCTGAAGCCTGGCGAGACCGTCGGTTGGCACACGACGGCTCAAAACGAAGAAGCGTTGGTGATCCTCCACGGCCGGGGCGAGGTGCTCATCGAAGGTCAACCGAAAATGACTTTTGCCGCTCCCAGGTTCACCTATATTCCCCCCGCGACCCGCCATAACGTGGCGAATACCGGTAAGGAATCGCTTGAATACGTGTACGTGGTAGCGCCTGCGAAGAGCCAGTAGGCGCTTTGAAAAAACAGGCGGCTTGCAACAATACCCAACTCAATGCAAGTTCGCGCCTAACCAATTCCAATTCGCTGGCATACTCTCATGCCTCCCGCTATCCTGACGGATGGGCCGGAGATATGCTGCCGATCTATGCGCAGGTTGCGCGGCGCTCCTATGTGGGTCAGGGATCCTTGGCGCTGCTCGAAAACCTGCTTCCCGAATGGAGAGGAAAGCTGTTTGTTCTGGTGCTGCTGGGATTTGCCGGCGCCGATTTCGTGATCACCATGACCCTGTCGGCCGCCGACGCCGCGCAACATGCCATTGAAAACCCCTACCTGCATGTCCTTGTGGGCTCGTCGCGGATTGCGATCACCGTCGGGTTGCTGGCGCTGCTCGCGTTGGTGTTTCTTTTGGGATTCAAAGCTTCACCCGATCCCGCGGTACCTCCCACGCTTCGGTATGGCGCCTCTCTGGGTGGCCTACACGCGTCCGTTGGTGCTGGTCCTGTTGACCATCAATGTGCTTGTGACCTTGGCCTTCAGGGCGGACGTCGAGGCGCAGGGTGCAGCATACGCCACGGGGGTCATTCGCCGAGCGCTGAAAGCTTTTCTACCTCTTCGCGGCCGCCGTGCTGCAGTACGGCTCCAGCGCTTTGATCTGTTGCGCGACCGGGCCCAGAAAGTTCGCCGCGCGGCGGTCGGGCAGCCCGGCCGGGTCGTCCACCGGGTCCAGCACGGCCTGCCCGTTGTCGCAGTGTGCCTGGGTGCCCCAATGCTGCGGCTTGCCCTCGCGCACCATTACTGCGTCGGCCAGATGAATGTAGTCGCGCCCGGACGCTTCACCTTGCCTGGCGGCTCGCTCCATATCCGGCAGCACCTCGCGTTGCAGATCCAGGTCCTGGTGCTGGAGCAGCAGGAAGTACTCGTGCGCCGCCTGCTTGCCTACCAGCGAAACCGCCGGCCATCCGTAGCGCTGGTGGATCTGTTCCAAGCCGGCGCGATCGGTCTGGTCCATGGCTTCCGTCTCTTCCACGGAAGTGCCGGGCGCGTGCGCGGCCTCATCCCTGGACGCCATTTCGTCAATCTCCCGGATCACCTCGGCTATCGCCGGCGCCGGTTCGCCCGGCCGGGGCCACGCGCCGCTCAGCGCCAGCTCGTCGTGGGCCGTTGCCCGTACCAGCTTCCACGGCGGCACCTGCCCGGCTACCGCGAGGGCAACCACGGTGGCGTGGTCCGCATCCAGCAGCTTCATGCGGTAGCGGTCGCCATCGAAGGTGAACTCCGCGCAGTTGCCGGCCAAAGCCGCGTCCGTAACCGGAACTTCTTCGTGCTCCGCGCTGATGCGCGTGAAGTATCCGTCGGAATCGTAGCTCAAGTCTTTCGGCTGCAGCACGAAACCGCCCAAACCGGCTCCCTCCGCCCGTAACTGATAGATCATTGCGTTCCCGCCGGCAAATTTGACCAGCCAGGTGCCGGCATAACCGGCGAAAACGCTCCCGCTGGCAGCCAAGCCAGCCGCTGGCCCCAGCACCAGCGCAAATACGTATTTGGACAGCATAGGCCTGTCCCCAAGAATACACCAGGGGCGTAAAGTTGTAACTAGGAATTCATCGGATTCTATGTGAAAGGCTACCGAAACCTGTAGCCGCCCGGCCGCCGCAACGGAGCCGTTTTGCGCGAGTCAATGGCTAATTCGTACCAGTCCATTGCCGCGCAAGGAGTTACCGAACCTTTGCCGCCTCTTCTTACAAAACTTTACGGGTACAAAATTCAGGATTTCGGTTACAGTAGAGCTAGATTTGAAATGCGAAAATTTGTTGCCCGCTCAAGCCAAGCGATTCCGCCAAATCTTGAGTTGGCTAGAGTACTAGTAGTACATGGCGACTTGGCCCCACGTCTTGCTCTGCAGACCATCCTCCAGGCCGGTGGATATGCCGTTGACGCTGCCGCCACCCCGGGCGAAGCCCTTGCCAAGTTGGACGAGAGCAGGTACGACCTGGTACTGAGCGAAGCCGAGCTCAAACCCGGGGAGCATCATGGCGGACGCAATGTCCTCGCCTACGCCCGCGTGAAGGAGTACCGTCCGGCGACCGCCGTGATCACTTCCGCCCGCGGAGTCCCCAGCCGGCCCGACAGCCGCCAGCAGTATTCCGTCTATGCGGAAAACCTCCCCTTGCTTCTGGGCAAAGTGGCGGAGTTGATCGGCCTCCGGGCCAGCCGCCGCTATCGGCCTCTACGCCAAGCCGTTTAGCCGTCCGTACCACTCCTTCGCGGCTCTCAGCGATCCAAACGCGAGGCGCGTAACCGTTTTGCGGATTCCCCCGTGTTTCACCCGACAACCGCTCCTTGGCGGTCGCGGCTCTGTAACTACATGCAAACACGTGGCGCCTGTAACGGAGATGGTATGAGAAGGCCGGTCTCCCG
>JBKQVG010000419.1:0-3994 GCA_052325345.1 Bryobacteraceae bacterium
CGACAACGTGCAGTTGACGGTGGAGCTGATCACGCCGGTGGCCATGGATAAGGGTCTGCGCTTTGCGATCCGCGAAGGCGGCCGCACGGTAGGCGCCGGCACCGTGAGCGAAATCGTTAAGTAATCGATAAACACATGGCAGCCTTACGAGAGAGAATCCGCATCCGGTTGAAGGCGCACGATCACCGGATACTAGACCAGTCGACGACGGAAATCGTGGACACCGCCAAGCGGACCGGCGCCACCGTGGCCGGACCGATTCCGCTGCCGACCGCGCGCAGCATCACGACGGTGTTGCGGTCGCCGCACGTCGATAAAAAGTCGCGGGAACAGTTTGAGATTCGAACTCACAAGCGTTTGCTGGACATTCTCGAGCCGACGCAGCAGACCGTGGACGCGCTGATGAAGCTGGATCTGCCGGCCGGCGTGGATGTGGAGATCAAGGCGTTTGGAAAGTAGCCGTCAGCGGTCAGCTTTCAGCGGTCAGCTAAGACCGCCGAAGCTGATGGCTGAAAGCTGAAAGCTGAGAGCTGATTATGAGCCCAGGAATTCTTGGCAAAAAGATTGGAATGACGCAGATGTTCCGGCCCGACGGGCAGGTAGTGCCGGTCACTCTGCTCAAGGCCGGACCGTGCATGGTGGTGCAGCGCAAGACGCCCTCGACCGACGGTTACGAAGCGGTGCAACTGGGCCTGCTGGAGTACGTCAAGCCGCAGCGGATCAACAAGCCGTCCACCGGCCACCTGAAGAAGGCGGGGGTGGAAGGCGCCAAGTTCCTGCGGGAGCTTCCGCTCGAGGCCGGCGACGACGCGAAGGCGGGGGACAAGGTGCTGGTAGACCAGTTCAAGCCCAACGACAAAGTCGACGTGATCGGCATCAGCAAGGGACGCGGCTTTGCGGGTGTGGTGAAGCGCCACCATTTTCGCGGCGGCGAAGCCACCCATGGGTCGATGTTCCACCGCGCGCCGGGTTCGATCGGCGCCTCCAGTTTCCCCTCGCGCGTGCTTCCGGGCATGCGCATGGCCGGGCACATGGGCCACTCCCAGGTGACCGTGCGGAACCTGGAAGTGGTGGACGTGGATACCGAGGACAATGTGCTGGCGGTGAAGGGAGCGGTGCCCGGCCCGAACGGCGGTTACGTCGTCGTGCGGAGGGCCAAGAGGTAAGCCATGCCGACCGTGGATGTAGTCGATTTGAACAACGAGAAAGTCGGCGAGATCGAGCTGGCCGACGAGGTCTTCGGGGCGGAAGTCAACGAGGCTCTGCTCTACGAGGCGGTGCGGCAGTACCAGGCCGGCCAGAGAGCGGGCACGCACAAGACCAAGGTGCGCCGGGAAGTGGCCGGGTCGGGAAAGAAGCTCTGGAAGCAGAAGGGCACGGGGCGGGCGCGCGTGGGTTCGGTGCGGTCGCCGATCTGGCGCCACGGCGGGACGTCGCACGGGCCGGTGCCGCGCGATTACAGCTACAAGCTGCCGCGCAAGATGGTGCTGGGCGCGTTGCGCTCGGCGTTGTCGGCGAAGGTTCGGGACGGGGAGTTGAAGGTAGTTTCGGCGTTCGGCCTGGCCGAGCCGAAGACCAAGGCGGCCATGAGCACGCTGGCCAAGCTGGAAGCCGGGCGCACGGTGCTGGTGGTGGATAATTCCGGCGACCGCAACTTCTCGCTGGGAATCAGGAACCTGAAGGGCGTGACGCTGATGGCGACCAAGGACGTCGGCGTGTACCACCTGCTCGGCCACCAGAGCGTGCTGCTGAGCCAGGCGGCGGCCCGGAAATTTTCGGAGGCGCTGGCGAAATGACGATTTATCAGATTCTGCGCAAACCGCTGGTCACCGAAAAGGGCGTGGCCAAGAAGGACGAGGAACGCACGCTGTGTTTTGAAGTGGCTCCGGGCGCCAACAAGACCCAGGTGAAGCAGGCTGTGGAGAAACTGTTCAAGGTGAAGGTGGCCGAGGTACGAACCTCCAATTTCGAAGGTAAGCTGCGGCGCCGCGGGCGTTTCAGCGGCTATCGCCCGGACTGGAAGAAGGCCTACGTGAAATTGAAGAAAGGGGAGAAAGTCCCCGAGTTCGCGGAGATCTAAGCCATGCCCATCAAGACTTTCCGACCAACCACTCCGACGCGGCGTTTCCATACGGTGGTTTCGCGCGAGGAGATTACCAAGCAGCGTCCGGAGAAGGCGCTGGTAACGGCGAAGCAGCGGACCGGCGGGCGCAACTCGACCGGACGCGTCACTTCGCGCTTCATCGGCGGCGGCCACAAGAAGGCCTACCGGGTGGTGGATTTCAAGCGCGACAAGGTAGGAATTCCGGCGGTGGTGGCGGCCATCGAGTACGATCCCAACCGCTCGGCGCGGATCGCGCTGCAGAACTACGCGGACGGCGAAAAGCGCTACATTCTGCAGCCGGACGGTCTCAAGGCGGGGATGAAGGTGATGTCCGGGGAGGGCGCCGATATCCTGCTGGGGAACGCGCTGCCGCTGAAGAACATGCCGGCCGGCACGGTGGTGCACAACATCGAGCTGCGGCCGGGCAAGGGCGGGCAGATGGCGCGCTCGGCCGGTTCGCAGGCGCAACTGGTATCGAAAGAGGGCGGCATCGCGCTGCTGAAGCTGCCTTCGGGCGAAGTGCGGCGGGTGCCGCTCGAGTGCATGGCCACGGTGGGGCAGGTGGGCAACACCGATCACGAGAACGTATCGCTGGGCAAGGCGGGGCGCACGCGCTGGCTGGGCAAGAGCCCGCACAATCGCGGCGTCACCATGAACCCGGTGGATCACCCGCACGGCGGCGGCGAGGGTAAAACCTCGGGCGGCCGGCACCCGGTGACGCCCTGGGGCCAGCCCACGCGCGGTTTCAAGACGCGCAACAACAAACGCACGGACCAGTGGATCGCGCAGCGGAAGAGCAAGAAGAGGTAACCAATGGGGAGATCCGTCAAGAAGGGACCGTTCACCGATACCCACCTGGAGACCAGGATGGCGGTGCTGAGCGCGGCCAACGAAAAGAAAGTGGTGCGGACGTGGTCGCGGCGGTCCACCATCCTGCCCGAATTTGTGGGCCACACCATCGCCGTGCACAACGGCAAGAAATTCATCCCGGTGTATGTCACTGAAAACATGGTGGGGCACAAGCTGGGCGAGTTTTCGCCGACGCGGACGTTCCGGGGTCACTCGGTGAAGGCGGCTACGGAGAAAACCGCCAAGCCGGCCTAAGCGGCGATGGGCGGAAGAGGATTTGTCATGGAAGCGAGAGCGGAAGCCCGATACATCAGAATCTCGGCGCAGAAGGCGCGCCTGGTGGTGGACCTGATCCGGGGCCAGCAGGCGGGGGCGGCGCTGAACACGCTGCGCGCCACCAACAAGCGGATCGCGCCCACGGTGGAGAAGGTGCTGAAGTCGGCGATTGCCAACGCACAGAACCGGAATGAAGACGTGGACGTGGACGAGTTGTACGTGAGCGAGGCCTACGTGAACGAAGGGCCGCGGATGAAGCGTGTGCGTCCGGCTCCCATGGGCCGGGCCTATCGTTACCAGCGCCGGATGGCGCATATCGTCATCCGGGTAGCGGACAAGGAAGAAGTCTAAATGGGACAGAAAGTTCATCCGTACGGTTTTCGATTGGGCTTCAACAAGCCGTGGCGCTCGCGCTGGTTCGCCACCCACAATTACGCGCAGTTGCTGCGGGAGGACCTGGAGCTGAAGACGGCGCTGGGGACGCGGCTGAAGGCGGCGGGGGAGAGCTCGATCGAGGTGGATCGCCCGGGCAACAAGCTGCGGGTCACCATTCGGACTTCGCGGCCGGGCATCATCATCGGCCGCAAGGGCGCGGAAATCGAGAAGCTGAAACAGGACATGGCGAAGAAGACCAAGCGCGAGGTCTTCATCGACATTCAGGAAGTGCACAAGCCGGAGCTCGACGCGCAACTGGTTTCCGAGTCGATCGCCCTGCAGCTGGAAAAACGCGTGGCCTTCCGCCGCGCCATGCGCAAGGCCGTCGAT
>JBKQVG010000420.1:0-12368 GCA_052325345.1 Bryobacteraceae bacterium
GCTACTGGCCGAAAAGGCGCAGGGCGCGGACCCGGAGGACCCGGACGAATACCGGGCCGCTAACGTTTTCTGGGTTCCGAAAGAGGCCCGCTGGGCGCATCTTCAGAGCAAGGCCAAGCAGCCCACCGTCGGCAAACTGCTGGACGACGCCATGCTGGCGATTGAGCGCGATAACAAGTCGCTCAAGGGCGTCCTGTCGAAGGAGTACGCGCGCCCCGCGCTCGATAAGCAGCGCCTCGGCGAACTGATCGACCTGATCGGCACCATCGGTCTGGGCGACGCCGAGAACCGGTCGAAGGACATCCTGGGCCGCGTTTACGAATATTTTCTGGCGCAGTTCGCCAGCGCGGAGGGCAAGAAGGGCGGCCAGTTCTACACGCCGCGCTGCGTGGTGCGGGTGCTGGTGGAGATACTGGCGCCGTACAAGGGGCGCGTGTACGACCCGTGCTGCGGGTCGGGCGGCATGTTCGTGCAAAGCGAGAAATTCGTGGAGGGGCACGGCGGGAGGGTGGACGATCTCGCGGTTTTTGGGCAGGAGTCGAACCACACCAACTGGCGGCTGGCGAAGATGAACCTCGCCATCCGCGGGATTGACGCGAACCTGGGCTCGGAACCCTCCGACAGTTTTCGCCGCGACCTGCACCCCGACCTGAAGGCCGATTACGTGCTGGCCAACCCGCCGTTTAACGACAGCGATTGGAGCGGCGCGCAACTGCGGGACGACGCCCGCTGGAAGTTCGGAGCGCCGCCGGCGGGAAACGCCAACTTCGCCTGGGTGCAGCACTTCATCCATCACCTGGCGCCCACCGGCATCGCCGGCTTTGTGCTGGCCAACGGCAGCATGTCGAGCAACCAATCCGGGGAAGGCGAGATCCGGAAAGCCATCGTCGAGGCCGATTTGGTGGATAGCATGGTGGCGCTGCCCGGCCAGTTGTTCTACGCGACGCAGATCCCGGTTTGCTTGTGGTTTTTGGCGCGCGCCAAGAAGAATGGCCGCTTCCGCGACCGGCGCAAGGAGACGCTGTTCATCGACGCCCGCAAGATGGGCGCGCTCATCGACCGCATCCACCGGGATTTGACGGCCGAAGATATCGAGCGCATCGCCGGAACGTACCATGCATGGCGCGGCGACAAAGGCGCGGGCCAGTACGCCGACGTGCCGGGCTTCTGCAAAGCCGCCACCACGGAGGAGATTGCGGCGCATGGCTTCGTGCTGACGCCGGGGCGGTACGTCGGAGCCGAGGATATCGAAGATGATGGCGAGCCGTTCGAGGAGAAGATGAAGCGGCTGACGGCGAAATTGGAGGAGCAGTTCGCGGAGTCCGGGCGGCTGGCAAAAGCGATATCCAAGAACCTGCGTGGGTTGGGCTATGGCGGATAAGTGGCGCCTGACGACTCTCGGCCAGCTCACCGACTTCTTGTCTGGGGGAACGCCCTCGAAGGACGTGCCCGATTACTGGGGTGGCACAGTCCCGTGGGTTTCGGCGAAGGACATGAAGCAATTCCGCCTCGACGACACGGAGGATCATGTCACTGCGGACGGCGTCGGGAACGGCACGAAGTTGGTGCCTGCGGGCACCGTTCTGTTGCTGGTAAGAGGTATGACGCTCCTCAATGACGTTCCTATCTGCGTCACGGGCCGCCCCATGACGTTCAACCAGGACGTGAAGGCTCTTCGCCCCAACGCCGGCGTCCGGAGCGACTTTCTGTCGTATCTGCTGCTCGGCAACAAGGAACGCCTATTGGGCCTTGTGGACCTGGCCGGGCACGGTACGGGGCGTCTGAACAGCGATGAACTGAGGGCGCTTGATGTGGTGCTACCGCCGGAGCCTGAGCAGTGCGCCATCAGTCGTATTCTCACAGCGCTCGACGACAAGATTGAGTTGAACCGCCGAACGAACGCGACCCTTGAAAGCATCGCCCGCGCCATCTTCAAATCCTGGTTCGTGGATTTCGACCCAGTGCGTGCGAAGGCGGAAGGGCGGCGGCTAGCGGGCATGGACGCGGAAACGGCGGCGCTGTTCCCGGCTCGCTTCAATGGCAGCGATGCGGGTTCGTGGACAAGGGCAACCGTCAGCGAGGTGGCGGAAATTAACGGCTGGACGCTGAGCGAGAGAGACGACCTCCCGCGTATTGAGTACGTTGAGATTTCGGGCGTAATGAAGGGTGACATCCTGAAAACAACCTGGTACGACCGCCGGAATGCGCCGAACAGGGCGAGACGCAGGTTGCGGCGTGGGGACACCGTGCTCTCGACTGTGCGACCGGACCGGGGCGCGTACTTCCTAGCGCTTCACCCCCACGAACAGATGATTGCATCCACCGGATTCGCCGTTATCACGCCGCGGTCCGTTCCCTGGTCCTTCCTCTATTGCGCGGCGACGCGGAAGGAGATCTTCGAGCACCTCGGCGCTCAGGCAGACGGCGGAGCGTACCCCGCCGTTTCCCCGGAGATCATCGGGAAATGGGAACTCTGGCTTCCAGCAAACAGCTCGATCCTTGGCCGATTCCACTCCACCTGTGCGCCGCTGCTCGAGCAAGCTGAGGCCGACCGAAGGATGTCCCAGACCCTCGCGGAATTGCGCGACGCCCTTCTCCCCAAACTCCTTTCCGGCGCCATCCGCATTCGCGATGCGGAGAAGGTGGTTGAGGAACATGTATGATTGCGGAATCGACGGTCGAGGAATCCGCGCTCGAGTGGCTGTCGGGCTTGGGGTATGAGGTTGCGAGCGGGGCGGCGATCGCGCCGGGGGAAAGGCTCGCGGAGCGGGAATCGTACGATCAGGTTGTGCTGGAGCGCCGTTTGCGCGAGGCCGTTCAACGGCTGAATCCGGGCGCTTCCGCCGAGGCGCGCGACGAAGCGATTCGCAAGGTGCTGCACGCCGAGCATCCGGGGCTCGTGGCCAATAACCACGCCTTTCACCGGATGCTGATCGACGGGGTGACGGTGGAGTACCGGCTGCGGGACGGCAGGATCGCCGGGCGGCTGGTTCGGCTGGCGGATTTCGACAGTCCGGGGAACAACGACTGGCTGGCGGCAAATCAGTTCACCGTGGTGGAGGGCCAGAACCACCGCAGGCCCGACGTGGTGATTTTCGTGAACGGATTACCGCTGGGGGTGGTGGAGCTGAAAAACCCGGCCGATGAGGATGCCACTATCTGGAAGGCCTTCCAGCAGCTTCAGAATTATAAGAAACAGATACCCGCGCTGTTCACCTACAACGAGGCGCTGGTGGCTTCGGACGGCCTGGAGGCGCGCATCGGGTCGCTCACGGCCGACAGGGAGCGATTCATGCCATGGCGCACCATCGAGGGGCAGGAGCCCGCATCGGCCAAGCTGCTCCAGTTGGAAGTGCTCATTCGGGGCGTGTTCGACCGGCGGCGGTTTCTGGACCTGATCCGCTACGGGGTGGTGTTCGACCGCGACGCCCGCGATAACGTGGTCAAGATTCTGGCGGGTTACCACCAGTTCCACGCCGTGAATGCCGCCGTGGCGGCGACGGTGGAGGCGACACGGCTCGATGGCGACCGGCGCTGCGGCGTCGTGTGGCACACGCAAGGGAGCGGCAAGAGCCTCACGATGGTCTTCTATGCCGGGCGGATCATTCTGCACCCGGCGCTGGAGAACCCCACCATTTTGGTGATTACGGACCGCAACGACCTGGATGGCCAACTGTTCGACACGTTCGCTCGGTGCAGCGAAGCGATCCGGCAGGACCCGATACAGGCGGATACGAGGGCCGACCTGCGAACGCTGCTGAAGGTTTCGTCGGGCGGCGTGGTGTTTACGACCATCCAGAAGTTCCTGCCGGAGGAGAGGGGCGACCGCTACCCGCTGCTTTCGGAGCGGCGGAACATCGTGGCGATCGCCGATGAGGCGCACCGGAGCCAGTACGATTTCATCGACGGCTTTGCGCGGCACATGCGGGATGCGCTGCCGAACGCCTCGTTCATAGGGTTCACGGGCACGCCGATCGAGCTGACGGACAAGAACACGCGCGCGGTCTTCGGCGATTACATCAGCGTTTACGATATTCAGCGCGCGGTCGAGGACGGGGCTACGGTCCCGATTTATTACGAAAGCCGGCTGGCGCAACTGGAGCTGAACCCGGCGGAGAAGCCACGTCTGGACGCGGAGTTCGAGGAAGTAACGGAGACCGAAGAGGAGGAGCGCAAGGAGAAGCTCAAGTCGAAGTGGGCGGCGCTCGAAGCCGTGGTGGGCGCGGAAAAGCGGATCGACCTGATCGCCCGCGACCTGGTGGACCATTTCGAGAAGCGCCTGGAGGCCATGGACGGTAAGGCGATGGTCGTCTGCATGAGCCGGCGCATTTGCGTGGAACTCTACAACGCCATCGCGAAACTGCGGCCCAACTGGCATAGCGAAGCGGACGACAAAGGCGCGATGAAAGTTATCATGACGGGCTCCGCCTCGGACCCGGACGGCTGGCAGGGCCACATTCGCAACAAGCCGCGCCGGGACGGGCTGGCGAAGCGGTTCAAGACGGCCGGCGATCCGTTCCGGATCGTGATCGTCCGCGACATGTGGCTCACCGGATTCGACGCGCCGAGCCTGCACACCATGTACCTGGACAAGCCCATGCGGGGCCACGGGCTGATGCAGGCCATCGCGCGGGTGAACCGGGTTTTCAAGGACAAGCCGGGCGGGCTGGTGGTGGATTACCTGGGGCTGGCCGAACAGTTGAAATCGGCGCTGGCGGCCTATACGGAGAGCGGCGGCCACGGGCAGGCCACGCTGGACAAGGCGCAGGCGGTGGCGGCGATGCTGGAGAAGTACGAGATTTGCCGCGACCTGTTCCACGGTTTCGACTGGAGCGACTGGAAAGCGGCGCCGGCTCAAGAGAAGCTAGGGCTGCTCCCGGCAGCGCAGGATCATATCCTGGGGCTGGAGGACGGCAAGAGCCGGCTGGCGAAGGCCGTGACGGACCTGTCGAGGGCGTTCGCGCTGGCCGTGCCCGACCCGGAGAGCATCCGCATCCGCGACGACGTGGCGTTTTTCCAGGTAGTGAAGGCCGCCATCGTCAAGTCCAGTGCCGCCGCTGGCAAGAGCGAAGAGGACCTGGACCACGCCATCCGGCAGATCGTCTCGAAGGCGATCAGCGCCGGGGGCGTCATCGACCTGTTCTCGGCGGCCGGGTTGAAGAGGCCGAACATTTCGATTCTCTCCGACGAGTTCCTGGCGGAAGTACGGGGCATGCCGCAGCGGAACCTCGCGGTGGAGCTGCTGCGCAAGCTGCTGAACGGGGAGTTGAAGGCGCGCGCCCAAAAGAATCTGGTTCTGTCCCGCAAGTTCTCGGAGATGCTGGATGCAGCAGTGCGGAAATATCGCAATCGGGCCGTCGAGACCGCGCAGGTGATCGAGGAGCTGATCGCGCTGGCGAAAGACATGCGCGCGGCCGAGAGGCGCGGCGAGGAACTGAATCTCTCGGGCGACGAGATCGCCTTCTACGATGCGCTGGAAGTGAACGACAGCGCCGTGGCCGTGCTCGGCGACGAGAACCTCCGTATGATCGCCAGGGAACTGGTGTCCACCCTCCACGCGAACACTTCCATCGACTGGACGTTCAAGGAATCGGTGCGCGCGAAGATCCGGGTGCTCGTGAAGCGGATCTTGCGCAAGCACGGCTACCCGCCCGACAAGCAGGAGAAGGCTACGCAGACCGTCCTGGAGCAGGCCGAGATGCTGTGCGCGGATTGGGCGGGGTAAGGGCGCCGACGGTCGCGTCCGCGGCGGAATGAGAGGGTAAGGGGGCAGGGACTCCAGGCTGTGCGGGTCCGCGCGCGACGAGAGCGGTTGGAGCCATGATTGGCCCCACGGAGCAGTAGCGGGCCGCAAGCAAAAGCGCCGGGATGAGTCCCGGCGTGGCAGACTGAGAGTCCGCTCCACGGAAGGGCGCGCGGAGCGTCGTCGGCGAGAGAGGTCAGCGTGCCAACGCGTGCTTCGCGGCGCGCCAGGGTTTCGACTCTCCCCGTCTGAGTTGCGCCTCGCCGCGGCGGACGATCTTCTCTTCTTCCGGTGCCAGAGTGTCGTCGGAATCCTGTTTGGGTAAGATCGTGACAACGCCGGCCGTTACCCTAAATTCGAGCTTGTCTCCGCTCTTGAAACCCGCCTGCCGGCGGACGGAGGGAGGGACCACAAGCGGCGTTTTGTTCTTGACGGTAACGGTCATGTCGATACCATGATACAGGCGAATTGCCGAAATTCCGCGGCCGCGCAGGACAGGAGGCCGTCCCGGGCAGGCTGCACCGCCTGCCCCACCACCGGGATCGCCGCCGCAACGTGGGAAAAGAACGTCGGCTTGACAGCCGACGCTGCAGACCGGAGGTCCGCGCCACGAAGAAGCTGAGCAAGTGTACTTTTTACGCCAGGTCGAATTTTTCCTGATGCAGCGTGCTGTCCCCTTTTACGAAGACGGGGCGCCCCAGGGTTTCTTCCAGCTCCTGAAGGTAGGTGTTCTGGTTCGATTTCAGCAGGCGGGCGACATCGGGCGAGACGCGCAGCAGCACGTCCTTGCTTTCGATGGCGCCGGCGAGCTTGCGCGCTTCCTGCAGGATCTCGGTGACGATGGTCTGCGGGCTCTTGACGTAGCCGGCGCCGTCGCAAAAGGCGCAGGGAACGCAGAGCGTCCGTTCGAGGCTCTGCTTGACCCGCTTGCGGGTGATGGCCACCAGCCCGAAATCGTTGAACTGCAGGATCTTGTACGGAGCACGGTCGACGCGCATGGCTTCTTCCAGGGCTTGCATCACCTTCTGGCGGTTCTTGCGCTCGTCCATGTCGATGAAATCCACCACGATGATACCGCCCAGATCGCGCAAACGAATCTGCCGGACGATTTCCTTGATGGCGTCGGTGTTGGTTTTGACGATGGTGTCTTCCAGGCGGTTGGAGCGGCCGACGTACTTGCCGGTGTTGATGTCGATGGCCACCAAAGCCTCGGTCTGATTGATGACGATGTAGCCGCCGCTCTTGAGCCAGACCTTGGGCCGCAGAGCTTTCTCCAGCTCGGAGGTGATCCCGAATTCGTCGAAAATGGGGTTCGCGCGGGTATAGAGCTTGACGCGCGAAACCAGGGCCGGCTGGAAACGCTCGACGAAGCGCAGAACGCCTTCGTAAAGCTCTTCGTTATCCACCCAGATGTTCTTGAACGAACTGGTGAGCTGGTCGCGCAGCACGCGCTCCACCACGTTAAGGTCGTGATGAATCAGCATCGGCGCGGGTTTGCGCTCGGCCTTCTGGCGCATGTCGAGCCAGAGGTTATAGAGGAACATCATGTCGGCGCGAAGCTCTTCTTCGCTGCGCCCTTCGCCGGCGGTGCGAACGATGTAGCCGCCGGGGATTCCGGTGCGATTGCTCTGCAGGATGCGCTTCAGCCGCGAGCGCTCTTCGTCGCTGGGGATCTTGCGGGAGACGCCCACATGGTCGACGGTGGGCATATAGACCAGGAAACGGCCAGGCAGCGCGATATGGGAAGTGATGCGGGCGCCCTTCTGGCCGAGCGGCTCCTTGGCAATCTGAACGATGATCTCCTGCCCCTCTTTGAGCAGGTCGCTGATGCTGGCGCCGGGACGCTCGGCGCGGGTGTCCGGCGGCGCGGTCTTGGCGGGCGCGGTTCGCACTTCGGGCTCGGGAGCGGGACGGCTCACCGGCTCGGCGGTGGCGGGCTGAGGGCCGCGATCGCCGCGGTCACGGCCGCCGCGGCGGCGCATGCGGCGGGAAACCCGGTGCAGATAGCGCGGACCTTGTTCCCGCAGGGTAGCGGTCAGGCTGGTAGGGATGCGAGCCGGTTCGGGGCCCTCGGGTTCGGCAACGGCATCGGGGGACTCGATAGGAGGTTCGGCTTCGGCGGCGTCCACGTCTTCCGGCGCGAATTGCTCCTCGGCGGAGGCGGATTCGTCCGCTCCAACAGTTTCTTCATCGGCCGCGGCATTTTCCGGTTCGGCGCTTTCCGCGTCGGCGGTCTCTTCCGCGGACTCTTCCGGTTCCACGGCTGCCGACAGGGCTTCGGCAACGCTTTCGACGGGACTTACCGCCTCGCTGGCCAAAACCGGGGTTTGAGACGCGGCGGCGGCGGCAGGCGCCGGCGGCTCCGGCGCGTTCTCGGCCTCCAGGGCTTCGACCAACCTTGCCGCCACCGCATCCAATCGCTCGGCGGCCGGCGTTGAATTGGTCTCGACCTCCGGCTCCCGGTCTTCGTCGGGCCCGGCATACTTGGCCAGGGACTCACCGGGGAGGACAAAGAAGTCGTCCGGCGGTTCGGCGGCGGCACGAGGGGTATATGGAGCTACCGGCTCCGGTGCGGGCGGGGCGGCCTCCTCGCTACTTTCGGCCCCGGCATCTTTTTCGGTCCGGTCGTCGCCCCGCTGATCGGGGGAATAGAACTTCGAGTCCGGCAGTCCGCGTCCCCGGCCTCCTCGCCTCCGGCGGGACCGGCGGCCGCGCCGATCGTGCTCATCGCGGCGCTGTTCGTGGTGGGGAGTGGAGGGTGCGGCGGCGCCGCCGGGAGCGATGCCCTCGGTGGCGGGCGAAGCCGGAAGGATCACCGCGGCCGGAGCCGGCGCGTCGTTGCTTGTTACAGCGCTCGGTATCGGGCTTTGCACCGCGCTGGGTATGGCGCCGGGTACCGGGCTTTGCACCGGCGCGGCCACCGGCTGCGTGCCCTTGCCCAATTTCAGGACCTGGTCTTCGACGCTGGTGACGATTTTGTCGTACTCCTCGTTGTCTTCGAAGAAGTCCGAAACGTAGAGGAACGCATCGCGGTCCAGGCCAATGTCGACAAAGGCGGATTGCATCCCGGGAAGAACGCGCGTCACGCGTCCTTTGTGAATGCTGCCGGCCAGAGAGTATTCGTTTTCGCGCTGGTGATAAATCTCGACGAGCTGGTCGTCTTCAAGCAGCGCAACGCGCGTTTCGTGGCGCGTGGCGGAAATGACTAAATCCTTTGACATCTGCTAACTCCCCGGGAACACAGAGAGAGTAGCCCTATTGGGAGGTGGGTGCCCTGGGTGGCTCATGAGCCGCTTCGCCGAAGCGGTACCGGCTCAGCCTAATGCCAATTTCAAGCCGGCCGCCGATGGAGTTCGCACCTCGCACACCAAGCAGCCGGGAAGCACTTTTCAAACCTGGGAGAGCGCCAGAGGCGCCACCGTCCCGGGAGGGTCTCTACAGGCTCCCGAACAATTTCAAAATTTTCTTGCAATCCGGCACTGCGGCCGGACCCGATCAATTCACAAACCTTCTCAAGCGGACGTTGTTGACGAGCCCCAACGCCAAGAAACTAGACCAGATACTGGAACCACCGGCACTCATGAAGGGGAGCGGGATTCCGGTCACCGGAATCGCCCCGGCCACCATGCCCACATTCACGAGAATGTGGAACAGCAACAGCCCGGCCACCCCCATGCACACGTACATACCAACGGGGTCGGAGGCCGTTTGCCCATTCTGGACGATGCGCATCACCATTACAAAAAACAAAGCGAGAACAAAAACTACGCCGACGAAACCGTGCTCCTCGGCAAAGGCCGAGAAGATAAAATCCTTGTGCGGCACCGGCAAAAAACGCAATTGAGTCTGGGTTCCCTTGGTAACCCCTTTACCGAACATTCCACCCGCACCGATAGCGATTTGGGACTGGATCAACTGATAACCCGAGCCCTGGGCGTCCCGTTCGGGGTCGATAAAGCTCCTCCACCGCGTCTTTTGGTAATCCTGAAGCACAAAAACCCATGTAATGGGCAGCACAATCACGGTCACCACGGCAATGGCGGCAACATATTTCCACCGCAATCCCGCGATAAAGGCCCCCACTACGAGAACCGCCAAATACGTCAATGCAGTCCCCAGATCCGGTTGTTTTAGAACGAGAAACGTAGGGATCAGCACGAGGCCCGCCAACTTCAGCATTTCGCGGATTTCAAGAACTTCCGTCCTCAATTCCGTTAGATAGCGAGCTACTAACAAGATTATCACTAACTTGCCAAATTCCGATACTTGCAGATGCAAGGGGCCCAGCGGAATCCAGCGGCGGGAGCCGAACGCCGATTGCCCGAAGGCATAAGTCGCCACCAGGGCGAGGACGGTACCGATGTACAGACCGGGGACGTATTCGAGCACGGTATGGTAATCGATCTCCTGGATCAGGAGCATCAGCACCCAACCGCCGGCTATGAACAGGATCTGGCGCCACCAGGCGCTATGAAACTCGGTATCGAGGGTGGCGCTATAGATCTGCAGGACTCCCACGCCGCAGAGAATCAGGGCGATCAGCACCATCGGCCAATCGATATCGCGAACGGCAAAGTGGCGGCTCATTGTGGTCTGGAGGGCCCGGGAAGATCCAGCCGGCTGATGGCGGTGAGGCGGGCGGCGGCCGCGGACTCTTGTTGGCGGAGCATGGTGAGGCGGGCCTTCTTATCGAAGTAGGCTTTCAAGACATCGCGCACGATGGGGGCCACCAGCGGGCCTTCGCCGCCGTGGTCCCAGAGAGCGGCCACCACAATTTCGGGGGCGTAGCACGGGGCGAAGCCGACAAACCAGGCATTCGGCTCGCTGGCGACGCCTCCCGTGGCTTTGGCCAGCCCGGAAGATTCCACCTGCGCGGTGCCGGTTTTGCCGCACACCTGCAGACCCGGAATCTGCGCCAGCGTGCCGGTACCCCATTCGTTCACCACGCCATACGTGCCGTCGACGACGTCTTTGACATGGACGGGGTCCAGGTTCCAGGCGACGGGCTTTGCCAGCTTGGCGGTCTCGACCAGGTGCGGCTGCTGCCAAACCCCGCCCATGGCAATGCCGCCGTAGGCGCGGGCCAGTTGCAGGGGAGTGACGGTGAGCGCGCCCTGCCCGATAGCGACCGAAATGGTTTCTCCGGCATACCACTTGCGGTGGTAATTGCGCAGGGCCCATTGGGGCGAGGGCACCGTGCCTTCTTTCTCGTTCGGCAGATCGATGCTGGTCTTGTGGCCGAAGCCGACCAGGTCGGCGTAGTAAGCGATTTTGTCGATGCCGAGGCTGTTGCCGACGGTATAGAAATAAACATCGCAGGACTGGACAATGGCCCGATGCAGATTGACGTTGCCGTGACCGGTTTTCAGATGGCAGCGATAGTAGTTGCCGTAGAAGTAGGCGCCGCCGGAACAATGAACGGTGTACTTCTCGTCGATGGCGCCGGATTCCAGCGCGGCCAGGGCCACCGTCGGTTTGAAGGTCGAGCCGGGGGCCTGCTGCGCCTGAATGGCGCGGTTGAGCATGGGCTTATCGGGATTGTCGCGGATTTCTTTCCAATCCGCGGCACGAATGCGCACGGCGAACTTGTTGGGGTCGAAGGCGGGGTGGCTCACCATGGCGAGGACCTCTCCGTTGCGCGGATCCAGCGCCACGATGGCGCCGTTGCGGCCCTCCAGCGAAAGCTCGGCGACGGATTGCAGATCCAGGTCTATGGTCAGTTTGAGATCGGTGCCGGGGACGGCGGGTTTGTTCTTGAGTTCCTGGCGGACCTGCCCGGTATTATCCACAATCACCTGGCGCTGCCCGTCCTGGCCCATGAGGACGTCGTTATATTGCTCCTCGATGCCGAACTGGCCGATGACGGCCCCCTGGTCGTACTTGGCGAACTCCGGCATATCCAGTTGCGCTTCGGTGATTTCACCGGTGTAACCGAGCACGTGGGCCAGCATGCCGTTCTGGGGATAGACGCGGCGATGGGAAGGGACCAGGAAGAGTTCGGGAAAAAAGTCGCGATGCGAATCGACAAAGGCCAGGTCGAGCGGGGTCAGTTCCTCTTTCAGGGGCAGGGCCTCGTATTTGGGGCGATGCCGATAGCGGCGGACTCGGGCCATGAGGTCGTCATAGTCGAGATCGAGACCTTGCGCGATCGGCCTGAGATGCTCCTCTTTCAGAAGCTCGCGCGCCAACCGGAGGGAGAAGGAAGCGTGGTTATCGACAATGTCGCGGCCTTCGCGATCGAGAATGCGGCCACGGGGGGCCGGAATTGGGACCGACTTGACACTGTTGGCCAGGGCGCGTTCGTCGTAAAACTGCGGATTCTGCACCTGCAGGCGCCAGAAGGCGGAAAGCAGGAAGATGAAGATCACCACCGTGGCGTACTGAAAAATAGCGATCTTGCCGGCGGCGAAACGAAAATCGTCCCGCAGGGGCGGCTTTTTGGGAAGGCGCGAGGTTTCGAGATTTGGATCGACAGGAGGTAGGATCACAACCTATTGGCCCTGCATTACGCCCACTATTTCTAGTGTACCCCAGAGGCCAGCCCCCACCACGGCCGGCATCCGGCGCGTGCCCGGCGAACCTTCGGGGCGCCGGCCGTCAAGTCTCAAGCAATCGGCAGCCTGCG
>JBKQVG010000421.1:0-3734 GCA_052325345.1 Bryobacteraceae bacterium
TCGCCGCTGCTGTGGGACAAAGTGCGGCGCGGGTTATCGGCCGGCCGCGTGCAGACCGTGGCGCTGCGGCTGATCGTGGAACGGGAGCGCGAGATCCGCGCCTTCGTACCCAGGGAATACTGGACCATCGACGCCGATCTGGCCGCGAGGAAGCCGCCGGTGCTGACGGCGCGGCTGACGCGCATCGGGGATCAGGCGGCCGAGATCGGCTCCGGCGAGACCTCCGCCGAGGTGGTGAGGCAGCTCGAAGGCGCGTCGTATGTTGTCAAATCCGTCGCCACGCGCGAGAAGAAGCGGTACCCGGTGGCGCCGTTCATCACCTCCACCCTGCAGCAGGAGGCTTCCCGCAAGCTTCGCTTCAGCGTGAAGCGCACCATGATGCTGGCGCAGCGGCTGTATGAAGGCGTGGAGGTGGGCAAGGAAACCGTAGGTCTGATCACCTACATGCGCACCGACTCCACCCGGATCGCGGACGACGCGATTCGCGACGTGCGCGATTACATTGAGGAGCGCTACGGCAAGCAATACCTGCCGGAAAGCTCGAACTTCTACAAATCCAAGAAGGACGCCCAGGACGCCCACGAGGCGATCCGGCCCACTTCCATGGCCTATGCGCCGGAGGCGCTGGAAAGGCGCCTGGCCGAAGACGAAATGAAGCTTTACCGGCTGATCTGGAACCGCTTCGTGGCGTGCCAGATGCTGCCCGCGCTCTACGACCAGACCACCATCGACGTCAGCGCCACGGGCAACAACGGCGTGGATTATACCTTCCGCGCCACCGGCTCGGTGCTGAAGTTCGATGGCTTCCTCAAGGTCTACCAGGAAGGCAAGGACCAGACCGACGAAGAAGACGAAGAGATGAAACACCGCCTGCCGGCGGTAGTGGAAGGCGAGCGGCTTCGCTTCAAGGCGCTGCGGCCGGAGCAGCATTTCACCGAGCCGCCGCCGCGCTACAACGAGGCGACCCTGGTGAAACGCCTGGAAGCCGACGGGGTGGGCCGGCCTTCCACCTACGCGTCCATCCTTTCCACCATTCAGGAGCGCGAGTACGTAAAGAAGGAAGGCGGCCGCTTTACTCCTACCGAGCTGGGCATGGTGGTGACGGACCTGCTGCTCGAGAGCTTCGACGACATCTTCGAAGTAAAGTACACGGCGCGGATGGAAGAGGAGCTGGACGAGATCGAGGAAGGCAAGCTCGACTGGCGCACGGCGATGCAGGAATTCTACGTGCGCTTCGACAAGGACCTCAAGCACGCCGAAGAGCACATGACCGACATCAAGCGGATGGAAAAGCCAACCGACTTGATCTGCGAGACGTGCGGCAAACCGCTGGTGATCAAGTGGGGAAAGCATGGCAGCTTCATCGCCTGCACCGGCTACCCGGAGTGCACCTATACGCGCGAGCTGACGGTGGACCTGCCGGACGTGGACAAGGTGGACCTGGCCGAACAGGGCGACCAGGAGTATTGCGAAAACTGCGGCCGGCCGATGGTGCTCAAGAAGGGCCGCTTCGGCACCTTCTACGCCTGCACCGGCTTTCCCGACTGTAAGACCACCAAGCCGATCGGCGGCGCGCAAAAGAAAGCCGACCAGCCGCTGGACGAAAAGTGCCCCCAGTGCGGCAACCACCTGGTGCTGAAATCCGGCCGCTTCGGCGAATTCACCGCCTGCAGCAACTACCCGGCCTGCAAGTACGTCAAGCAGAAAACCATCGGGGTAAAATGTCCGGAGTGCAGCGAGGGCGAAGTGGTGGAGCGCCGCTCCAAGCGGGGTAAGACTTTCTACGGCTGCAACCGCTGGCCCGATTGCAATTTCGTGGCGTGGGGCAAGCCGGTTCCGGAAAAGTGCCCCGAGTGCGGCAATCCTTATATGATCGAAAAGTGGCTGAAAGCCGGCACGGTATGGCAATGCCCCAACGCCGAGTGCAAACACAAACAGCCGGCGCCCGAGCAGACGGCCGAAGTGGTGATGCAGTAAGGTGTGGGGCAGCTTGTAGGGCAATGATGTTTCTCTTTTATCGGTGTTCATCGGCGTTCATCGGTGGCTATTTATTGTTCTGAGAGGAATACCCGGCAACGGAACTAAAGATTAGCCACCGATGAACGCCGATGAACACCGATAAAGACGGGTACCTCGATCCGTTGACCGAGCGCGTGCTTGGCGCAGTGTTTGAGGTCTCCAATACTCTTGGCGTCGGGTTCCTGGAAAAGGTCTACGAGCGTGCCTTGCTCCGGGAGCTCACGCTTCGCGGCATCCGGGCTGCGGCACAGGAACCGTTGACCGTGACTTACAAGGGTTACAACGTCGGCGAGTACTTTGCTGACATCCTTGTCGAGGATGTACTGGTGATTGAGCTGAAATGCGCGGATCGCCTCGCCAATGAGCACACCGCGCAATGCCTCAATTATCTGCGCGCTTCGGGCCTCGGGCTGTGCCTCCTGGTCAACTTCCAAAAACCCAAAGTCGAATGGAAGCGAATCATCTCCCGGTTCGAGGTTCCCGAGCCGGTTGACGAGCCGTCGGCGGTTGTGTAGACACGCGAGAGTTGCCCAATTGCCTCCGGGACGCTACGCTAGCGGATGGAAGTTTGTACTCTTGGACCGATAGCCCCCGCATGGATCTTTCCACCCCGCTCACTTATTTGAAAGGCGTCGGGCCGGCCCGCGGGGCCATGCTCGAAGCCAAGGGTCTCACCCTCGTCGAAGACCTGCTTGGCTACGTTCCCTTTCGCTACGAGGATCGCGGCAACGTCAAGACCATCGCGCAACTGGCGCCGGGCGAAATGGCGACGGTAATGGCGGAAGTGCGATCGTCGATGGCCTCTGGGTTCAAGCGGCGCAAGCTGGGGCTGTTCGAGGCGCGGTTTTCCGACGCTTCGCGCGCCATCCTGGTGGGCAAATGGTTCCACGGCGATTATCTGGCCAAAGTGCTGAGCGACGGGTTGCGGGTGGCGCTGTTCGGCAAGGTGGAATTCGACAGCTACACCGGAGAGCTGCAAATGCTGCATCCGGAATTCGAGATCCTTTCCGAGGATGGCGAAGAAGGGGAAGCCGCGCTGCACGTGGGCCGGGTGGTGCCGATCTATGAAGGCGCCGGCAAGCTCACCACGCGCTTTCTGCGCGCCTTGGTGCACCGGGTGCTGGCGGCGATGGAGCCGCTGGACGATCCGCTGCCGCGCTTTCTGCTGCAGCGGCTCAAGCTGCCCGACCGCTGGACGGCCATTCGCCAGGCGCATTTCCCGCCGGCCGACAGCGACCTGCGCCTGCTCAACAACTTTCGCTCGCCGGCGCAGTTTCGCCTGATCTTCGAAGAGTTCTTCTGGCTGGAATGCGGGGTGGCGCTGAAACGCGCCAAGGCGCGCGCGCTGCCGGGAATTGCCTTCACCCTCGACGACCGCGTGCGCGAGCGCATCAAAAGCATGCTGCCGTTCAAGCCGACCGGCGCGCAAAGGCGGGTGATCCAGGAAATCGCCAACGACATGAAGCAGCCGAGGCCGATGAACCGGCTGCTACAGGGCGACGTGGGCAGCGGCAAAACCATCGTGGCGGCGGAAGCGGCGGTGATCGCCATCGAAAACGGCTACCAGGTGGCGGTGCTGGCGCCCACCGAGATCCTGGCCGCGCAGCACGCCGTCTACTTCAAACAGATTCTCTCCAAGTTGGGCTACGTCACGCTGCTGCTGACCGGCTCCTCCAGCAGCCGCGAGAAAACGCAACTTAAGAAGCTACTCGCCG
>JBKQVG010000422.1:0-3881 GCA_052325345.1 Bryobacteraceae bacterium
CCGGCGGGCCGCCTGGCATTCCGGCGCGTCGCAGGCCCGTTGCCGGTCTCCTGCTCGCGGACCCGGCCGGAACCACCGGCGGCAGATTGTGCATGGTCTCTTCCGGGCCTCTGGCATCGTGATGATCAATCGTTGTCATCACGCGCAGGCGCGCCGGGTGGAGTCAGGTCAGAACGCCTGGGTCACTTTCGGAGAATACGGGTGGGTCATTCTTGGAGAGCGCCGAAGGGAAGAATACGGTCTACGGGCGCTTGTTCATCGCCGATTACGATAATCCGCCGTACTATACCAACAACATTCTCACCACTACGCGGTCGGGCCTGGAGGAACGCGCTACGTCGGCGGTCGCCGCGGACCAGTACGCCACGGCGGCATTTGTCAACTCCTTCCACTTTACCTACAACCGCCTGGTCAACAACCGCGCGATCTCGGGGCAAACGCCATCGCTCCAAAAACTGGGCTCGAATATTTTCAACCCCAATCCCAATTTCATCGATTTGTCGGTTTCCAGCAAATTCACGGTTGGCGGCGGCTCCAATGCCCCGGCCACCTTCGCGCGCAACACATTTCAGCTTGCTGACGATATCGACGTCATTCGCGGCCGTCACCACGTCATCTTCGGTCTGGAATACATCGCCATGCAGATGGATGAAATCAATATCAATCTTGCCAACGGTGTGTTCAGCTTCACCGGGGCGTCGACCAATGACGCACTGGCCGACTTCCTGCTCGGCAGCGCGAACAGCGTCCAGCAGGGAAGTCCGTTTCAAATCGGATTGCGGCAGAAATACTGGGGAGCGTATGTGCAAGACGACATCCGGTTGGCCAAAGGGTTCACCGTGCATGCCGGAGTCCGCTGGGAGCCGTCGCTTCCGGAACACGACATCCTCGATCGCGGATCGCACTTTTCCCTGCCCGCGTTCCTTGCCGGACAGAAATCGAGCGTGTATTCGAACTCGCCGGCCGGCCTCCTGTTTCATGGCGATCCCGGCATCCCCCCCTCGTATGCCAATGGCAACTGGCTCGGCTTTGCGCCCAGGGTGGGATTTGCGTGGGACCCATCGGGAAAAGGAGCCCAGAGTCTTCGCGGCTCTTATGGAATTTTCTTCGATGAGCCCGAGACCTTCACCGCTAGGGACTTTGGCGCCTCGGCGCCATGGGGCAACGCGCTTTCTCTAACCCTGCCAGCCGGCGGCTTGACCAACCCGTATTCAACCTATTCGGGCGGAAATCCGTTTCCACTCCCCTACCCGCCCACGATGACTGCCGCCTTCCCCGCCGCCGGACAGTACATCAGCTTTCCCTTAAATCTCCATCATATGTATCAGCAGCAATGGGATCTGAGTTATGAACGGCAACTAGCGGGTAATTGGTTGGTGACGGCGGCGTATCTCGGAAGCAAAGCGACCCACTTGCGGACGTCCATCGAAGAGAATCCCGCAGTCTATATTCCCGGGAATTCAACAGTAGCCAACACGCAATCTCGACGGACGCTAACCCTGCTGAACCCGGTCCAAGGGGCTTTGTATTCAAATATCACTCTCGCCGACGATGGCGTCAACACCACCTACAATTCCCTCCGGATTTCCGCTCAACATCGTTTCAGCCACCACTTTACGATATTGTCCGTCTACACCTGGTCGCATTGTCTGCAAGACTCAGAAACCTACGGCAACCGCAACAGCCTGGGTTCGACACAGTACCAGGACCCTTACAACCGCAATCTGGACTATAGCCGATGCGACACGGACCTGCGCCATAATTTCAATAACTCGCTGGTGTTTGAGACACCCAAGTTCTCGAACCGCGTGGCGGACCAACTGCTGGACCATTGGCAGTTGGGAGCGCTGGTTACGGTCCACTCGGGGTTCCCGTTCAACCCGCTTACGGGAGTAGATGATTTGCGGACAGGCGTTGGCCTGGACCGCCCGAACGTGGTGGGCAATCCATATGTCAGGAACCTGAGTTCCTTGCTTTGGATAAACCCTTCCTCGTTCGTGGCGAATTCGTTGGGCACATTTGGCGATGCCGGAAACAACAGTCTGATAGGGCCCGGTTTCTTCAATATAGACGCCAATGTGACCCGATCTTTCCAAATTCGGGAACACAAGATCTTCCAATTGCGCTTCGAGTTCTTCAACCTGCTGAATAACGTCAATTTCAGCAACCCCGTGGCCACGCTCAGCTCATCGAGTTTCGGTAAGATTCAAAGCGACGTAAGCCCGCGGATTTTGCAGCTGGCGGCGAAGTTCCTGTTCTGAACGGGCCCGCCACGGCGCTTCCGTGACGAATGTGTGCGCCGGGTGCGACAATCCGAGTGAAGGACAATTTATGAATCGTCGTGATTTTTTCAGAGCTGCCGCTGGAACTGCCTTCCTGACCGGTGCGGGGGCCGCGCCTGGGGGGGCTTCCGACATGTCGCCGGAGATCCTCGAATACGAAAAGCCCGTCTTTAACCTGCACAAATTCTTTTCAGCGAGCTGCTGGACCAGTTGGAGGAAGTGCCGGAGTCGGTGAAAGACCTGCTACGGCTCAGCCGCGGAGCCCTGGACATGTTCGAAGGCGTGCAGCGGCAATTGCTCGAGCGGCTGCAAAAAGAACCCCTGCTGCGGAACCGGGTGGAGTTGCTGCGCAGCATCCGCGGGGTGGGCGAAGTGACGGCGCTGACGTGGGCGCTGGAAATCTGCGATCCGCGGCGGTTCCCCTCGATCGACGACGCGGTGAGCTACTGCGGGCTGACGTCGGAACTGGTGGAGTCGGCCGACAAGCAGCAGCGGGGACCGATCTCGAAACAGCGCAACGCCCATTTGCAAACCGTGCAAGTGGAGGCCGCGAAACTGCCGCCGCGGTGGAATCCGCAACTGGCGGCGGTACACGAGCGGGAGTTGCAGCACCGGCATTGCAGCCGGGCCACG
This sequence comes from Bryobacteraceae bacterium, assembly GCA_052325345.1. Taxonomy (GTDB): domain Bacteria; phylum Acidobacteriota; class Terriglobia; order Bryobacterales; family Bryobacteraceae; genus JBEKYD01. The sequence goes on from JBKQVG010000422.1 coordinate 2,916, forward strand.
CTGGAGGTGGCGCGCAAGCTGGTGGCGTATCTGTTGGCGGTGGACAAATCCGGCCAGCGGTTCCAGCTCCGCACCACCCCGACAACCGCAACGGAGGCACAGAAAGTGGCGTAAGAAAAAGCTCCAAGCTCACCAGCGGGAATGGGTGTGCCATACAGCGACGATTTGCCAGCGACTCACCGGCCGTTCCTCGCCTTCCTGGGGACTGCCCCAAGGAGGCTTACCTCCTCATGGGCCACATCGTCTGTTTCGAGGCCGGCCGGTTCACTCAAACTCAATCTTCGTGGACGGCTCCCATCCGTTCCCGCAAATGGATGTCTGGTCCCGCTGGCTCCGCGCAGACCACCGCGCGGGACACGTTGACCCAACTCGTAACGGGTCGCAAACGACAAGTCGTGGCCTTATTCGTCAGCCCCAAACCAGCGCTTCGGAAAACTCGGCCGTCAAGTGCAGGGAGAAGTGTTTTTTTCCTTGACAAATCCTTATCATGGATGTCCCCGGTTTTCCCACTCCGGTTTTCCCCGCCGAGGCCTCACCTTCCGCGCCATAGCTTGGCGGTTAGGTTTGTCCCCACGTTTTCCATGGTGTCGACGGAGTTGCATCAGCGAGGGTTTTCTTGACGGAAAACCTTGCGGGCGGTTGCCAGAGGAAGGAACAATATTCGCGGCCGGGTGGCAAGGACACGAAATCCGTAGCGCCGATAGAAAGCAACGGCTGGATCGTTTTTGGCATCGACCAGAAGCGTGAACGCGGCTGCGTCGGCCCTCAAAGCGCGGGCGGCGGCGTCAGCCAACAGCGCCGCACCCAGGCCGCGTCCCTGGAACCTCCTGTCCACGGCCAGCCGTCCAATGCGGACGGCTGGCACCGTGGGATAACGGGGCAAACGCTTGGTTTCGTCCGGAGGAAGGTCAACCAGGGGAATGCTGGCCGCTGAGATCGTGTAATAGGCGGCAACGTGGCTCGACA
>JBKQVG010000423.1:0-5230 GCA_052325345.1 Bryobacteraceae bacterium
CCCGTCACCGGCCCGGCGCCCGCGACCGCGACGACGCGCTTTCGCGCGCCCGCTACACCTTCGACTGGAACCGCCAGTTCGATCTTTCGCTCGATCCGGAAACGGCGCGCGCCATGCACGACGAAACCCTGCCCGAAGAAGGTTTCAAGGACGCGCACTTCTGTTCCATGTGCGGGCCGAAGTTTTGCTCCATGAACATTTCGGCCAAGGTGGAAACGTTCACCGCCGAGGATGCCGCCAGCGTGGTGAACGGAACGGCGGCGGAAAACCTGGTGGAGCTGAAGTAGGACACCGTGGCGCAGGCTGTACCAAATGCCGCGAGTCGGAGCCGCGACCGTAAGGAGCTGTGAAGAAATATAGCCACAGATGAACAGAGATAAACGCGGATAAGGAAAACAGAGGCTTTATCTGCGTTCATCTGTGTTTATCTGTGGCTGGAATGTATTTATTTCACGGTTTCTAAGTGAGCGGTTCCCGATTGGAGTGGTTATTTCCTGGCAGGTCCCTAATGGCAAACACTGAAGATCGGCAGGCATTCAGCCCGGCGGGAAAAGCCGAGACGACTCTCGGCTCTGCAGGCTTGACAGCCTGCGCCACGCTCATCATCGGTTATGGCAATCGGCTTCGTAGCGACGATGGCGCGGGGGTTCACGCGGCGGAACTGCTGCGTGAGCGAAGCGTCGACTCCGGCGTTCAAATTCTTGCCGTCCCGCAGTTAACACCGGAGCTTGTCGAGCCGATCGCGAGGACGCAGCGGGTGATCTTTGTCGACGCCGCGGCGGAGGGGCGGCCCGGCGAGATCAGGCAGCGTGCGCTGGCGGCGTCGCCGGCAGGCACCGCATTCACCCACCGGATGACTCCGGAGGCTTTGCTGGCGGGCGCGGCTGCGCTGTATGGAGCCAGCCCTGCCGGCGTGCTCTATTCGATCTGCGGAGAATCGTTCGCCTACGGCGAGCGTCTCACTCCCGCAGTGGAGCGAGCGCTGATGGAGCTGGTGGAAAAGCTATCGATCTGAACGCGGGCGGCGGTCGAGCACGCCGCCGTCGGGGCCGATGAGCGCCACTTCCAGGTCGAGCGTGCCATCCGCGTGGGTGGAGCAGCTCAGGCAGGGGTCGTAGGCGCGCACCACCGCCGATACCCGGTTCAGCATGCCCTCTTCGATTTCGGCGCCGTGGACGAAATGGCGGGCCACCTCGGCCACGCTGCGATTCATGGCCAGGCTGTTGTGGCCGGTAGCGACGATCAGGTTCACCCAGCGGATGGCGCCTTTGTCGCCCACCTTGTAGTGATGGATCAGCACGCCGCGCGGGGCTTCGATCATGCCCACCCCTTCCTGGCGGTTGACGGCCGCGTGCGAGCGCACGTGCGGATCGAGAATGGCGGCATCCGCCAGCAGCAGCTCCATCTTTTCGAGGGCGTGAACCAGCTCGATCAAGCGGGCGTAGTGATAGTGGAACGAGCCGTGAACCACCGGCCCGAAGCGCGCGCGGAATTCGGCCAGTTTGTGGTCCGCCTGCGGCGTGCCAAGCCTTTCCGCCACGTTCAGCCGCGCCAGCGGGCCCACCCGGTATTCGCCGCCGGGAAAGCCCAGCGGCTTGTAGTAGGGGGATTTGAGGTAAGAATCGCGCTGCGACGCTTCGCCGATGACGCCGGCATAGCCCGCCGCGGGGATGTCTTTGGCGATCGTTTCGCCGGCCGCATCTTTGAATTGGAGGAGGCCGTTGTACCAGTCGAGCGCCCCGCTCCGGTCGACCAATCCGGCATACATGGTCGCGGCGGAGCCGAAGTGCGCAATCTCCTCGGCGAACCGGTCGAGCAGCCCCTCGAACTGTTGCAGCGTGGCGCTGGCGAGGGCGCGCGCTTCCGGCAAGCCGGCCAGTATCCGGTCGCGCGCCGCCGCAGCGAGCGGCGCGTTGACCCCGCCGGCCACGATCCACGACGAATGGATCCGCTCCTGGGCCAGGGCTTCGATGGCGTCCTGCCCGAATTTGCGCAGCGCTACGCCGGCGCGCGCCGTCTGCGGGTCGGCATCGATCAATCCGAACACGTTGCGGCGGGCGGGATCGGAGTCGAAGCCCAGCAGCAGGTCGGGAGCGGACAGATAGAAGAAGCTCAGCGCGTGCGACTGCACCATCTGCGCGCAATGGACGAGTTCCCGCAGCTTGACGCCGGCCTCGGGCGGCGTCACCGCCATGATCGCGTCGCAGGCTTTGGCCGAGGCCAGCAAGTGGCTGACCGGGCAGATGCCGCAGATGCGCGCGGTGATCGAGGGCATCTCGTAGAACGGGCGGCCCTCGACAAACTTTTCGAATCCGCGAACCTGGGTGACGTGCAAGTGCGTATCGGCGACGCTTCCCTTGTCATCGAGGTAGATATCGATCTTGGCGTGTCCCTCGATGCGCGTGACGGGATTGATGGTGATCTTCCGCATGGCCGCTCCCGGCTATCCAAACTTCACTTTCGAGCGCAGGTCCGGCACGCGCCCATCGAGCAGCTCGTTGAGCACGAAGGCGATGGCTTTTGCCGTGGGCGGGCAGCCGGGCACGTGCAGGTCCACTTTGACGAACTCGTGAACCGGTACGGCGTGCCGCAGCAAGGCAGGCACTCCGTCGCTGGGAACCACGCGGTTGGCCTGCGCGCCTTCCACGTAGATCCGTTCCAGCAGCTTGCGCGCCGGTATCTGGTTGCGCATGGCGGCGATATTTCCCGCCACGGCGCAATCGCCCAGCGAGACGACCAGGCGGCTGCGCTGGCGGATGGCGCGGATCTTTTCCAGGTCCTCCTGCGAACTGACGCCGCCTTCGACCAGGGTCACGTCGACCTGCTTGGGAAACTCCTGGGCGTCGACCAGCGGTCCGTAGACCACCTCGGCGCGCCGGGCCACGTTCAGAATCGCCTCGTCGATGTCCAGGGCGGACATATGGCAGCCGGAACAGCCATCGAGCCACACGGTTGCCAGCCGCACTTTTTTCATACGCGACCTCCGCGCCTGCCGGCCAGGCGCCTGACGTTACGGTCGTGCTTGACCATTTCCTCCACGCCGAAGCCTTTTTCGGCCATCGCGCCGGTGGGGCACACCTCGACGCACTTGGCGCAACTGGTGCAGGTTCGCGACTCGCCCCAGGGCCGGTTCATGTCGGAAACGATCATGGAGTGGATGCCGCGCCCGCTCACGTCCCACACGCGCGCTCCTTCCACTTCGGCGCACACGCGTACGCAGCGCGTACACAGAATGCAGCGGTTGTGGTCGAGCACGTAGCGCTCGTGGGAAGCGTCGACCGGCATCTTGGGAAAGGAGTACGGATAGCGCACCCAGGTGACGCCCAGTCGCTGTGCCAAGGTTTGCAGCTCGCAGTGATTATTCGAGACACAGACGGCGCACTGATGGTTGCGCTCGGAGAACAGAAATTCGAGCGCCATGCGGCGGTATTGGGTCAATTTTTCGGAATTGGTGGTGACGCTCATGCCGTCCAGCGCCGGCGTGGTGCAGGCCGGCAGCAAGCGGCCCACGCCCGACACCTCCACGATGCACAAGCGGCAGCCGCCCACCGGCGAGAGGTTTTCGAGCCAGCAGAGAGTGGGAATGAATTTGCCGCCGGCGCGGGCAACCTCGAGGATGGTCTGGCCCTCGGTGGCCGCCACGTACTCGCCGTCGATCCGTACGGAAATCTTGTCAGGCATGGGGGTGTCTCCTAGCGGTGATGGTCGCGGATGTCGCAGCGCAGACAGCGCGCCGCTTCCTCCAGCGCCTCTTCGGCCGTGATCCCTACAACCGCTTCGTTGAAGTTTTCCACGCGCTCGGCCGCGGGCAATTCGTGGGCGTAATGGCGGGGACCCGGCACGGGCTCTTCGGGAATCTCGTTCGAGTACGGCAATTGCGGGTCGATGCGTTCCCATCGCCCGGGTCCCATGACGCGCGCATCGATCATGCGCGCGGCCTTCTTGCCGTAACCCATGGCATTGGAGACGTTGGCGGCTCCGGAGATGAGATCGCCGCCGGCATAGAACTTGCTGCGACTGGTTTCGAGCGTATAGCGGTCCACTTCGACGGTGCCGTTCTCGCGGATGCGCAAGCCGGAGGCGCGGGCGAAATCGCGGTCCACCGCCTCGCCGACGGCCAGGATGACGGTGTCGCATTCGAGGCGGCGGATTTCTTCGGTGGGAATCGGCCGGCGCCGCCCGGAGGCATCGAACTCGCCCAGCGTGGTGCGGACCACTTCGATGGCCTTCACGTTGCCCTGCTCGTCACCCACGATGCGGTGCGGCGTGGCCAGGAACAGGAAGCGCACGCCCTCTTCTTCGGCGGCGTCGGTTTCTTCGCGGATGGCGGGCATATCCTTCCGCTCGCGGCGGTAAATGACGGTTACGTCGGACCCCATGCGGCGCGAGGTACGGGCCGAATCGATGGCCGCGTTGCCACCGCCGACAACCGCCACTTTCTGCCCCAGGCGGGTGGACTCGTCCTTGGCTACCGATTCCAGGAACAGCAGCGCCGGCAGGACGCCCTTCAATTCGGTGCCCGCCAGGTACACCCAAGCCTCTTTCCAGGTGCCGATGGCCAGAAACACGGCGTTGTACCGATTGTCCAGGTCGTTTAACTGGATGTCGGTTCCAACCGAGACTCCGGTTACGATCTCGACGCCCAAGCGCTGGATCAACTCCACCTCGCGGCGGACCACATCCTTGGACAGGCGGTATTCGGGAATGGCATAGCGCAGCATGCCGCCCGGCTCGGGATGGGATTCGTAAATCGTCACCTGGTGGCCGAGCAAGGCCAGGTAGAAGGCGGCGGTGAGGCCGGTCGGGCCGGCGCCCACGACGGCGATTTTTCGCTCGGTCGGCGGCAGTTTACGCGATCGGATGCGCTCGGCCAGTTGGTCGAAACGGTCGGACTCGAAGATCGAATCGGCGATGAAGCGGTGTACTTCGCGCATGTTGATGGCGCTATCGACGGCGCGCCGCCGGCAGCGCGCGTCGCTGGGGTGCTGGCAGACGCGGCCGGTGGAGGGGGGCTGCGTATTGTCCAGCACCACGGCTTCGAAGGCCTCGTCGATCCGGCCTTCCTTATAGAGCTGCAGGAAGCGCGGAATATTCATGTGCAGTGGGCAACTGTTCTCGCAGGGCGAAAGCGCCAGCTCTTCGCAGACGCCGGCGCGGCAACGTTTGGCGCGGATGTGGTCCTCGAACTCGTGCCGGAAATGGCGCATGGTGGTGAGCAGCGGGTTGGGCG
>JBKQVG010000424.1:0-5959 GCA_052325345.1 Bryobacteraceae bacterium
CTTGCGCACGCATACGCTCGGATTCAAGCCTCTTTGCAGACGAATCGCGTCGGCACCCAGGTCTGCCGCGGGTTGTCGGCAACCAGGCTGGCGAGGCGCCCCAGGGCTTTGTCGAACCTGGCGAGATCCCGGCGGACCTCATCCCGGAAGGAATCGTCGGCCGTGATGAAATACGCCCGCGCGTGGGCGCTCGTCTCGGCTTATCGGCCGCATTGCTCGAAACTTTAGCTGTCGTTCCGAAAGCTACCGGCGCGATTTCGGCGAGCCTAAGGCGAAAACCCCGAGCGGCGCTACTCGTCGCGCAGGACTTCGAGCGGCTTTCGCCCCAGCACGCGGAAGCTGGCGATCCAGCCGGCGGCTACGGCTAGGATGGCCGCGGCGGCGGTGGCGATGAGGGTAGCCTTCCAGTCGAAGTGGAACTGAATATCGAGCATACGCCGCAGGGCGAAGGCGGCGAAGGCGGAGGCCAGCAGGCTGCCCGCCAGGCCGGCGGTTGCGCCGAGAGCGAAAAATTCCACCGAAAAGATCTGCGCGATGCGGCCGCGGGTAGCGCCCAGGGTTTTCAAGACCGCCACTTCGCGCATGCGGCGGAAGCGCGTGCCGGCCACGCTCGACGCCACCATCGCGATTCCGGCCAGCACGGTAAAGGCGGAAATGAAACGAATCACCAGGGCGATGCGATCGATCACGTCTTCGACGATGGCCATCACGTCGGCCACGTTGACCACGGTCACGGTGGGGAAGCGCCGGAACATGACGCGCTCGAGGGCGGCAACGCCGGCCGGCCGCACGCGCGCCGAGCCGTAGAGCACGGCGGGCATTCCGGCCAGCGTTCCGGGGCTGAAGAGGAACTCGAAACGCGCGGTCATGCGCAGCGATTCGGCGCGCTCGACGCAGGCCACGGTGGTGCGCACGGCGTGCCGCCAGATGTCCCAATCGACGACCGAGCCGGGATGGAGATGGAGAATGCGCGCGGTCTCTTCGTTGGCGCAGACTTGCGGGGAGGCGGCCGGCAAGTTGGAACTCCACCAGGCGCCTTCGAGTACGTCCGTGTCCGGCGGCTTTTCGCCGGCCTCGGTGACGGAGCGGGTGCGCAGGAATCGGCGCTCGAAATCGCGCAAGGGGCGGTTTTCGATGGGCACTCCGCCGATGGCGACGATGCGGGCTGCTACTGAAGAGGCAATCTCGGGCGGCGCGGCCACGCCGGGCTGGGCGGCGACGAGGCCGGCGACGGCCTGGCGCCGGTCTCGCGGGATATCGAGGAAAAAAACGTTGGCGGTTCCGGGAGGGGCCGAGCCGTGGATCTGGCGCACCAGGGCATCCTGGATCAGCCACACGGCCAAGGTGAACATGACGCCCACGCCCAGGGCCATCACGGCGGCGCGCGCCTGGTTGCCGGGGCGATAGAGATTGGCCACGCCGTGGCGCACGGTAGAAGGCAAAACGACCGCGAGGCGGCGCTCGATGCGCTTCAGGCCGTAGAGTAGCAGCCATGCCGTGGCTGCCAGCAGAGCAAGAGCGAGCGCGAGAGCGATGGCGAAGAACCCGGCCGTGCGGAGCACGTCGCGCCAGCCGCCTTGGGCAAGCGTGCCGGCTACCGCGCCGGCGCCGAGCAGAATGAGGGCGCGGGAGATCCAGACGGCGGGGGCGCGCGAGGGCGGGGGCGCGGCCACGTTTCGGCGGAAGACCAGCGCCGGGCGAATATCGCGAATGCCCAGCAGGGGCGTCACGGTGAACAGCAGCGTCATCAGGCAGGCGATGGCGATACCCTGCGCCGCCGGCCAGGGGCTCCAGAAGGCAGTCAGGCCGATGTGGAAATAGCGGGCGAGCATTCCGGGAAACGCGGCCGCCACCCCGATGCCTTCAAGCGCGCCCAAAACGCCGCCGGCCAGCCCCAGCAGCAAGGTTTGGGTGGCATAGATGCGGATCACCTGCGAGGAGCGGGCGCCGATGGACTTCATGACGGCGATGGAATCGAGTTTCTGCTCGATGTGGCCGTCGATGGCGCTGGCCACGCCCATGGCGCCGAGGATGAGGGCGATCAAGCCGATCAGGCTGAGGAAGGTGGTGGCGCGGTCCAGCCCGCGGGTGATGATGGGATGCGTTTCGCGGTAATCGGCGATGGTGGCTTCGGGAAAACTGCGCTTGAGAACGGCGCGCACTTGGGCCACGTCGGGCGAGCTGGTGGAAGGCAGGCGCAAGAGATAGCGCTCGGAAGCGCGGCTGCCGAGGCTGATGAGGCCGGTGCGGTCCAGGCCCTGGCGGGTCATCATGAGGCGCGGGCCGACGTTGAGAGTGCCGGTCATGCGGTCGGGCTCGGAGACCAGGGTGGCGGCGATGCGGAAGTCCTCGCCGCCGACGCGCAACAGCTCGCCGCGGCGAGCGCCCAGGCGCAGCAGCAAATCGTCGGAGACGGCCACGGTGTCGCGGGTGAGAGCGCGCGAAAGCGGTTGGGGCGGATCGAGCTCGACCGCCCCGTAGAAGGGATAGACGGCAGGGTCGACGGCCTTGAGCGATACCAGGACGGGATTGCCGGACTCGCCGATGGAGGCCATGGTGACGGTCTCGGTGATGAGGGTGCGCCTGACGCGGCGGGAATCGAGCGAGCGGAGAACGGCGTCCTGTTCGGGCGAGGGCAGGCCGAAAACGCGCAGGGTCATGTCGCCGGCCATGAGGGTGCGGGCTTGGCCGAGCAGCATGTGGCGAAAGGCCAGGCTGAAGCCGCGCACGCCGGTGAGAGCGCCTACGCCAATGGAGACGGCCAGCACGACGAACAGGAACCGGCCGCGGGCGGCGCGAAGCTCGGCGAGGGCGATGCGGAGGGCGGCGGCGAAACTCAAGCCCATGCCAGCTTCCTGTTCCAGGCAGACCACGGAAAACGATGGTCTGCCCCACGAGTTGTCATACGATGCGGCCGTCGCGCAGGGTGATAATGCGGCCCATGCTGGCGGCCAGGGGTTGCTCGTGAGTCACCAGCACCATGGTGGCGCCCTCTTGGCGGTTGAGACTGCCAAGCAGATCGAGCACCACCTGGCCGGTGGCCGAATCCAGGTTGCCGGTGGGCTCATCGGCCAGCAGGATGGGCGGGCGCAGGGCGAAGGCGCGGGCCAGGGCCACGCGCTGCTGCTCGCCGCCGGAAAGTTGCACGGGATAATGGTCGAAGCGGCCGGCCAGGCCGACGCGGTCGAGCAGCTCGCGGGCGCGGGCACGGGCGCCAGGAACGCCGCCGGCCAAGTCCATGGGCAGCAGCACGTTCTCTTCGGCGGTCAGGGCGGGGATCAGATGGTAGGACTGAAACACGAAACCGATCTTGCGCCCGCGCAGCAGGGCCATGCGGTCTTCGTTCAGTTCGGTGATGTCTTCGCCATCGAGAAGGATGCGGCCGGAGGTGGGCGAATCCAGGCCCGCGAGCAATCCAAGAAGCGTGCTCTTGCCGCTGCCGGAAGGTCCCATGACGGCTACCGATTCGCCGCGTTTGATCGCAAGATCGATGCCCTTGAGGATTTCGACGCGATGGCTGCCGGTGTCGATGGACTTGGTGAGAGCGGTAACCTGGATCAAACCTTTATTATGGCATTCAGATGAGAAAGGCCCTGCTTACCGCGGCGTGGTTGCTGCTGGCGAGCGGCTGCGGCCAGAAAAGCACGCCACCGCCGCGGCAAACCTTCGAACCGCCACCAGCGGCCGCGGCGCCCGCTACGCCGGACAACCGCCCCGCCATCGCGTGTTTCGGCGACAGCCTGACGGCGGGCTTCGGGCTCGACCCGGGCCAGAGCTATCCGGACGTGTTGCAGCGGGAACTGGACCGGCGGGGCTACGGTTACCGGGTGGTGAACCTGGGTGTGAGCGGCGACACTTCGCAGGACGGGCTGGCGCGCCTGGGCCAGGCGCTGGCGGAAAAGCCGCGCGTCGTGGTGCTGGAATTCGGCGCCAACGATGGGCTGCGCGGGCAGCCGGTAGACATCACCGAACACAACCTGGCGCAGGTGGTGGAAGCGCTAAAGGGCGCCGGCGTGCGCGTGGTGCTGGCCGGGATTACGCTGCCGCCCAATTACGGACCGGCCTACCTGGCGAAATTCGATGCCATTTTCCCTCGCCTTGCCGCAAAATATAGGACGCCGCTGATTCCGTTCCTGCTGGCGGGCGTGGCCGGGCATAGCGACCTGATGCAGCGGGACGGGCTGCACCCCAACGCGCGCGGAGCGCGGCTGGTGGCGGAAACCGTGCGCCAGCGACTGGAGCCGCTGCTTTCGAAAACACCATGACGAATACTTCACCGGTCCGATTCGCCATCCTGCCCGTGGGCGCGCTAGCGTTGCTCAAGCTGGCCATCCATTTATATGCGGGCCGCTACTACGGATATTTCGTGGACGAGTTGTACTACCTGGCCTGCAGCCATCATCTGGCGTGGGGCTACGTGGATCAGCCGCCGCTGATAGCGGCGGTGGCATGGGTGGTGCGGCACGTGTTGGGCGATTCGCTGCCGGCGATTCGTCTGCTTCCCGCGCTGGCCGGGGCTGCGCTGGTGGTGCTGACGGCGGTGCTGGCATGGGAACTGGGCGGTGGCGCTTTCGCACAGTTTCTGGCGGCTCTGGCGGTGGTGGTCGCTCCGGGCTTTCTCGCCATGGACAATCTGCTCACCATGAACGCCTTCGAACCGCTGTTCTGGATGGGGTGCGCGTGGTGCGTGTTGCGCATGATAAGAACGGGCCGGCGCAAGCCCTGGATCTGGTTCGGCGCGCTGGCCGGGGTGGGGCTGGAAAACAAGCACTCGATGCTGATCTTCGGCGCAGCCGTGGTGCTGGGATTGCTTCTTACTCCGGAGCGGCGGGTGTTGGCGTCGCGCCGGCTGTGGGTAGGCGGCGCGATTGCGGCGCTGATTTTTCTGCCCAACCTGCTCTGGAACATCGACCACCATTTTCCGTTTCTGGAGATCGAGGCCAATATCCGGAGCAGCGGGCGCGACGTACGGCTGGGGCCGCTGGCCTTCTTCGGGCAGGAGGCGCTCCTCATGCTGCCTCTTTCGGTACCGATTTGGCTGGCGGGGCTGTGGTTTTACTTCTTCGCGAAACCCGGCAGGCGGTTTCGGGCGCTCGGTTGGGCGTGGCTGTTCACGGCGCTGGTGATTGTCGCGCTGAGTCCGCGGATTTACTATCTCTGGCCGGCATTCCCGCTGCTGATCGCGGCGGGTGGGGTAGCGTGGGAGACGTGGCTGGCGCGGCCCGGCTTGAGTTGGGCAAAGGCGGCGTACCCGGTGCTGATGCTGGCCGGCGGTGTGCTGCTGGCGCCGCTGGCGATTCCGGTTTTGCCGCCGGAAACCTACATTCGCTACACGCGGACGATTGGCCTGGGGCAGCCGAGGATCGAAAACCACAAACTTGGACCGCTGCCGCAAATCTTCGCCGATCAATTCGGATGGCCGGAGATGGCGGCGACGGTGGCCGGGGTTTACAACAGCCTGCCGGTGGGAGTCCGGCACAACACGGCGATTTTCGCCCAGACCTATGGGGATGCCGGCGCCATCGATCTCTTCGGACCGCGCTACGGGCTGCCTCCCGCCATCAGCGGCCATCAGAGTTATTTCCTCTGGGGCCCCCGCGGCTATTCCGGCGACAGCATGATCGTGATGGGCGACCGGCGCGCGCGGCTGGAACAGCTTTTCGCCAGCGTGGAAAAAGTGGCCCGCGTTGAGGATCCCTATTCCATGCCGTACAATCACTTCGACGTTTATTACTGCCAGGGCATCAAGCGGCCACTCGCGGAGTTGTGGCCGGAGCTGAAGAAGTGGGACTGAAGACGGGCTCGGGTGAGCGATGGCGGACGGGGCGCGCTACATAAGAGTGGAGTAGCTGCCCCACAGAGCAGCAGAGCCGCTTCGCGGGGAAGCATCGTGTGTTGAGCGAGACAAGCGCCGGGAGGAGTCCCGGCGTGGCAGACTGAGAGTCCGCTCCACGAAAAG
>JBKQVG010000425.1:0-13161 GCA_052325345.1 Bryobacteraceae bacterium
CGGCTTGAGGGAGAGGCGTTAGACATGGAGCGTGACTGTCATCATAGCGCGCGGGGTTGTGTCCCAGAGCCGTGGCGGGAGTCGTGACGGCAGCTCCCGCCCGGCGAAGACGCCCGGTCCACCTTCCACGGCCATCGGCTACCATAGAGGGCGATATGGACCTCGCCCGGCTGCAACAGGAATTGCGCGAACAGCGGCTCGACGGCTGGCTGTTCTTCGATCATCATTTTCGCGACCCTCTGGCGTATCGCGTGTTGCACCTTACCGTGCCGCGCACGCCGACGCGGCGCTGGTATTACCTGGTGCCGGCCGAAGGCGAGCCGCGCGGGCTGGCGCACCGGATCGAAGCGAATATGCTCGACCCGCTGCCCGGCGAAAAGACGCTGTATTCGAGCTGGGAAGAGCAGTTGGCCGGACTGGCCAAGATCACGCACGGGCTGAAGCGCGTGGCCATGCAGTATTCGCCCAAGTGCGCCATACCGTACGTGGCGATGGTGGACGCGGGAACGGTGGAGCTGGTTCGGAGCGTGGGCGTGGACGTGGCGAGCTCGGCCGAGCTGATTCAGTCCTTTGAGGCACGCTGGAGCGCGGCGCAACTCGAAAGCCACCTGGAAGCGGGACGGCGGGTGGACCGGGTGCGCGCGGCGGCTTTCGCCCTGGTTCGCGAGCGGACCGCCAACGGCGCGGCCATCCAGGAAGTCGAGGTCAAGAAATTCATTCGCGACGGATTCGACGCGTCCCGCCTGGTCACCGATCACGGCCCCATTGTGGGAGTGAATGCCAACGCCTCCAACCCGCACTACGAGCCCACCGAAGATCTGAGCCAGCCCATTCAGCGCGGCGATCTGCTGCTGATCGATATGTGGGCCAAGCTGGACCATCCGGATGCCGTGTACTACGACATCACCTGGACGCACTTTCTGGGCGAGAATCCGCTCGAGGAAATTCAGAACGTGTTCGAGGTGGTAACCGGCGCGCGAGATGCCGCGATCGAACGCGTGAAGAGCGCCGTAGGCGCGGGCCAGCCGCTACAGGGCTACCAGGTAGACGATGCGGCGCGCGGGGTGATTCGCAAAGCCGGTTTCGGCGAATACTTCACCCACCGCACCGGCCATTCCATCGGCACCGAAGTGCACGGCAACGGCGCCAACATGGATAACCTGGAAAACCACGACGACCGGCGCGTGATTCCCTGGACGTGTTTTTCGATCGAGCCGGGCGTGTATCTTCCCAAGTTCGGCATTCGCAGCGAAGTGAATATGTTCGTGGGCGAAAGCGAAGCCCAGGTGACGGGCGAAATCCAGCGCCAACTCAGGCTACCGTAGGGCCGGCCCACGCAAAATTACGCCAGGAAGTCGTACCCCGCGGCGCGGTAGTCGCGCGGGCCTTCTTGGCCGTTACACCAGCAGCCGCGTAATCACCCAACCGCCGGACACCAGGCCGGCAAAGATCGCCGCGGCGAGCAACAGCGGCCGTGTTCCGGCCTTTCGCATCTGGCGCCAACTGGTGGCAACGCCTAACGCGAACATGGCGCTGGAGAGCAGAACCGTATCGAAATCGATCAGGCGCGCCCGTGGAGAGGCGGGCAATTTTACGAACGACTGCGCCAGAATTACGGCGCCGAACCAGAGCACGAACCAGGGGAAGGCGATTCGCCGGGAGGCGGCGGCCGCACCCGTGCGGCGCAAGCGGCTGACGATCACCAGTACGGGAGCGAGCAGCAGTACGCGCAACATCTTGGTGATGACAGCCGTGTCGCTGGCCGCCTGGCTGACGGCGCGGCCCGCCGCCAGCGCCTGGGCCACTTCATGCACGGTAGCGCCGGTGTAGATACCGAATTGCCGCTCGGTGAAACCCGTCAGAGGATACAGCACGGGATAGAGGAACATGGCTATGGTGCCGAACACCACCACCGTGGCCACGGCCACGCTGACTTTGTGCGATTCGGTGTCGATGACGCGCTCGGTCGCCAGCACCGCCGCCGCTCCACAGATTCCGCTGCCTGCGCTCACCAGCAGCGCCGTGTCCCCGTCCAGTCCGAACACTCGGGTACCGAGCCAATAACCCACCGTAAGGACAGTGGCGATCACCGTCAAATCGAGCACCATCGCGCGCGGCCCGAGATTGGCCAGGTCCGCGACCGTCAAGCGGATGCCATAGAGCACGATGCCGAGACGCAGCAGTTTCTGCTGGCAAAAGCGCAGGCCGGGATGGAGCCGTTCCAGCACGCTCCGCGGGATGGTGTTGCCAAGGAGCATTCCAGCCACAATGGCCAGCGTGAGCGGGCTGAGCTGCAGTTTGTGATTCCACCGGAGCGCGGCGGCCGCAAATGCCAGTAAGGCAGCCGACAGGCACAGCGCCAAACCGGCCAGGAATCGTACGTGCTGTTTGGGATTCGGCATGAAGAGTCATTCCCAGGCTATCCAAGGCCTCTAAATAAACAAAATGGATAATTTCAATATTCTTATTCGATACAATCAATTTAAGATGGCGGCGATTCGAATCACCCTTCGGCAACTGGAGATCTTCGCGGCGATTTATCAGGAGGGCTCCATTACGCGGGCGGCGCGCCGCATAGGACTTTCCCAGGCGGCCACCAGCCAGGCGCTCGGCGAACTCGAAAACCAACTGCAGCGGCGTCTTTTCGACCGCAACGGACGCCGCATCGTGGGAAACGCGGCGGGCCGCGAATTGTTGCCGGCGGCGATTCAGGTGCTCGACCGGGTTGGCGACATCGAAGCCGGAGCCGGACGCCATCCGGTGAATCTCAGGCTCTACGCCAGCCTGACGGTGGGCAACTACATGCTGCCTTCGCTGGTGGCCCGGTTCGCGCGCCGCCACCGGGACGCGCGCTTCCATGTGGCGATCGGGAATACGGACCAGGTAGTTCGATCGGTACTACAATTCGAAAGCGATGCGGGATGGATCGAAGGCTTGTCCCGGCATCCCGATCTCGACGCGTTCCCGTGGCGCGAGGAACGGCTGGCGATTATTGCCGCGCCCGGCCACCCCCTGGCCGGACGGCGGGCGACGGCGGCGGCATTGGCGGAGGCCCGCTGGGTGCTGCGCGAGAAGGGGTCCGGCACGCGCGCCGTTTTCGAGGATGCCATCGAGGGCCGGTTCCGCTTGCTCCATGTCCCGGTCGAATTAGGCGGGATCGGCGCGGTCAAACGCGCGGTCATGTGCGGCGCCGGGTTAGGCTGCATCTCCCGCTCGGCCGTCGGGCCGGAGCTGAAATCCGGTCAACTGAGGGTCGTCTACGCGCCTTGGCTCGACCTGCGGCGCCAGATCACGCTGCTGATTCATCGCCAGAAATACATCGACATGGGGCTGCGGGAATTCCTGCGCTTCTGTGGCGTGGAATTGCCGGTGGAGCGGTGACCGCCGTGCGTCCGGAAGTCGCGCCCTCGCAAGGGATGACAGGCCACAAAATGCGATGATCTGTCCCACTGATCCAGGCCCGGCGATATACTGAGCGCATGTCAAAGTGTTCCCTCGCACTGATGGTGCTCGCATCGGCCCTGACGGCCGCCGGCGCCGATCGTCCTCCCATCGTCGGCGTGGCGCACATCGGACTAAAGACCAGCGACCTGGCCGCGGCGCGCAATTTCTACGGCCACGACCTCGGATTTGTGGAGGCCTTCAGCCTGGATAAGCCGGCCGGCGGCTTGATGCTGACCTATTTCAAGGTCAACGATCATCAATACATTGAAATCTTTCCCGAGTTGAAGGATCCGGCCGAAGACCGACTCTCTCACATTGCCTTTGAAACTACCGATGCCCGCAAGCTGCGCGATTATTTGGCCCGCAATGGCGTCAAGGTTCCGGACGAGCTGAAGCCGGGCCTGGATGGCAACCTGAGCATGATGGTCAAGGACCCGGACGGGCACAACGTGGAATTTGTGCAGTATATGCCGGGATCCCTACACAGCCGGAATTTCGGTAAGTTTCTTTCCGACGCCCGCATCTCCGATCACATCATTCATGTGGGCGTGACAGTCAAGGATCGGGCCGCGGCGGACAAGTTCTACAAAGATATTCTGGGCTTCCGCGAAATGTGGCACGGCGGCATGACGGACGCCCGTACGGACTGGATCGATATGGTCGTGCCGAATGGCGCCGACTGGCTGGAGTACATGTGCAACGTCGTCAACCCCTCGCCCAAAACGCTGGGCGTGATGCATCACCTGGCCCTGGGAGTTCCGAGCGTGGAAGCCGGCTATCGAAAGCTTTTGAGCCGTGGGATGGATCTGAAGGGCCAGAAGCCCAAGATCGGCCGTGACGGCAAGTGGCAGTTAAACCTCTACGACATCGACTTTACCCGCACCGAGCTGATGGAGCCGAAGCCGGTCGAGAAACCGTGCTGCTCGGAGTTCGTGACCCTGAAGCCGTAGCGCCGGCAGCCGACTAAGGGATTGCCACGAAATATACCACTCCAATCACGAGCAACCGCTCCCTTAGAAAGCCGTGAAGAAATATAGCCACAGATGAACACCGATAAACGCCGATAAAGAAAACAGAGAATCTATCCGCGTTCATCGGTGTTCATCTGTGGCTATAAATTGAATTTTTCACAGCATCTAAGGGAGCGGTTGGCATGGTTATTACATAACGCGCCCTAAGCGTTGGCCGAGACGGCTCCTCATTCTGAACTAATATACATAAAGACGTATAATTGGATTGTGCAGCGCGCGCTGAAACCGGTTCGCTGGGTTGGGTCCTCGTGGAGGGATCTTAGATCCTTCCCCAAGCCGGTCCAGCGCGACGTTGGACAAGCTCTTTATGCAGCCCAGTGCGGCGAGGAGTACCCGTCCGTCAAGGCCCTCAGAGGATTCGGAGGGCGCGCGGTGCTCGAGATCGTCGCGCCCCAAGAGGGTGACGCCTACCGGACCGTCTATACGGTCCGCTTCCACGATGCAATTTACGTGCTTCACGCGTTTCAGAAGAAATCGAAGCACGGCATCGCAACGCCTCAAAAAGAAATCGAACTCGTCAAACAGCGGCTCGCCGCGGCAGAACTGGACTACAGAGGAAGGCAGAACTGAGATGAAGAAGGACAACGAAATCAGGGTGAAGGAGGGCAGCGGCAACGTTTTTGCCGACCTTGGTTTTCCCAGCCCCGAGCGTGAGCGGCTCAAGGCCCGGCTCACGCTCGAAATCTACCGGCTTATCAAGGGCCGGGGACTGACGCAGGCGAGGGCTGGCGCGGTACTGGGCATCAAACAACCGCACGTCTCCGGCCTGATGCGCGGGCGGTCGGGCAACTTCTCCGTCGAGCGTCTTATGGATTTTTTGACCGCCCTTGGGCAGGATGTGAGGATCACTGTGAGGCCGACCCGTAAGGAGCACGGCGATGTTTCGCTCGTGCTCGCGAGGCCCGGCGCGCCGCCCGCTTCCTAAACAACTGCCAGCTTGCCCCCGGCTAGTACAACCCGCCACCCGGACTGCGAAGCATGTCCCACGCGGGTAGCCAATCGCGTACTGCCGCGGCGGCAAGCGGCGGAGTCCCGATAACAATGGAAGCCGCCTGGTCGCTGCTTACGAAGACCGATTCACGCTATATGCGCTTTTCCAATTACTCCAGTTCTTTCGAACGGCCCTTCAACACCGGCTCGGATTCAGGGGCGGCCTCGCGACCGCTCGCCGTCCCACTGCTCCACCGGACAATATCGTCGAGCGCGCTTACGATGTGGTGCTCCATCAGTTGTTCGGCGGCTTTCGCGTCCCGGCGTTCGATCAGCTCGATCAGCCGCTGGTGCTCCTCGATCGCGCGAACCGGCCGCCCGATGATGCGGATGGTCTTGGCCGCGAGCATTTCACTCTGCAGGCGGAGTTGACCCATCATCGCCAGCAAATAAGAATTCCTCGCCGCCCGCATGATCGCCTCATGCAGTTCCCAATTGTAGACGCGGTAATCGTCCATATCTTTGCGGGCCAGGGCGGCTTCGCCGGTAATCTGGTGCTGATGCAGCCAGGCTATTTCGTCTTCTTCCATTCGTTG
Organism: Bryobacteraceae bacterium; assembly: GCA_052325345.1. Lineage (GTDB taxonomy): Bacteria > Acidobacteriota > Terriglobia > Bryobacterales > Bryobacteraceae > JBEKYD01. The sequence goes on from JBKQVG010000425.1 coordinate 6,002, forward strand.
ACACGCCAACCGAACGCTAAAGCACTCCAGCGCGGCCCGCAGCTCGTATAACTCGCGGATTTGCCGCTCGGTGAATTCGCGAACGAACCAACCCTGATACGGCAGCTTGATCGCCAACCCGTCACCTTCCAGGCGGTGCATGGCCTCGCGCACGGGCGTTGTGCTTACCTCCAACTGACGGGCGATGGTGTCGGGACGCAAGGGGGCGCCGGGGTCGATTCGGCCACTGACGATGCTGTCGAGCAGAACCTGGTAAACGCGCGCCCCCAGTTGCAGGTTTTCTTGTAACGGCTCCAGATCGTGTGCGGGACTCTTACGGTCTTTACCATTTCGCATAAACGGCCTTCACATTGGTGAAGAAATCCCTCGCAGTCGGCCCAATCGAAAACGCTCCCTGTCCGGAATCCTTTCTTCCTCCAAAAGGCACATGCGCCTGACTCGCCGTGCCATGGTTGATATGGATCATGCCGGCTTCAATCCGTTTGGCGAACAGGTTTGTCAGGTCGAGACGCGAGGTGAACACCGAAGCCGCCAGCCCGTATCGGGTTCCATTCGCGATCGCGATGGCTTGTTCCGGTTCGCGCACGCGAATGATGGGCAACACCGGGCCGAAGATCTCTTCAAGAGCCAGCGGAGACTCCGGCGCAACCCGGTCGAAGACCGTCGGGGCGTAGTAATAACCTTGCCGGTCGGGATCTTCAACCAGGGGCCGGCCCCCGGTCAACGGGGTACAGCCCGATTCCAGTGCCTGGCGGACATATCCGTCGACGATTTCGAGTTGCGCCTTGCCGATCAATGGTCCCATGGTGATGCCTTCCACCATTCCGTCGCCTACTTTGATGCACGCCACGCGATGGAGAATTTTCTCCACCAGGAGATCGGCCTGGGCTTCCGAAACAATCACGCGACTCAACGCCGTGCACCTTTGGCCGCTGCAGAGAAACGCCGCCGATACAATCTCCTGGGCGGCGCCCTCCAAATTATCATAGCCGAATACAATGGCCGGGTTCTTGCCCCCAAGCTCGAGTTGAACGCTGGCGATCCGGCGGGCGGCGTTTTCGTAGATTCGGGTACCGATGTCGCTCGAGCCGGTGAAGCTGATTCCGCGAACCCGCCGGTCGGCCACCAGGCCATCGCCGACCGCCGAGCCGGGCCCGATCGCCAGGTTGACCACGCCGGCAGGCAGGCCGGCCTTCTCCAGCAATTGCATCAGGTACACCGCGGACCAGGGAGTCAGCGAAGCGGGCTTGAACACTACCGTGTTGCCGAACGCGATGGCCGGCGCGATCTTGCGCACCGGCGTGACCACCGGAAAGTTCCATGGACTGATGGTCGCAACGACGCCTAACGGTTCCCGAATCGTGTAGCAGGAAAAGCCCGCCCGCTCGGTCGGAAACGTCTCGCCCAAAGGGCGGCTGGCTTCTCCCGCCATATAGCGCGCCTCCGCAGCCGCGCGAGACACCTCGCCCGTTGCCTCGCCCAGCGCTTTCCCTTGTTCCAGGGTGATGATCTTCGCCAGTTCGGTTTTGGAATCTTCCAGTAACTGGGCAAACCGGAACAGGAGGGCGCCGCGCTGCACCGCGGGGGTTTCCGCCCAGGCGGGAAGCGCCGCTTCGGCCGCATCCACGGCCGCCTCGGCATCAGGCTTGCGGGAACTGGGGAACTCGCCCAGCACCTGGCTGGGATGCGCCGGGTTGTGCGTCTCATAGAAGCCTCCAGCTTGTGGAGGAACCCATTTTCCGGCGATAAAGTTCGTGTAGTGTTGCATGATTGGTCCTCTCCGCTCCACCTTACCTAGAGCGACTGCCGAAGAATGCGAGCCAGGTCTTCCGCGCAGGCGCGGCGGGGGTTGACCGGGACATTGCCGCTCTTCATGGCCTCTTGAACCACACCCTGCACGTGCTCTTCGCGCACTCCGAACTCGGATAAACCGCGCGGAATCCCTATGTCGCGCGCCAGGTCGCGCACGGCGCCGACCGCCCGGCTCGCCGCCGCCAACCGCGGGAGACGATCGACGGATTCTCCCAGCGCGCGCGCCACGTCCACAAACCTATCGGGCTCGGCGAGATAATTGAATTCCATCACGTGCGGCAACGTGACGGCCAGCACGACGCCGTGCGGAACACGCAAGTCCCCGCTCCCCAGCGGCATGGCGAGCGCGTGCGCCAACCCGAGGCGGGTAGGGTTCATGGCGATGCCCGCCATGGTGGCAGCCAGCATCATTCCATAACGCGACTGGCGGTCGCGCCCGTTCAGCACGGCGCTGCGCAGGTGGAAGCCGATCAGTTCAATCGCCTTGAGGGCGAGCGCCGCGGATATGGGCTGGCAGGCGTTGTTGGTATAGCATTCGACGGCGTGCGCCAGCGCGTCCATTCCGGTGGCGGCGGTTAAGGGCGGCGGCAGCTCCAGAGTCAACTCGGGGTCGCACAGGGCAACGCTGGGAAAGATGAGAACACTGCCGATGGCGACCTTGACCGCGCACGTGTCATCCGTGAACACAGACCAAAGCGTAACTTCGCTTCCGGTGCCGGCGGTGGTGGGAATGGCAATCATCGGAAGCGGCCGGTTGCGTATCTTGTGCAGGCCCACGTAATCGAGCGCGGATCCCGGGTTGGTTGCCAGGGCTGCCACGGCCTTGGCGGTATCGAGGGCGCTGCCGCCCCCAATCCCAACCACCACGTCGGACCGGTTGGACTTGAGTTCCACAACGGTTTCGTCGATCAGGGTCGACCCTGAATCCGGCTTCACGCGGTCGCAAACCGTGAAATCCACGCCGGCATCGCGCAGGGTCGCGGTGACGCGGTCCAGGATTCCCGCGGCGCGCACGCCCGGGTCCGTAACCAGAAACGCATTCGTACCTCCCGCCGACTTGATGCGCTCCGGCAGAGTCCGCAGGATGCCGCAACCGAAATGAATATCGGTTGGAACCGGCAGAAAGTTAAAACACTGAGAGACATTCAGATTCATAAGGAATCGTCCTTGAGACCCGAGTCATCGCGGCAGGGCGGAAAGTCCGCGCCCACCTCGGCGCCAAACGCCACGAGTTGCGCCACCACCTCGTCCGCCAACGGAATGCCGATCGTCCGGTTCTGGGATTCCATTCGGAATTCCAATTCCCCCGGAACAAGTACCCTGGCAACGTCCGGGGCCGGCGGACAGGCCTTGAGCATCCCCAGAATCTCGTCCATGCGGCCGGCGAACTCCGCGGCGGGCAGAAAGAGATCGGTCCGGACGGCGACGAAGACCTGGCCCAGATTCTGCTCGGTGCGCAGATCTTCCAAGGTGTTGAGATGCAGGGCAAACGACGCGCCGGTCAAAACCCCGCAGAGAATATCGATGATGAAAGAGATGGCCGACCCCTTGGGCCCGCCGAAGGGCAATACCGCGCCGGCCAACGCCTGGCGCGCGTCGGTGGTTGGGCTGCCCTGGGGGTCGATGGCCCAACCTTCCGGAATCGACTTCCCGCGGTGGGCGGCCACGATAATCTTGCCGCGCGCCACCACGCTGGAAGAAGCATCGAAAATCAGAGGCTCCTCGCGGCCCGCTGGAATGCCGACGCCCATGGGATTGGTGCCGAGAAATCGCTCCCGGCCGCCGAAAGCCGCCATGTTGGGCGGCGCGTTGGAGATGGCACAACCAATCAACCGCCGCCGGATGGCCCGCTTCACGTAGTAGGCGGCAGCGCCGAAGTGGTTGCTGTGGCGTACGCCGACAAAACCGATCCCGGCGGTATCCGCCAGCTCGAGCGCCTCGTCCATGGCGCGACAGCCGACAACCGGCCCCAGGCCGTTGTCCCCATCGACCAGGGCGGCGGCCGCATACCGGCGCTGCACGGCGATCGCCGGCTTAGCCTTGACAACACCAGCCTGAATCCTCTTCCCATACACCGGCAGCCGGACCAGGCCGTGCGAATCCACCCCGCGCAATTCCGCTTCGAGCAGGCATTCGGCGACTTTGGTGGCGTCCTCGGCAGGCACGCCCAACCGCTCGAGGACGGAGCAGCCGTATCGGAGTAAGTCTTCGTATCGAAAGCGTTTCACCTCGGAAGGAACGACCGGCGCCTTTGACTCACCGAGACTGCCCACGGCCCGGGCCTCCCGCTTTTTTTCCCAAAGCCGGCAGACCGAGGAGCTCCACCGTTGTCTTGCCCTGGCGCAGCTCCGCCATCATATCGGCCTCTTTCTTGCGGCGCGCGACGGCGGTCCGATGGATTTCCTCCACCCGGTCCTGGTCCAGGATCACAAGGCCATCCGCGTTCCCCACGATAATATCGCCGGAACGCACCAACACACCCCCGAACTGAATCGGCTCGTGCAATTTCCCAATGCGCTCCTTGGTGCACGACCCTATGGCCAAGCCCCGGCTGAAAACGGGAAATTCGTGCTCGGCGATGGCGTCGACGTCGCGCACGGCGCCATCCACGGCAAGTCCGGCTACGCCGGCAGCTTGCGCCGCAACGGTGAGGATTTCACCCCATGCCCCCGTCCAGAGGTAGTTGCCGAGACTGGCCACAATCACCTCGCCGGGTTTGGCGGCCGCGACGGCGTGGTGAAGCATCAGATTATCACCCGGAGGACATTCGGCTGTAGCGACCACGCCGCAAAGCCGTGCGCCCGCCCAAGCCGGACGGATGGCGGGATCCACCATGCCGCGGTGTCCGGCGGCTTCATAGAGCGTTGCCGGATCGAGGTCATGGAAGCGCTCAATAACCGTGTCGTAATCCAGTTTTATCATGAGATCACCCTACCGACTGCCGGCTGCTTTTCAGCAGTTCGATTCAAATCCACGTTGGCCATCCGAGCCAGGAATTGGGCCGCGGCTGAAAAATCGGCGTTGCCCTCCCCGGCCGCGCTGGCAGCCGAGAAGACTTGGGCGGCTATCGACGTCAACAAGAGCGGAACACCTGCCGCGCGGGCCGAGTCGAGCGCCAGATTGACGTCCTTTTTCATCAGATCCAGCTTGAAACCGGGCTGAAAAGAACCGGCCAGCAGGAATCCCGGCAGCCGGAGATCCATCATTTTGGAGTATCCGGACGAGTCCTTAATTACACTGTACATGGTTCCGGCATCGGCCCCGCACTGTATTCCCAACGCGAAGGCTTCACCGATGGTCAACAGGTGCAAGGCGGCCATCGTCTGGTTGACCATCTTGACGACCTTGCCTTGACCGAGCCGGCCTACGTGGACAATCCGGCTGCCCATGCTCTCCAGCAGCGGACGATACTGTTCGAGTAACTCCGTGTCACCGCCCACCATAATGGTCAGCGTGCCCTGCGCCGCCGCGGGCGTACCGCCGCTCACCGGCGCGTCCAGCACGCGCACTCCCATCGGGGCCAGTGAGCGCTCCACTTCCTGCAGGCTAATCGCGGTGGCGGTGGTCATATCGATGAGCGCTTTGCCGGCGGAAAAGCCTTCCCGCAATCCATTGGCGCCCAAGACCACGTCTTTCAGTTCCGCATCCGCGGGCAACACGGTGATAACAACGTCGGCCGCGCGCGCTACTTCCGCCGGCGTAGATACAATCGACGCCCCCAGGGAGGCAAGTTCATCCGCTGGTTCGCGGCACTTATGAAAGGTAGTGAAAGTCTGAAAACCCGCCTTCACCACCCTGGTTGCCATAGGCGCTCCCATGGCTCCTAATCCGATAAACCCGACTTTCACCGCTTTCCTCCGTAAGTCCCGTCGTGCTTTATAGTGGCCTCCGCTCGCTTGACTGTCGCGGCTCGGCAAGTGTCCTCCGAGCCGCGACAGTCACTCGACGCGCTTAGAACGAAATCTTAATACCGAACTCGATAATCCTCTGCCAGTTATAGGCGCCGGTCAGTTGGCCGAAAGCGCTGCTGGTCGGCGTAGTGTTGGGCGCCACGAACTGCGGATGGTTCAGCGCGTTAATAAACGCCGCGGTGAACTGGACCCGCCACCGCTCCTTGATTTGGGTGTTCTTGATCGCCGAAAAGTCCCAGTTGTTTACAGACGGTCCGCGAAGGTCGGCGAAAGCCGACGACATCGTGATAATGTTGCTGGCGAGCTGCTGGCTGGAGACGCGGTTGAAGGCGCTCACGTTGAACCATTCCCCAACACTGCGCTGGCTCGCGGGCAAGAGAACGTTGGCCATGGTTTCCCCGGGGTTCAGGAGAGCGTCTCCGAAGCCCAACGCCGCGCCTGTCTGGTGCGTAAAGACGCCTTGCACCTGCCAGCCGCCAACGATGTTGCCTAGGGCGTGGTTGCCGGAACCGAGCAGGCGTTTGCCTGGACCGAACGGCAGTTCGTAAACCCAATTGAGCACATGCCGATACGGCCGATCCAGATCGGAGATCACCTTTTCGGGAATCGGGTCGGTCGGATTCAGATAGCTGGTTGCCTGCATCCACTTCGACCAGGTGAACGAATACTGGGCGTAGAGCCCATGCGAGAAGCGCTTTTCGACACGCGCCTGCATGGCGTGATACCAGTTGAAGCCCGAATTCTCGAGCGCCGTGATGCCCGAGAATTGCGGATGGGGCCTGAGCAATTGGGACAGTGCGACGGTGGTGGAGGCCAGGTTGGTACTCGGCAATAACGGATAGAACGGGTTGGCGACCTGCGAGTTCAGCAGGTTGATGGTCGTCTGATCGCGAGTCGGCACAGTGCTCATGTACGACCGTGGAATCGGGTCGAGATCCTGTGTCGCCAGCAGCCGCGTGCCGCGATTCCCAACGTAGGACACCTCGACCAGGGAAGTGAACGGCAATTGATGCTGCACGGCAACCTGCCAGCGCTGCATATACGGGTTCTTCAGATTCTGATTGTAGAAGCTGATGCTTTGTCCCATGAATGTATTCACACCGGCCGACGATCCGGTGGGAGCTACGAAACCGTTCGGAAACGGGTTGGTCAGGTTGGCTACGTAACTCTGTCCGTTGTTGGTGGTACCCACAAAGGACGTCGTGGAGCCGAATCCGGCTTGGTTCAAAACTCCCCCCGTCCCTCCTCCCGCTCCGGAGCCTGCCACATTCACTATGCCCAACGGCTGGTAGTAGATTCCATAGCCGGCGCGGATTACCGTCGTGGGGCTAAGGCTGTACGCCAAGCCGATGCGCGGCATGAACTGCTTGGAGTAGTAGTTCCACAGATTCCGCGGGTTCCCACCCACGCCGGCGAAAGTCAGGCCGCCTAGCACGT
>JBKQVG010000426.1:0-25498 GCA_052325345.1 Bryobacteraceae bacterium
ATCGCCGAGGAGCACGCGGTCCTGTTCGCCGCCGGGCTGGCCGCAAAGGGTTTCAAACCGTTCTGCGCCATCTATTCCACGTTCCTACAGCGCGCCTTCGATCCCATCGTGCACGATGTCTGCCTGCAAAACCTGCCGGTGGTCTTCTGCATGGATCGGGGAGGGCTCTCCGCCGACGACGGCCCTACGCACCACGGTCTTTTCGACATCAGTTACCTGCGCGCCATCCCGAACCTGGTGCACATGGTTCCGAAAGACGAAGACGAACTAGCCGACATGCTGTTCACGGCCATGCAGTGGAACGGCCCCATCGCGGTGCGCTATCCGCGCGGCCTGGGACCAGGCACGCCGGTGAAGGACATTCCCCGCGCCATCCCGGTCGGCAAAGCCGAAGTGCTCAAGTACAGCGACAACGGCCAGGTTGCCATCTTCGCGCTGGGATCGCTGGTTCCAATGGCCGAAGAGATCGCCCGCAAGCTGGAGGGCGAAGGTATCGCCGCGGCGGTCATCAACGCCCGCTTCGCCAAGCCAATCGACGTCGCGATGCTGGAGTTCTTCGCGGGCACGGTCGAGGTAATCCTGACGCTCGAAGATCACGTTCTCCGGGGAGGTTTCGGGAGCGCCGTGCTGGAGGAACTTAACATCCTGGGAGCGAACACGCCGGTGGTGCGCATCGGCTGGCCGGACCACTTCATCGAGCACGGAAAGCTGGATGCATTGCGCGCGAAGTATGGGATCACTCCTGAAGCCGCCATCGAAAAACTCCGTCCTTATCTAAAAATCCATCAACCGCAGGCGGTGTAGTGAGCTGGACACACCCGAGTCCGGTATCTTTGCACAGCCGATCCACGATGGGCGCGGCGATGAGCGGTGTTGTGAAGGGTGTTGCCCCATTCGGAAAATGCTGTGTTCGTGGCGCCGCGAGCCGGCCAACACCAGGTTCTCACCCTTCCCGGTCGGGTCCTCACGCGTCCACGCGCAACACCGTGAGCTGCATGGGACAGGGACAGGCCGCCGGCACAGCCGCGGCGCTCTGCGCGGTCCGAAATTGCGGAACCCGCGAGCTGCGCCACGCCGCTCTGCGAAGTGCGCTCGAAAAGGGTAACGTGTACTTTGAGGGTTAGGGCATGAAATCCATACCGCGACGCAGTTTCCTCAAACAAGCCGGCCAGGCTACGGCAGTCGGGTACCTGGGAACGAATCTCTCCGGCGCATCGGGAAGGGTGGCGCTGTTCGCCGATCCGGCTGACGCCCTCATTGCGGCGCCGCCTGTTCAGTGGGCCATGGGCGAATTGCGTCAGGCCGTGGAAGCCAAGGGCACGGCTTGCACGCTGGCCGCCAATGCGGCCGGCGCCGGCTCTTTCAGCCTGGGCATTGTAATCGCCGGCGAGCCCCCCGCGTTGCCCCGCGAGGCCTTCCGTCTAACGCCCCAGACGATCTCCGCCAAACCGGGCCTGCGTGCTTCCGCTTCCGATGCGCGGGGTTATGTATACGCGCTCACGGAATTGGCCGACCGCGTCCGCCACGGCGGCGATGCTGTGGCGGCGCTGACCCTCGCCGGTCCGGTTTTAGGCCAGCCGGCCAATACCGTGCGCAGCGTTGCGCGCGCCTTTGTCAGCGACGTGGAAGATAAGCCCTGGTATTACGACCGGGACTTCTGGCGCGATTACCTGACCGCGTTGGTGACGAACCGCTTCAATCGCTTCAGCCTCACGCTGGGCTTGGGTTACGACTTCCCCCGGAACGTGGTGGGCGATTACCTGCACTTTCCCTATCCGTACCTACTCGACGTCCCGGGTTACAAGGTCCGCGTCGTGCCACTCGACGACTCCGAGCGGGACCGTAATCTCGAAATGCTGCGCTTCATCGGGGAAGAGACCGCGCGGCGCGGCCTGGAATTCCAGCTCGGCCTGTGGACGCATGCCTACGAATGGACGGACAGCCCGCACTCCCATCACCACATCCAGGGGCTCACACCGCAAACGCACGGCCCCTATTGCCGCGATGCCCTGGCCCTGCTGCTCAAGACCTGCCCGTCGATTCAGGGCCTCACTTTCCGCGTGCACGGCGAGAGCGGTATTCCCGAAGGGAGCTACGATTTCTGGCGCACGGTTTTTCAGGGCATCGTGCGCGCTGGCCGCCCCATCGAGATCGACATGCACGCCAAAGGCCTCGACAGCAAGATGATGGATGTCGCGGCCGAAACCGGCATGCCGGTCAAGATTTCACCGAAGTACTGGGCCGAGCACATGGGCCTCGGCTATCAGCAGGCCGCCATCCGCGAGCTGGAAATGCCGCGCGCGGGCCACCAGGACGATCCGCTTTTCAGCCTGAGCAACGGCTCGCGGCGCTTCCTGCGCTACGGTTACGGCGATCTTTTCCGGGAAGGGCGTCAATACGGCGTGCTCTTTCGCGTCTGGGCCGGCACGCAGCGCATGCTATTGTGGGGCGACCCGGCCATGGCGGCGGCCTACGGGCACGCATCGCATTTCCTCGGAGCCTCCGGCGTCGAGATTTGCGAACCGCTGTTTTTTAAGGGGCGCGAGGGCACCGGCCGGCCGGGAGGGCGATGCGGATATGCCGATGCATCGCTCAACCCCGAGGGCGGCGACTGGAAGAAGTACGCCTATACGTATCGCCTCTGGGGGCGGTTGCTTTACGATCCGCAAGCCGATCCGGACCAGTGGCGGCGATACCTCGAGAGCACGTTCGGGCCTGCCGGTCGCTCAGTCGAAGACGCGCTCGCCCATGCCAGCCGGGTCCTGCCGCTGCTGACCACGTCGCACCAACCTTCGGCGTCCAACCGCGGCTATTGGGTGGAAGTGCCGGCCAATATGCCCATCGCCGAGGGCGGCGCGCCGGTTCCTTACAGCGACACGCCGGCGCCCAAGCGTTTTGGGACGGTGAGCCCGCTCGATCCGGAGCTGTTCGCTTCCATCGAAGAACATTCCGGCGAGCTTTTGAAGGGGCAGCGCAGCGGCAAGTACTCGCCCATTGAGGTGGCGCAATTCTTCGAGGACTCGACCGCCGCGGCGGGCCGGGCGCTCGAAACGGCTGCCAGGCAAGTGCCGTCGCGCACCGGCCCCGCCTTCCGCCGCGTCGAAGAGGACGTACGCATCCAGATCGGCCTCGGCCAATTCTACGCAGCCAAACTCCGCGCCGGCGTACTGTTCGACATCTATCGCCGGACGGGCAACCCGAAAGCGCGCGAACAGGCCATAGCGGCTTACCAAAGAGCGCGTGCGACATGGGCGGCCATGGCGCGGAGGGCGCGCGGGGTGTACGTTTCGGACCTCACCTACGGCGAAGCGCCGGTGCGCCGTGGCCATTGGATGGACCGGCTTCCGGCCATCGACCAGGATCTGGCAGCCGTGGAGGCAGCCCATTTCGAGGCGGGGCCGGAGCCGGCGGATCGCGTTCTGCGGGCGGTCGAGCAAGCCACCGGGCGTCCGGTGCGCTCGATTTTCAAGTGCATGCACAACCCACCGTGGGGATTCCGGCCCGGGAACCCGGTCGCTCTGACGCTGGCGGTCCCTGGTTTCGCGCAGACGGCAGCCAGGCTCCACTATCGCCAAGTCAACCAGGCCGAGCGCTGGCAGTCGCTCGACATGGAAGGCGACGGATCGGCGTTTAAAGCGACGATCCCGGGCACGTACACGCAATCGCCCTTCGCGCTGGAGTATTACTTTGAGGTGCGCCAGGGCGGCGCGAGTGTCGGCCTTTATCCGGGATTCAACGAAGTCTTAGCCAACCAGCCGTATTTTGTCCTGACGAGAGGCCAACGGGGCTAAGCCGGGGGCCGGCTTCGCGATGTGGTCTTCGTCGGCGCCGGAGGTATCGCGTTTCATCCCTCGAAGGCGACCTATCATGGCGAACGCGGCGAGGATCGCCAAGCTGGCCGAGGCGGGCCGGATTCTTTCCCTGCCGCGACGATTCTCGTGGAGCGGACTCTCAGTCTGCCACGCCGGGACTCATCCCGGCGCTTGTCTCGTTCCACGCGCGATGCTTCCCCGCGAGCGTGGAGATAGCCCGTGCCCTTTGGCTGCGGCTCCGCTGCTCTGTGGGGCGGGTTGGCAACCTGCGGACCGATTGCGGGGCGCCCCCTGGGCCGGGTCCAGCCGGGCGCCAGCCCGGCCGCGCGCCGGCGAGGCCGCATACATGGCTCAACCCAATTTCCACAACATCGGGAGTTCGGAGATTCTTCTCGACACCCGCTTGCGCATGCTATGCCGAGCGTCGGCACGAGTGCGGGCGCCACGCCGGAATGGCATGGTTATTTCCTGACAAGCCGTGGCAGTCCCTATGCGAGCTTCCGACGCCTAGTCAAAAGCCCCCGTGCGCGTTTCACTGTGCTCGATAACGGTTAACTGCAGGGACTCCAGCGCTTCGACCAAGCGTTCCACTACATCGTCGGTTTGGTGCATGGCGCTACGCATCGACTCGATGGATTCGGCCTGTTGGTGGATGGTGCTTTCCAGTTTCTGCACGTGCTCGGCGACCAACTTGTGGAGGTCGTCCACACGCTGGTTGACACCGGCATTGGGGTGGTCGGCAGTTTCGGCAACGGTTTTTTCGAAGCCGTCCAGGCGAGCGGTCTGAGCCTCGATCCGTTGGGCGAGTTGGGCCACCGGTTCATGACTGGCGGCCCCGCTCTTATGTAGTTCGAAGGCGCCCCGCAGGCCCACCAGCGCGGCTTCAAGGTCGTCGGTGCGGGCCATGTGGGATTCCACCGATTGGGCGATCTGGTTCACGTGATCGCGATTGGCCGCTTTGCGATCGAGCAGTTCCAGGACGCGATGCGTGGCGGCGAGGCTGGCCTCGATTTGTTGCATGTGGTCGGCATGAGCTTCCAGGTTGAGCCCGATCTGCTCCAGGTGTTGATGGTTCAGACCGGTCTCTTCCAGTTTTTGGACACGATCTTGACTGGCCGACAGGTTCTGTTCGAGGCGCTGGACGCGTTCGGCGTTGGCATCCAGGTGCTGTTGCACGTGGCCGATGATTCTTTCGCCAACGGCATGAATTTCTTGTTGGGAGCGCGCCGAGTGTTCTTGGGCGGCGTCCAGTTGAGAAGCGACTCTGCCCAGCTCGGCGCCCAACCCGGACAGGGCTTCGGCGGTGGCGCGCTGTGGCTGTGCCATATCCTGCCGAAAGCTTTCCAGGCGCCCATCCATGCGGGCTTCAAGTTTCGCGATTTCGGACCGCAGTGCCGCTTCGAGGGCTGTGTCGCGGCGTGGAGCGGCCTGTTCCGCCTGCCGCGCGGCCATGTTCCACGTCTTCAGTGCGAGGATGACTTTCTGCATCCGCGGCGGCCGCGCTGCGGGGTCTTTGGCCAGGCATACAGCCACCAGACGATCCACCTTCGGGTCGCCGGTGGACGCCGGCTGAGCTTGCGTCAACGCGGCGGCAATGGAAGGGGCGTCGTCGCCATCGAACGCACGGCGCCCCGTCAACATCTCGAACAGCACGGTGCCGAAGGAGAAAATGTCGCTCGCCGCATCGGCCGGTCTTCCGGCGATGACTTCCGGAGCAGTGTACGGCGTGGGCGTCGTAGAAGGAGTTCCAGGCGCCAATTCCACGCCGGCCGCAGTGAGAGTCACGCTGGCCGGCGACACGGCTCCGTGCACGTATCCCGTATCGTGCAACTTGCGCAACACCTCGGCCAGTTGGGTTCCGATCCGGAGCGATTCGGAAACCGGTAATTTCCCCTCGGCCAAGCGCTGGGCCAAGGTCCACGTAGCCGCCGGAGCGGACATCAAATCACCTCCAGAATAGAGAGCGAAACCATCCCTCCTGAGTGAATCAAGTCACCACCGCTCGGTGCAAGTTCCAAACGGATATGACACTTGGTTAACGATTGCCAGAGTACTCTTGGGCTTCCTGGGCTATGCCGCTTATAGCCGAAGAGAAACCTCGTCTCGCCCCGAAGAGGATCGGGAGGCCCACCATCAGACTGCTCGGCACTATCGAATGGTCGTGGGGTTCAGGTGCGCTTTATTAAGGATGCCAATCGGATGGGAGAAATCTCTGTTTGGTACCGCCTGAGCGGCTCCTGGAAAGCCAGGCCCGCCTCCCCCCCGCGGTAACTCCCCTCTTTCCTCATTTTTCTTGCCCGTCCTTCCGCCCGTTGGGTTATACTGAAAACGGGCGTCGGCGAAGCCAGGAAGTATCTGAAAACGAAATAGTTCCCAGCCAGGAAGCTTTTTCCCGAACGAACCCATTTCATCGCCTTTTCTTCGCCTCCAACGCACTCTCGCCTGCTCGTGGTTACGAGCGGAACGACGACAATCGCAAACCTGTCCGGCTCAATTGCTCTTGTAGTCCCCACGGCTGAAATACTTCTCCAGCCAGCAGTAGAGCGCGATAAACAGATATCGGCTGCCCATCTCGCGGATCTTGAGCTTGGAGATGCCGGAGCGCCGATTGCGCCATGTGACCGGGATTACGGTCCAGGAGTAGCCGCGGATGATGGTCTTGAGCGGCAACTCCACCGTGAGGTTGAAGTGCGGGGAGAGAAACGGCCGGCAGCCATCCAGCGTGCGCCGCCGGTAAGCTTTGAAGGCGTTGGTGAAGTCGTTGAAGGGAACGTGAAACAGCAGGCGCAGGAAAAGATTCGCCAGGCGGTTGAGCACCAGTTTGTGAACCGGGTAGTCGATCACGCCGCCGCCGCGCACGAAGCGCGAGCCGAGCACGGCATCCCAGCCCTGGTTGAGCACGCGCCAGTATTCGACCACCTCGCGGCAATCGTCCGACTCGTCGGCCATCATGATGACCACCGCATCGCCCCGGCTGTGGTTAATGCCATGGACAATGGCGCGGCCGAAACCATGGTCGGCGTTGTTCCGGACCGGATGCAGGGTGGGCACGCGGAGGGCAAGCTCTCGCAGCTTTTCCCAGGTGGCGTCCGTGCTGCCGTCATCCACCACCACGATTTCGTGTTCGATGCCCTGCAGGCGCAATTCGACGTGCAGATGCTCGACCGTGGCGGCTATCGGGCCCTCTTCGTCGCACGCGGGAATCACGACCGAAAGCAGCGCGATCGGCGGCTGCCCCGCCGGCGGTTCCCGACGGTGGCTCACAGGCCGCTCCGTTCCAGCCAATCCGCGTGTTCGGAGGCGTGGACGGCAATCCCTCCAAGCAGCGCTTCCATGCCGGTCTCCGGGCGCCAGCCGAAATCGCGCTCGGCATCGCTCGAATCCATGACGACCCACGGGACGTCATAGGGACGCTCCTCTTGATCGGCCGCTGGCGCGTGCGGGCCGAAGCGCCTGTCGCACCATGCCGTCAATTGCGCCAGCGACAGGGCATTTTCCACGCCGCCGCCAACCGTGTATGTATGCTGACCGCCGCGGCGGCTCGCACCCATCTGCCGCTCGACCAGGGCCGCCAGATCGTACGGATGGAATGCGTCCCGCACCTGGCGCCCGGTGGCGCCGAAACCGATATAGCGCAGCGGGCGCCGCCTCAGGTGGGCGTTGATCCAATAGGAGAAGATACCCTGATCGGGCGTGCCGAACTGGCCGGCGCCCGCCAGCACGCCACAGCGGTTGACCCAGACCGGAAAGCCGAAGGCCTCGCCGTATTCGAGCGCTACAACCTCGCCGGCGAGCTTGGTGCCGCCGTAGAGCGAAATTGGCGGCGCCGTGGAAAAGCCCACCCCGATACCGCGCGCGGAAACACCCGGCGGCAGGGGCAAGGAGTCGTCCAACGCGAAGGCGTTGCCCGCCGTATGGAGCGGGAGCGCGCAAAGCGCTGGAATCGAGTAGACGCGGCTCGAGCTGAGCAGCACGAAGCCGGCCCGGTGCGTCTTGGCGTACTCCAGCATGTTCACCAGGCCGCCGAGGTTGTGTTCGAACAGTTGGCGGCTCCCGCAACTGCCTTTCAGGCCCGCCAGCACGCTCGATTGGGCGGCCGCATCGATCACCCAGTGCGCCGCCGGCAAGCCTTCAAAGTCGCTTGCCGCGCGGATATCGCCGTGGATCACCTGGACGCCCAGTTGCCGAAGCCGCCCGCGATTCAGCTCGCTGCCCGGGCGCATCAGGTTGTCCATGCCGAAAATGGAAAGGCCCGGCTGACGTTCGAGCAGGCGCTCGGCTACGGCGCTGCCGACGAAACCGCAGATGCCGGTAATGAGTATGGTCACCTATTCCACCTTGGATTTCAGGCGCCGGGTCCAACTGCCGGCAATTTCATCGAAGATGCTCTCCAGGCTTCGTGTCACGTTCCAGTTCGGGTAGTGCGCCTTCATCTTGCGCAGGTCGCTGTAATAGCAGATGTGGTCGCCGATGCGGTTCTGCTCCACGTAGCGCCATTTCATCGGGTGTCCGGTGGCTTTCTCCGACATTTCAATCGCCTCGAGAAGGGACAAAGCGTTCCGCTTGCCGCCGCCGAGGTTATAGACCTCGGCCACCCGCGGGGCCTTGGCGAATTCGAACATGAAGCGCGCCACGTCCTCGGAATGGATATTGTCGCGCACTTGCTTACCCTTGTAACCGAACACTTTGTACTCGCGGCCTTCCACGTTGCACTTGATCAGGTAGCTCAGAAAACCATGCAGCTCGACGCCGGAGTGGTTCGGTCCCGTCAGGCAGCCGCCGCGCAAACAGCAGGTGGGCATATTAAAATAGCGGCCGTATTCCTGCACCATCACATCGCCGGCCAATTTGGAGGCGCCGCAGATGGAGTGCTTACTCTGGTCGATCGGAAAGTCCTCGCCAATGCCGTTTTCATAGGCCGGATCGGCGTAGTCCCAACGCGTTTCAAACTCCTGGAGCGCAATCGTATTGGGCCGGTCGCCGTAAACCTTGTTGGTCGACATGTGGATAAACGGCGATTCCGGGCACCCGCGCCGGCACGCTTCGAGCATGTTCAGCGTGCCCAGCGCGTTGACTTCGAAATCGAGGAACGGGATGGCGGCCGCGCGATCGTGCGAGGGCTGCCCGGCGGTGTGAACGATCGCGCCGGGACGGACCTCGGCGACCAGGGCCAGAAGCGCTTGGCGGTCTTTCGAGATATCCAGCGCTTCATGCCGGTAGCCGGGTATGTTCTCGCGCAAGCGCTCCAGCACCCAGCTCGTATCTCCTTCCGGTCCGAAAAAAACCGCCCGGTGGTTGCTGTCGATTCCCACTACGCGGAATCCCTGCCGCGCAAAGTAGAGAGAGACCTCCGATCCAATCAAACCGCACGAACCCGAGATCAAAACTGTGGATGAGGGCATAGAGTCGCGCCGATCCTTACATTAATCGAACCGCCGCCACCTGAGCAGCGCGGCCATCAGTCCGGCGGCCAAAAGCAGGAGCGCGGCCGCGGCAATGTCGGTTCCACGCCCGTCGGGGCCGGCGGCGTGGTCGCCCCAAAACTGGATTTCGCCGCCATTGCGGTCCCACCAGCCGTACCAGTCGCGGGCCCACTCCACGCGCTGCCGATCGAGGTTGGCCTTGGCCATCGGCCACTGGCGTTGGAAGGCGGGATCGGCGCCGTGTTGTTGCGGCATCTCTTGCAGCCATCGGCCCGTCAGGGCGTAAAGATGTTTCCGATACCAGTTCTCCCAGGCCGTGGAAGACAGCGAGTCCGGTGGCAGCGCCTCGCCAAACTGTCCTCCCTGAAAAGTAAGGCCGCCATAGACGGTTTTTCGGGGAGTGTTCTCCTCGCTCTCGACGCGCGCGTTCAAAAATACGCCCAGCGAAAAGTCCACCAGACAGCCCGCTACAACCAGGGCGGCGAACGCTCTCTTTTGCCATGGCGCCGTAGCCGCCAGCAGTGTCAGTCCGAGCGCCGCCAGCGGAAGCAAGGTCAGATGCGGCACGCCCTTGGTGTCGCGCTCGCCCACAACCGCTACTCCCAGCAGCACGCAGCAGACAATGGCGATGGCCCAGAACCGCCGTTCGCGGCCGGGCGCCGCGCGGTCCGCCATCGGCAGCTTCGCCGCGGCTTTGCCGGTGGAACGCCGCGGCGCCTGGCGGGCGCGCCGCTTTGGTCGGCCGGCTGGCGCACCGGTCCCCGCCGGCGTTCGGCCGCGCCCGCGCAGGGCGCGATAGAGCAGCCACAGAACCAACGGTCCTCCCACCAGGCCCATGTTGAAAATCAGGTTCAACTGATAGAGCACGAACGTCCTGTCCCGCAGAAAGCCGATGGAACTGGGTTGATCGAAAGCTTTCAGCGCGGCGGGATTGCGCAGCAGGTTGGGCACGATGGTATCGACAAGGTTGAGGGAGATCTTCTCGATCGTGCTGCCGCTGTATTCCTGGCTCGACGTTACCGTCGTGTTCGACAGGAACGTCCCGCTCGCGCCATACACCGCCAGAGACCACCCGAACCAGGTCAGCAAGAGCAGTCCGCTTGCCGCCGCGATGCCCGCCAGTGCCTTCCATTCATTCCGCCGCATCGGGAAAATGCGCCACAGGTAGTGCAGCGCCAGAAAAACGACGTATGGCCCGGCCGAATAGTGCATCAGCAAACCCGCGGCCAAGGCCACGAATGCCGCGGTTGTGCGCAGGCGGTCGCGCTTGCGCCAGCCGGCCAGGTAGAACCAGAACGCCAGCACCACATAGAATGCCGCGCCGGCTTTCGTCCACGAGTAGGTGGCGTTTTCCATGATCACCGGGCTCATGGCGAACAGCGTCACCAGCAGCAGCGTGCGCCGCTTTCCCGGCCTACCCAGCGCCGGCATCATCAGGCAGCACGGCAGAAACAGCAGCAGGTTGAGAAAAGCGAAGATCGTTTGGAAAAGTTCAAAACGGTCCCCGGTCTGTGCCAGGAAGAACGCCGCCAGCACGTTCATCATGGGCGGACGGGCGGGCAGCAGACTCTTGGGGAAAATGGTGGTATTCGCCGGGTAATGGTACAGAAAGAACAAACTGCGCTGAAAATGTTCCAGCCAGTCGCCGAACCAGCCGGCGCCCGAATAGACGCGGACCATGGCCAGCAGCGTGAACGTCCAGATCAGCAGGAAGAGATAGCCGAGCAATGCGCGGCGAACCGCGCGATTGCGGACCAGCCTGACGATGTCCTTCCACGCGGCCGCTCCCAGCACGGCGCAAATCAGCGAGACCAGCGCGAACGGAAGCACATGAACCGGTACGGCGGCGCCGCGCGGACTCGCGCAATAGATAGCCCACGCGGCGAGATACAGCAGAATGAGCGACAGCCCCACGGCGCCGCAGAGTTTTTCCAGCGGGCTCCAGCGCAGTTTGCGGACAAAGAAGAATCCCGGCGCGAAGCAGCACACCACGAGCAAGACCAACAGCAGCGCCGACTGGGCCATCAGCATGAGAATTCCAGTATAAGGCGCTGCTCCCGCGCCGCCCCGCGATCGATCGGGACGAAGTTGCCGCGGCGGACTCCTCCGCAGGTTATCCGGGCGCCCATTGATTACTCGATGCGGATTAGCCTTAGCATGCTGACGGGCGGGACCGCGCCGTAACTCGCCAGGGCGATCCGATTGGCGCCGCCATTCAGATGGAACAGGCCGGCCGACTCCCACGTCTGGCGCCGCCAGCCGCCCGTCTATGTGCGGCAGACCTCCTTCACGTCGTGCCCGTTGATCAGCAGGTGCACGGGCAGCGGCTCGGCGGCGGCATAGCGTACGGCGATTTCATACGTGCCGTTCGCCGGCAAATCCACGGTGTATTCCGCTCCGTAGGGCGGCTTCCCTTGCGAGCGGACCACCGGCTGATCCCCCCGCTCCACCATGTCCGTCCTGTCGATCAGCAAGTTACCGTCCTGAAACGAGGCCGCGGGAATATACCGGTGCCATAGGCGTTCGTACCACAAGAATCCCTTCAGACCGCCAACATCGACGATGGTACAAAGATCCTCGAACGCCACGCGCGTTTCGGGGCGTATCGGATAGGCGGAATACCGCTGCCATCGCACCGCAAGGGCGAAGTTGACCCACATGGCATACATCGTCGCGGCTGCGAACAAGGCGGCCAGGCAGTAGCGCAGCTTCTTGCCCGGAATGGAAACGACCCACGCCGTGGCGATAGCGGAGCCCAGTACGAGCCAGGGCAACATGTCGTCCAGATAGCGGAAGCTGACATAGCCGAACAGGAATATGAGCGCGCAGCCCGCCAGAGCCCCGGCCAGCGGTGCGCGGAAGCAGCGGAGTTCCTTCCGCCGCGTCAGACAGAGCACAGTCCCGGCAAGCGCCGCCAGGAAGAGCTCGGGCATGCTTGCCGGCAGGCTGGCGAACGGTTCAAAACTATCGAAATGCGCTTTTGGGAAACGCGCCGCGGCCGTGGAGTCTCCGCTCGTCGGAAAAACCCATGGAAAACCGCCGCTGAAGACGATGTTGGACGGCGAAAGATAGGCCGCCAGGGTGATCGGCAGATTGTAGAAGGAAACGATCTCGCCCTTGACCCGTTGCAGGCGTTCCTGGCTAAACTGCCGGTTCATGGCAATGGGCTGCGAGGTGAACCAGACGCCGTACTTCCAATGATTCAAGCCCACCCACAGCGCCCCGCTCGCAATCAGAGTGGCGCCGATCGTGACGGCGGCGCGCCGCGGCAACTTGGCCTCGGTCCAGAAAGACCGAAAGCGAGCCGACGGAACGAGCAGGACCAAATCCACCAGCAACAGCGAAACAAGCGGTCCGGCGCCCGACGAAACGCGCGCGAAGAACGCCAGCAACGCCGCCACGCAACTCAGCGCCAGCCATTTGGCCTTGGGGTTCAGAAGGTAGCAGGCCAGCAGAACCGCCTGCGTGAATGCCAGCGCGCTGCCCCAGACGATGGATTCCTGGTAGATCTTCCGTTCCGCGGAAACGAATAAGTTCGTGGAGCCGATGGCGGTGGCCAGAATAAGGCAAGCCCGCACCGGATACCGCAAACGCCGTCGCCCGGCCGGCGGGAAACGCTCCTCCAACCGGTTCATCAGCAGCAACAGCATGCCGATGACCAATGCGGAGGCCAATAACATGGACAGGCAATTCCAGCGCCCATGCATCCCGGGTAACAGCAGTTCCGGCGGGAGACGCGCCAGGGCGGGCGTGGGGCCAAAGTAGCCGTAGGCCTTCCCGTCGCGCATGAAGGCTTCCGGTCCGATGGCCTCCGGCGGAACATCGATGCGGCCGTGCAGCAGACTTTGCGCCTGCGCGTCATAGAAGGTCTCGAGAAAGCCCCCTTGCGGAAAGAATCCCCAATTGCCTTCGGTGACGAGCCACGCGAGCAGAAGCATGGAGAATGCCGCCGCGATCCAGTCCCAGCGGATGCGGTTGAGAAGGGACGCGGTCGAGTCACGCCGCGGCGCCGCCGCCCGGGTCTGGCCGGGACCTGGCTGTGCCGGGTATTTGGGCGCTTTGCCCCTGGCGTTTCTGGCGGCTTTTCCGGCCATCAGCCCCTTCTCGTTGCGGTCGGCTAAGCCGTCAATCTAACATGATTCGAGACTTGCGGACGCTTTAGTCACGCTCGGAGGAGGCCGATTATCGACGCTCATAAACGTACAGCGAGTGCCCGATAATTGCCGCCGGCCTGGTGGTGCGCAGCCAGTCGGCGCCCTGTGCCGAAGCTTGTGCCAGCCAATGTGCGCTCACCACGTAAAGGCCGGGTGTGGGAGCGATCAGTTGGGCGAGGCCGATTGGCTCGACCGACAGGCCATAGACATCCGGAGGGACGGTGCCGAAGTACGCCAGCCGTATCTTCCGCCCCCGCGAGTTGCGGTCCGCCCATTGTTTCAACTGCTTCAGACCCTGGCCCCAATCCACGTTGCTTTCGTCGAGCCACAAGGGCCCGCATCGGGCGCCGCCGTCGAGGCCGATCCAGCCCGCATGCCCGGGCAGACAGGCCGCTTCATTAAAGTACGCCAGGTGGTCCGGATAAATTCCGGCCGCCGTAGTCACCAGCCAAAGAGCCAACACGGCGACAAGCGCGCGCGGCCACGGCGGCTTCATGGAAAGCAGCCGCGCCACGCCCAGACCGGCGATCAACCAGGCGAACGGCAAAATAGGAATGATATAGCGGATGCCCAGATCGTCCGCCCACAGCGAGTGCGCCACCAACAAAACCACGGGCGGCGCCAGAAGAAAGAGCTTCGCCATCAGGCTAACGGCCTTGCTACGCAGCAATACCACCAGCCCGATGCCGGCCAGCAGAAGATTGGGGATCGGCTCTTTCAGCAAATACGCGACGGCAAAATAGGAGGTGAAGCGGTGCTCCAGCAGGCCGGCCATGTAAGCCATGTTGTTGGGATTGTGATCGGCATTCACCCGCTCCATCCCCGCGCTGTAGAGGTACAGGCCGTCGGGCGAGAAATAGAGCGCCTGCACCACCAGCATGGCCAGCAGGCACATGATGAGGAAGGCACAGGCGGCAGCGCCGTACCCTTCAGCCACCGGCGCCGCGGCGCCCTCGGACTTCTTTTTCCCATAGAGCGCCAGGAAACCAGACGGCGTTTCCGCGGCCGATGCGGGCGGCCGCTTGACCGCCATCCACAACAGGGCCGCCGCCACCGGCAACAGGAACACGGCCGAAAACTTCGTGGCCAGCACCGCGCCCAACGCGAGCCCGCACCACACCAACCGCCGGTTGTCCGGACGAAGCAGGTAGTTCCACAGCGCGAAGAAAAACAGCAGCGTAAAGACGGCCAGCCCCACGTCCATAGTCGCCAGAAAGGAATGTGCCAGGAGCGTGGGGTCCAGCGCGTACAGAAACACGGCCGCCAGCGCCGCGGTTTCGCCGACAATCTGCCGGCCCCACATGTAGAGCAGCAACCCCAGGATTCCGGACAGCAGAATCAGCGGCAGCCGGGCCGCGGCCAGTACCCGATCGGGGCCGTCGCGAGCAATCAGCGCGCTGCCGGCCTTGGTTTCTCCGCCGTGTCCCGCCAGCATCTCTTCCACCCGCGGATTGTCCGGCAAACGAACGCCCGCCAGCCACAGCGACGCTCCCGCCAGTTCCTTGATCAGCGGCGGATGTTGCAGGTTGGCTCGAATCTGTCCCGTCCGGAAGTACGAAAGAGCCGCGGCGATGTCGGTGGGCTCGTCGAATACGGCGCTCTTGCCACGGCTGGCCAAAAAGCTTTGGACCAAAAAGATGCCTATGAGCAAGCCGGCGCATAGCGAAAGGGCCCGGGGCGCTTGCATAGAACTGGATCGTACCACGCCTCCCCCGTTGTGGACCTGATATCATCGACGTTCCGATGAAAGGCTCCAGGAAGCGCGGCGCCGAGCGAAAAGACACCCGCCCACAACTTAAAATCCCCAAGCCCGCGCCCGACCAGCATCATTGGCTGGCTATGGCCGCCCTTTGCGCCGTTACCCTGCTGGCATACGCCAATTCCTTTGGATCGGGTTTCGTGCTGGACAACCGTGGAATCCTGTTGCAGGATCCGAGAATTCAAACGGCTACCGCGGAGAACCTCCGGCTGATTTTCCAGCACACCTATTGGTGGCCATACGGAGAGAGCGGCCTGTATCGTCCCCTGACCACCCTCACTTACCTGTTTAACTACGCCATCCTAGGCAACGCCGACCACCCCGCGGGGTATCACTGGATCAACATCCTTTTGCATGCCGGAAACGTTCTGCTGGTATATTTTCTGGCGCTGCGCCTCGTTCGCGAGTTTTGGCCGTCCGTTTTTCTGGCCGCGCTGTGGGCGGTGCACCCCGTTCTCACCGAATCGGTCACCAATATCGTAGGCCGCGCGGATCTCCTGGCGGGGACGGCGCTGCTCGGCGGCTTGTGGATGTACCTGAGGAGCGCCGAAAGCGGCGGTTGGCGGCGCTGGGCCTGGCTCGCCGGTTTGTTCGCGCTGACAACGGCCGGCGTGTTCTTCAAGGAAAGCGCGGCCGCCGTGCTCGGTGCGATCGTGCTGTTCGAGCTGACCTGGTGGAGGGAGCGAAAGCGCGGAGCGGCGCTGCTGCTGGGATGCGTTGCCGTGCTGTTGGCGTTCGAAGTCATGTGGTATGCGCGGGGCGCCGTATTCAGCCAGTTGCCGCCGACGCAATTTCCTTACTGGGACAACCCCCTCGTCGATGCCGGTTTCTGGACTGCCCGGCTCACCGCGATTAAAGTGCTCGCTAAATACCTCGGATTGCTGGTCTGGCCGGCGCACCCCTCATGCGACTATTCCTACGCCCAAATCCCTGTGGCGAACGGCTCTCTCCAGGATTGGCTGGGGTGGCTTACGGTGGCCGCCGCAGCGGCGGGTACGGCGTGGCTGTATCGGCGCAATCGGGCGTTGTTCTTCTTTGTCGGCCTCGCGTTCCTTACCTTGCTGCCGACGGCCAACCTGCTGTTCCCGATAGGCACGATCATGGCGGAACGCTTCCTTTACCTCCCGGCCATCGCTTTGGCCGCCTGCGTGGTCTTGGGCGCGTATGCCCTGGCCCGCCGCGCAGGCCGGCCCGCCGCCGCTCCCGTGGCACTGTGTCTGATCGGCGCCGCCTTCACCGTTCGCACCTGGGCGCGCAATGAGGATTGGCGGGACGATTTGACCCTGATGACGGCCGCGGTCGACACCTCGCCGGATAGCTACAAGACGCACAAGCTGCTGGCTGGGGCGCTCTACGAATCCGATCCCACTCACGCCAACATCGATCGCGTCATCGCGGAAGCCGAGCGGAGCCTAGCGATCCTCAGCCCGGTGGCGGATTGGCACAACAATCCCGATTCCTATCGGCGCGCCGGCGAGTACTATCGCACCAAGGGCGATCTGCTGTCGGCACACGATCCCGATGGCCAGCCGGCTGTGTCGCCGGATGCCCGCCAAGCTTACCGGCGGTCGCTCGAACTGCTGCGGCGCGTCAGGTCCATCGTTCGCGCCTCGCTGGAACACGAAGTTTCCCAGGCTCGGTCGCGCGGCCGCCTGGTTCCTCAGCAGGACGATGCCAAGGTGGCCGACGTGGAGCGCTCCATTTCCGCCGTTGAATTGCGCTTGGGGGAATATCCGGGCGTCATCGAGGCGGCTCGCAACGCCGAGCGGCTGGACCCGGCGGCGGCCGCGAGCTACCACCAGCTTTCGTCGGCGCTATTGGCGGCCGGTCGTGCCGATGAAGCCGCGGTGGCGTTGGTGGAAGGCTCCGTGGTGACGGGAGATGTGACGCTGCGGCAGGAGTTGTTGCGGCTCTACCAGACTGGGCTCGACACGAAAGGCTGCGCCACGGTTCCGGGCCCGTATGGACCCGCCATCAATCCCAAGTGCGAAATGGTCCGCAGACATGCCTGTGAAGGTTCGGCCGCGGCATTTGAGGTGTTCATCCGGCTGGGCCGCCAGGATCTTGTCCAGAAGACCAAAGCGGAAATGGCCGGCATTTTCGATTGCCGCTAAATAGTCGGTAGTTTACTTTACCGAGACCGTCGGAAGTTGTGAAATAGCCAAATCGCAGGCCGAAGGCCCACTCCGTATCGCCATAAACCAAAGGAAAAGAACGTCGGCTTGAAAGCCGACGCTGCAGACTGAGAGTCCGCGCCACGAGAATCGTCGCGGCAAGGAGGGAATCTGACAGGGTGTAGTGCAAGGGGGCGAGAGCAAAACGCCGCCGCGGCCTCTGTCATTAGAGTCCGCGGCGGCGGCAATTCGGTCTATGGTATACGGTTTAGAAGGTAAAGCGGCCGCTGACCTGTATCTGGCGGCCGGATGTGCCGGCTAAAGCTCCAATGCACTTACCAAAATTGGAATTTCCAATCGTAGTCGTCGGGGCGGCGGGCGTGAACGCGTTGAGGGCGTTGTAGAATTCGCCCCGGAGCTCGAACTTCACCCGTTCGACGATCTGGAACCGCTTGGACAGCGTCATGTCGTCGTTGACATAGCGCGGACCGACCAGGTCGCTATACTGAACCGGGTTGGCGCGCTCCGTGTACGCCGGCAACACGGAAATCATGCTGGTGTTGAACCATCTGCTGCTGGTCGGGTTTGAAATTGCCGGGTCGCCTGTTACCACCGCCGCACCAAGGCGGATGGGAAGACCGGTGTTGTAGGTGAACAGACTGCTCACAACCCAGCCACCCAAAATGCCATCGACGACCGGATGCACATGGTTCATGAAATGACGGCCCTTTCCGAAAGGCAGCTCGTAAATGGCCGCGCCGGTCATGCGGGCCTTCGAGGTCTGCGCCGGAATCCACGTCAGGTTTCGCTGGAACGTGGCGAGGTCGTCGTAATACCCTTGCGCGAGTTCATGGTTGTAGTTAAAGCCGAACGTCAAGGTCAGGCCATTTGAATACGCGCGCCTGGCCGAGAGTTGGAGCGCCCGGTAATGGTCGCCGGCGCCCGGCGTAAACCACTGGTTCAGCGTTCCGTACTGCGGGTAGGGAGTCAGCAGGGCACTGGTGGCAACCGTGGCTTGGGTGCGCAGGGTGCCCGGCATTTCGGTGGCCGGCAGCAGATTGTAGAACGGGTTCGCTACTTTGGCGGTGGTCAGATTGCCATTGGCCGGACCCAGACCATAGGCGATGGCCGGGTTCGCGAGGTTCACGTTCAGCGTGTAGGGATCGTTCCGGGCGTACTGGAAGAAGTAGGTGGCGTCCAACAGCACCTTTCCAGGTAATTGACGCTGCACGCTGAAGTTGACGCGGTCGTCGGCCTGCGGAGTCATATTCGGGTCGTACCAGTTAATGGTCGGATTCCCCATGTCGGTGTAAGTGCCTAAGCTCTTGCCGGACACCGGTACCAGCCCATTGGGGAACGGGTTGGAAAGCGTCTCCTGCGGCACACCTTGAATGGCCGCGACCGAGCTGCTGGTGGCGGCGAAACCGTCGTAGTTCACGCTTCCCAGCAGGTTGCTGCCAAATCCCTCGGTGATCGTGGCTGGAACAATGAAGCGCGCCCACCCGGCGCGAATCGCTGTCTTGTCGTTTATCTTAAACGCCATGCCTAGTCGCGGCTCGAACATTATCGCCGGCGTATTCCACGCTCCGGGATGGCTCGAGTCGGTAAACTCCCAAGCGCCGTTATAAATTGGTGGCGAGGTGCGCAATGCGGTCACCGAGGCGGGTATTACAGGAGCGTTCGCGCCCTGCAGCGCCGGGATGGGCTGGGTCAGGTCCAGGTCATAAGTCAACCGGTATTGGTTGTCGATGATCGATCCGCTATGTTCCATGCGCAGACCCAGATTTAGAGTCAGCCGGGAATTGACGCGGTAGTCGTCCTGCAGGAAAATGGCAAAGAACTTGGAGCGGGGATGCTGGTACGGAATACTTTCCGTGATCGCATCGTTACTCGTCGAGGTGTTATCCATGGCGCCCAGCAGGAACGTTGCCCAGCCGTTGCCGCTGAGCGCCGTATTGGGCGAATTGTAGGTATTGGCGGTCAAGCCGGCATCGAAGGTGAATTGTCCGGGGAAAATCGGCCGCACCGCGTCCACAATCTCATAGCGGTACTCGCCGCCGACCCGCACATCGTGCTTGCCGATGGTCTTCAGAATCTTGGCCGTCACCGCTGGAGTCTCCGGCGTCTGCCGCCAGTAGGTGAGAATACTGGAGGAGAACTGCAAGCCGCCACCCTGGGTAATGTTGATGTTCGGGAAGAACAGTTCCGGACTGGTGGACGCGTACGGAGCGTACCAGTTGTTGGGCCAGATTGCCGCCAGCGCGGTTGGAGTGATATACGTCGAAGGCGAATCGAACGAATCGTTGATGGCCGTGTAAGAGGTGTGGACGTCGAACACGGTGGTCGGATTGATCATCCAGACCAGATCGCCGGTCCCGCTCAGTGCATTCCGGGTGGACCCCTGGAAGTAGCGCATGATGGAGCCGCTGCCGGTGTAATCGGACGTCGCTTCGGTGGTGTGCAAATAGCTGTATCGCGCGAAGAACTTCAGCTTGTCGGTGATGTTGTAATCTACCCGGTCCATGAAGTTGTAGTACGGGTAAATGTCATAAAGGTAGTTCTTGGAATTGTTGGCTCCCGTCACACCATCGCCGGGATTATTGGGCTGCCAGAGGTAGCTCATCATCTTGGCCGACGAGGGATCGATGCGCGAGGCCGGAATCATATTACCCGCGAAAGGAGTGCGGGTTACGGTACTGCCGGAGGTCGTGGTGGTCCAGGGGTCGTAAATCACGGTCAGGTTGCCCTGCGTGTTGAGTTGATGGGAGAAATCTCCGGTGCGCTCCGCCGCGGTCGGCAGGGTTTCAATCCGGCTCCCGTATGGATTGTCCAGTTTGATATTCTCATACGCGAAGAAAGTGAACAGCTTGTTCTTCCTGATAGGGGCCCCGACCGTGCCGCCGTAGGTGTTCTGGCGGGTCAGGTTGGTAGTCTGCGTGGTGCGGTCCGACATCGCGCTCATGTCCGGGTTGCGGTTCATATAGTAAGCCGAACCATGGATTTCATTGGTGCCGTTCTTGGTGATCACGGCAATAATGCCGCCGGCGCTGTGACCGTATTCGGAATCCACGGAGTTCTGCTGAACGCTGGTCTGCTGCACCGCGTCCTGCGGCGGCGTATAACCGCCTTTGGCTACGGCCATGTTGGGCGATCCGTCCAGAATGACGTCATTGGCGTCGTAGGTGCTCCCGCCGATATCGAACTGGTCGGCTGCCCAAAAATGGAAGGGCTCCTGCTGGGTGGTGGATCGAACCACCACGGCCGGGTCCAGACTGACGAGCATGTATGGATTCCGGCTGATCTCCGGCAGCGAGTCCGCCATCTTCATGTCGACGGAATTCGACATCGTCGACGTGTTGAATTCCACGCTCACCGGCGCGGCTTCCACCGTAATAGCCTCTTTGGAATTGCCCATCTGAACGGCGGCGTCGACCGTAAGGTCGCCCCCGACTTCGACAAGCACGTTCCGTTGGACGAACTCCTTGAAGCCCGGGGCGGCAACCGTAATACTATAATGGCCGGGAAGTACCAGGTCGAACAGATAGTGACCCGCCTCGTTGGTCGTCGTTTCTGCCTTGACGCCGGTATTATCGTTGCTCAACGTTACGTTGGCGCCCGCCACCACGGCGCCGGAAGGGTCTCGGACAACGCCTTGTACCCTGCCTCTGGATTCCTGTGCGGCAAGCGCGGCCGCCAGCATCAGGATCAGCACAATCACTTTTGGATATGTGGACATCTCACTCCCTTTGTACGAATCTATCCCGGGGAAACTAACCTGGTTCTTTGCTCACCTAAGCCAGGGACACAGCCCCAGCTTCCGGCAATTGAGTATCTAATCGTACTCTCAAATATAGGTATATCGTGCGCCCCGGATAAAGAGCTGTCAAGTCTTTTTTATCCGAAAATGATGATAAACGCCTCACCGCTTTACCGATGCCCCGCAGTTTCTTAAGCGGCGTCTTCGACGTTTAGGCCGTCTTTTGCGCTTGTATAAAAAGAAGGATCGCTGTGAAATGCAATCTCTCTTGGAAGCCTTCCTCCTTGGAAGCCTTCCTCGCCGCGTGCAAGGAGAAGCTGGCGCTCGCCGGCGAATTCGACGACCGGTAACCCCTGTGTTTTCAGTTTAGCAACGACTTCATCCCCTGCGCCTGCGCTTGCCTGTTTCGCATAGTTAAGGTCGGCAGCCACCGCCCTCCAGCCCAATCCGGCGGATTGGCTGTCGCTGGCGTGAAGGGGGATGAACATCCCGGGGGTGACATGCCGCCTTCTTCGCTTGCCCGAAATCACAATAGCCTTCCGTAGCCTTCCGTGGGTTTCGCGGTAGTGGGATGTGCTTTCAAGCCAGGCGCGAAATTGCTTGTAAACGGTTAGAAAAGGGCTTCCCCCCGGCGCCCTACCATGGAGGGCGATGAATCCGCAGTTCCACCTTATCTCGTTGCTTTTGTTGGCTGCGAAAACCTCTGCGGTTGCCGCGGGGAGACGTGCTGAAGAAAAGCTCCGGGATGCTTCTGTGGAAAACCCGTAGGAAAAGACGAGAAAATCTTATTGACAGACTGCTAACGTTCGGATTATTCTTAGAGCGCATACGGTTATTACCGAGGGCTTCGGTCAGCATTTTTCCGAAGCCAGAGGGTTGAGCGTGATCCCGCTGACGTGACCGCTCTTAACTCCAGGAACATAGACATTTACGTCGTATAGAAGAGGAAACGTGTGTTCCTGATTGTTGAAGCGGCAAAAGTTGTATCAGTTTCGCAATGAGGTTAGGCTCCAATGAAGCCGGGTGTCGCTACTAAGAGCACGGGGGTCGTAAGGGTTCTCTCCGTCAGCCCCATCCAAGAGGACCATTCGTCCTTGCAAGCCATCTTCGGTCTTTCAACCTGGACACTGTTCCGCGCAGATCGAGTTTCGCTCGCATTGCCCCTATTACTACAGCATGATATTTCCGTGGTTGTTTGTGAGCGCGACTTGAGGCCAGGGACGTGGGTCGATCTGCTGCAACCAATTCAGTCCATACCAAATCCTCCAGCCTTGATCGTGACATCGAGAATTGCAGACGACCGCCTTTGGGCTGAAGCCCTGAACCTGGGCGCTTGGGATGTCTTGGCAAAGCCGTTTGTTCGGAGCGAAGTAATCCGAAGTGTGAAACTGGCCTGGGACCATTGGCACCACCAGAGTCAAATAGCCGCGAGACCGATGCGGATGATGGCGGCAGCAGGTTGACAGGTTCACTCGAACCGGTAGCGGATGAGCCGCGCGGAAGCGGAGCAGGCCGTGGAGAAGATGGAACGCGGCGGAGCCGAAGAAGGTGAGGCGGATTCCGGCGCCGTCGGCCTCGGGCCAGGAGACTCGAATTGAGAGTGACTCTACAGAAGAAGCGCGCGGCGGGACTCGGCCGGCGACTTGCTTCCGCCGCGCTGCCCGCGATGATGGTCCTCTGCGCCATGCTGGTCTGCTGCGTCATCGTCGGCTCTCTGCTGCCCGCCGCGTCGCCGATCATGATCGCGATCGGCCGCCTGCACATCAATGACAAGGTCCGGCACTTCGGCGCCTACCTGGCGCTCGCGTCGATCCCGGTGAGAGGATTCCGAAACCCACGGAAAAGGACTCGCGGCGGGCCTCTCGATATTCCTTTTCGGCCCTCCGCTCGAAGGCGACTAGCGCGTTTCGCCCGGCCGTGCCGTCGCACTGGGAGATCCGGCGGCCAACGGAGCAGGCGCGAGTCGCGGCGCCCTGTTGGGCCTTCCGCTCCGCGCCTGCATCGCACTTCTGCAGGCTCCAGCCACCGAATCGCCGTGCCTAATTCCCTCCTGCGCGGCTGATTCCACTCACACTTGATTTTTTCGTTGTGAGCCAGCCCAGACGGAATCGGCCTGGGTGTTTTCCGGTGATTCGCCAGAGACCGCGATCCTCGGGACCCCGCTCGATCACCATCACGACGACGTACGCAAGGCCCTAAAGCTGCCCGCGGACTTCGTGATACATTCGTTAAGGCACACCATGTTGACTCGCCTCGGGGAAGCCGGCGCGGACGCCCTTCACTATCATGCGGATTGCAGGCCACAGTAGCGTTACTGTGTCGCAACGATACGTGCATCCGACACCCGAGGGCATGGAGCGCGCTGGAATTAGAAACACGGGCCCTTAGCTCAGCGGTTAGAGCAGCGGACTCATAATCCGTTGGTCGTAGGTTCAAATCCTACAGGGCCCACCATGAAGTCAATTGCTTACGCATTCGATTGACCGGGAGTTTCGGAACCATCGGTCTCAAATCTCCGTAGAATGAGGATTGAGACCGGTGCCATGACCGCGAGCGAGAATGACGGCGAGTTTTCGGCTTCTTACGATACGACTACGAAGATCGTCTCGGCGATTGTCTGCGGCTTGGCGGTGCTGATTCCGATTGCCCTCCAGAAGGTCC
This sequence comes from Bryobacteraceae bacterium, assembly GCA_052325345.1. Lineage (GTDB taxonomy): Bacteria > Acidobacteriota > Terriglobia > Bryobacterales > Bryobacteraceae > JBEKYD01. The sequence goes on from JBKQVG010000426.1 coordinate 23,681, forward strand.
CGCTGGGCCCGGTGGTGGGCGGTCTGGGGATTTTCGCCCTGGTTCTGGCCTACGCCTATTCTCCGCGGGGCTACAGGGTGGCGGAGCGGGCCATTACGGTGCGGCGGCTGATCGGCGCTGTACGGATTCCGCTGGAGGACGTGCGCGCGGTGAGAATCGCCGAGGCGGACGATTTCCGGGGCTGCGTCCGGCTCTGGGGCAGCGGCGGATTGTTCGGCTATTACGGTCTCTTTCACACGTCGAAACTGGGGAAGAGCACCTGGTACCTGACGAGCCGGCGCAACCGGGTGGTGGTGATTACCGGCGCGAAAACGGCGGTGTTCAGCCCGCACGAGGCGGAACGCTTCGTGGAGGCGATTCGCGCGGCCGCGCCGATTTCTGAAACTCCGGCGGGCGAAATGCCGACGATGCCGCAGGCCGGTGGCGCCAGCCGGCGGCTGGGGGTCTGGATCGGAGTGCCGTTGGCGGTATTGGGGATTGCGCTGGCAACGGCTGCCATGACCTACTCGCCCGGCCCGCCCCGCTATACCCAGACGCCGGACGCTTTGACTATCCACGACCGGTTTTATCCTGTCACGCTGCGCAAGGGCGCGGTGGATGTGGCGCGCATCCGGGTGGTGGACTTCGCCGTGGACGGCGGCTGGCGGCCGGACGAGCGGACCGATGGGTTTGCGAACTCGCACTACCAGAGCGGGTGGTTTCGCGCCGCTAACGGACAGCGCATTCGCATGTACCGGGCGGGTGGAAAGCGGTTGGTGTTGCTCCCACCGCGGGGCGAGGGCGCGCCGGTTCTGCTGGAAGTGCGGAATGCGGAGGGGTTCGTAGCGGAACTGCGGCGGGAGTGGGGCGGTTAGGCATCGGCGTTCAGCTTGGAAGACTGAGCGCCACATCCCCTGATATTCTGTAGACGAGGATGCCGTCCGAAGCCCCTGGGGGGACCCCGCAAGTAAACCCGTGGATCGTGGCGATTGCGGTGATGTTCGCCACATTCATGGAAGTGCTCGACACCACGGTGGTGAACGTGTCGCTGCCGCACATCGCCGGCAGTCTTTCGGCCAGCGTGGACGAAGCCACCTGGGCGCTGACTTCCTACCTGGTGGCCAACGCGATTGTGCTGCCCATGACGGGCTGGCTGGCCAACTATTTCGGGCGGAAACGGGTGTTGACCGCGGCGGTGTTCGGATTCACGACGGCGTCGTTTCTGTGCGGCATGGCGCCCTCGTTGCCGGTGCTGATTTTCTTCCGCGTGCTGCAAGGCGCCACGGGCGGTTGTTTGCAGCCGCTGTCTCAAGCGGTGATGCTGGAGGCGTTTCCGCCGCAGGACCGGGGCAAGGCGATGGCGCTCTGGGGGCTGGGCATCGTGGTGGCGCCGATGCTGGGGCCGGTGCTGGGCGGCTGGCTCACCGACAACTGGAGCTGGCGCTGGGTGTTTTACATCAATCTGCCGGTCGGCCTGACCTCGGTCATCATGACGCGCCTGTTCATTTTCGATCCGCCGTACATCCGGCGTTCGAACAAAGGAATCGACTACTGGGGAATCGGGCTGCTGGCGGTGGGCATCGGCTCGCTCCAGATCGTGCTCGATAAGGGGCAGGAACTGGACTGGTTCGGTTCGCGCGTTATCGTGGTGCTGGTGTCGATTGCGGCGGTGGGGCTGGTGGCTTTCGTGGCGCGGGAATGGATCGCGCGCGATCCGGTGGTGCATTTGCGGGTGTTCAAGAATCGCACCTATGCGGCGGGCGTCTTCCTGATGACGGTGCTGGGTTTCGTGCTGTATGGCAGCCTGTTGCTGGTGCCGATTTTTCTGCAGACGCTGCT
>JBKQVG010000427.1:0-18011 GCA_052325345.1 Bryobacteraceae bacterium
GCGTGAGCGGAGCGGCCGCCACGTCGATTCTGATTCGCCCTTTTGCGTATGCCGCGCCCGACAGTTCCAAGTTCTACTTCGCCGTCATCGCCGACACGCACATCATCGACGGCTATTACAAAGGTCCGGAAAGCAACGCCGAGGATACCGAATCGATCTTCAAGACCACGGAGCGGCTGGAGGCGGCCCGCGGGCTGATCGATTCCCTCACGCCGCGCATGGAAAAAGTATTTCTGGTGGGAGATTACTTTCACAATTACCCCTCCCCGGACGTGGATTTTTATTTCCAGCACGAGACGCGGATCGACCGGGCCAAGGCGTTGACGGACGCCTTCCAGATGCCGGTACACGTGGGCTTCGGCAACCACGATTACTCGAAAGACGTGCCGCGCGAACGCTCGCACGAGCTGTTCCGCCGCAAGCTGGGGCTGGCGCCCTACTATAGCGTGGAGCACCGCGGCTGGAAGTTTATCCACTTGAATAACTTTCTGGGCAATACCTGGGACAAGGGCCACGCCGACTATCACCCCGCCACCGGCTCGCTGGGGGAAGAGCAGTTGAACTGGCTGGAAGCCGAGTTGGCCCACGAGCGGCCGTCGTTCGTCTTCATCCACTATCCGCTATCGATCGTCCAGGAAAAAGAAGTGAAGGATTATGGCGTCCACGCCATCCTGAAGCGGCGCAAGGATTCCATCCAGCGAGTGATTTCGGGCCACTGGCACAAATGGTTCGAGTTCGGCCGCTCCTACGGCCCGCAGCACCTGGTGACGGCGGCCACGCGCTACGATCCCAACGCGTACCTGATTGTGGAAGCCGACACTAAGGCCGTCCGGCACGAACTGTTGAATATCGGCCTGGTGGATTGGAACACGCATTACAGCAAACCTTACCGGCCCCACGCCGCGGCAGCATAACGACCCGGACCTTGACGATCCGTTCTTAAAAACCCGACAGCGAGGATAAGCATGCAGCGAAAGAACGTCATCCGACGCGGGTTGAATGCCAGTTCCAGCGGATTCGGCGTGTTCACATCTTCTAGCTCTAGCCGGCCCGCCAGATTCAGCTCTCGCTCAAGCTGGTGTTTTAGCGCCCTAATTTTCACATCTTCTAGCCGGGATCGGAAGTGCCCGAGTGACTCAATGGTGGGGCAGGCAAGCACCGCCCGCCCCGACATAGGCGCTCCGAAATACCGTTGGTTCTCATAAGGATGTCGAAACTCCGGAGTCCTTGCCCATCGGCGCGAGCCGCCTGAAAGGCGGCCGCAGCCCAGACTGCCCGCCCCACATACCCGCGCTGTTACACTGGTGTTTCCTCCCGTGGCCCTAAACGCTGTTGAATTTCAAGGAGTTTCCAAGAGCTACGCGATCTACAAATCGCCGGGCGACCGGCTCAAGGAACTGCTGTCTTTCAACCGCCTGAAGCGCCATCGGGACTTCTGGGCGTTGCACGACGTCAGCTTCGAGGTGCCGCGCGGGCAGACCTTTTGCATCATCGGCGAAAACGGGTCGGGCAAAAGCACCCTGCTGCAGATCGTGGCCGGCATCTTCCAGCCCACTTCTGGAGCGGCATCGGTCAACGGCCGGGTGGCAGCCCTGCTTGAGCTTGGGGCCGGCTTCAACCCTGAGTTCAGCGGGCGCGACAACGTCTTCCTGAACGGCTCCATCCTGGGCATGTCCACGCGGCAGATCGGCGAGCGCTATCGCGAGATCGAAGCCTTCGCGGAAATCGGCGAATTCATCAACCAGCCGGTCAAGACTTACTCCAGCGGCATGGTGGTGCGCCTGGCTTTCGCTGTCGCCATCAATGTGGATCCCGAGGTGCTTCTGGTGGATGAAGCCCTGGCCGTGGGCGACATTTATTTCCGCCAGCGCTGCATGCGCAAAGTGCACGAACTGCGCGCCCGCGGCGTGACCATTCTCTACGTGTCCCACGCCGTTTCCGACGTCAAAGCCATTGGCGACCGCGCCCTCTGGCTGGACCACGGCCGGGTGGTGGAACTGGGCGACCCGGATCGCGTGGTGGCCAAATACCTGGCCGCCATGACGGAAAAAGACACCAATTACCGCCTGATCCATCCGGCCCAGGGCGCGGCATTGGCTGCCGGATCATCCCGCGGCCCCGCGCGCGCTCCGGAAATCGTCGAGACCATTCCCAACATCGACCACCGCTTCGGCGACCGTCGCGCCGAAATCCTGGGCATCGCGGTGCTCGACGAGTTGGGCGCTCCGCTGCACCTGCTCGATCCGGCCTCGCGCATCGTGGTCCGCATCAGCGCGCGCGCGCATGCGGAGGTGGCCAACCCGATCGTGGGTTTCATGCTGCGCAACCAACTGGGTATCGATTTCGCCGGCACCAATACCGCGCGGGAGGGCCGCGAGCTGTCGCCCCTGGCGGCCGGAGATGTCGTCACCGTCGATTTCCATCTCGACCTGCCGGAGCTCTATCCCGCCTCGTTTTCGTTTTCCCCGGCGATTGCCGATGGCGACCTTGCGGCCTACGCCATGTGCGACTGGATCGACAACGCCGTCTCGCTGCAGATGAGCCGATCCGAACAGCAGATCTACGGCTACATCCACTTGCCCTGCCGGGTGGAGATCAACGCCCGCCTGGGCGCGGCCGAGACCGAACCTGTGGAGAACCGCCTTGGTTGAATTCACCGGCGAGCGCGTGATTCCAGGCCAGGTGGATGCCGACCTGTTGAACGAGCACCTGGCGCGATACACCTTCGCCGCCCGCCTGGCGCGCGGCAAACGCGTGCTGGACCTGGGTTGCGGCGCCGGCTACGGCACGGCCGAATTGGCGCGCTACGCTCTTTCCGCCATTGGCGCCGACATCGCTCCCGAAGCCGTGGATTTCGCGCGCGAGAACTACCGCGATTCGAACCTGCTCTTCGAGCGGGCGTCCTGCACCGCCCTGCCCCATCCCGCGGCCAGCTTCGACCTGGTGGTGGCCTTCGAGGTGATCGAGCACCTGGCCGATTGGCGGGAGTTGCTGAACGAAAGCCGCCGCGTGCTGGCGCCCTCCGGCCAGTTCATCGTTTCCACGCCCAACAAGCTCTATTACACCGAATCGCGCGGGCGCGAAGGCGCCAACCCGTTCCACGTCCACGAATTCGAATTCGACGAATTCCGCGCGGAGCTGGAAGCGGTTTTCCCGCACGTCACTCTGTTTCTGGAGAATCACGTGGAAGGGGTTACCTTTCAGCCCCACCAGCCGGGTGGCGCCGCAATCGCCACCACGGTGGAATCGCGCGTGGACTCCACCGGCCCGGTGGCCGCCGAATCGCACTTCTTTCTGGCCGTCTGCGCGCACCGGCCGCAAATCGGCAGCCCCACCTTCGTTTATATTCCGCGCACCGCCAACGTGCTGCGCGAGCGCGAGCGGCACATCGCCCTGCTCGAAACCGAAATCGCCACCAAGAACGGCTGGCTGGAAAAAGCCCAGCACGACCTGGCCGAATTCGACCGCCAGCATCAGCAATTGCTGGCCATGTTCCGCGACCAGAAGCAGGAGCTCGAAAAAAGCAATCAGTGGGCCGCCCGCCTGAATGAAGAGCTGAACCAGCGCAGCGCCCGCATCGAAGCCCTGCAGGCGGAACTGGCCGGGGAACAGGAGAGCGCACGCCGCATGGCCGAGGGCTACGCCCTCCAGGTGAATCGGATGGAAAAGGACGTTCAGGAGAAGGCCGGGTGGGCGCGCGACGCTGAAGCCCGCCTGGAAGCCGAGATCGCCGACAAGAAGCTCGCCCTCGACGCCCTCCACCGCACCGAAACCGAACGCGACGAGCGCACCGCGTGGGCGCTGCGCCTCCAGGAGCAAACCCAGGCTCTCGAAGCGCGGCTTGCGTTGTATCGCGGCTCCCGCTGGGTAAAGCTGGGCCGCAAAGTGGGCCTGGGCCCGGAACTGCCCGCCAGTTGACATGCCGCTAGCCAAACGGGTTCTTCGCGCTCTGCCATTGCTGCTGCTGTCGCCGCTGCTGTTCGCGCTGGCGGCGCTGGCGATGCTGGCGGCCGACCTCGCCTGGTACGTTGCCGGACGGCGCCCTTCCACCCTGGCTCCCGCCCCGCCGGATGCTACCGCCGCCAGCGTGGTCATCCCCAACTGGAACGGGCGCGAGTTGCTGGCGAAGTACCTGCCCTCGATCGTCGCGGCCCTGGCCGGCAATCCGGCCAACGAAATCGTGGTGGTGGATAACGGCTCCACGGATGGAAGCGCCGAGTTCGTGCGCCGCAACTTTCCCCAGGTGACACTGGTAACCCTAGAAAAGAACTTCGGTTTCGGGGGCGGCTCCAACGCCGGGTTCCGCGCCGCCGCCAACGACATCGTGGTCCTGTTGAACAGCGACATGCGCGTGGCTCCGGACTTCCTGGCCCCGCTGCTCGCAGGCTTCCACGATCCGCTGGTCTTCGCCGTCTCTTGCCAGATCTTCTTCAGCGACCCCGCCAAGCCGCGCGAAGAAACCGGCCTGACGCAGGGCTGGTGGGAGGACGGGCAACTCCGCGTCCGCCATCGCATCGACCCCCAGGTCGATACCCTGTTCCCGTGTTTCTACGGCGGCGGCGGTTCCTGCGCCTTCGATCGCCGCAAATTTCTCGAGCTCGGCGGTTTCGACGAACTGCTGGCGCCGTTCTACCTGGAAGACACCGACCTGGGCTACTTGGCCTGGAAGCGCGGCTGGAAGGTGTTCTATCAGCCCCGCAGCGTGGTCTACCACGAGCATCGCGGCACCATCGGCAAACGGTTTCGCGAGGACCAGATCCAGGCCGTGCTCAAGAAGAATTACCTGCTGTGGTCGTGGAAGAATATCCACGCCTGGCCGCGCCTCGTCTCTCACCTGGCCTTCACTTGGGTGGGCGCCCTGCTCGCCGCGATCTTCGGCGACGTTCCTCTGCGGCCCAATTTTGCGGCCGTATGGCGCGCCTTCCGCCAATTGCCCGCCGCGGTTCGATCCCGCTGGCGCGCCCGCTCGCTGGCCGTCATCGGCGACGCCGAAGCTTTTTGCCGTCCCATGGGCGGCTATTTCCGCGATCGTTTTGCACCCATGGAAGCCGACCCCGGGCGACTGCGCGTGCTGTTCGTCTCTCCCTATCCCATCAACCCGCCCACCCACGGCGGCGCGGTCTTCATGTCCCAGACTTTGGCGGAACTCGCCCGCCTGGCCGAAACCCACGTGGTAGGCATGCTCGATTGGCCCTGGCAGGAAGCCGACAATCGCAAGCTGGCGGAGTTCTGCGCTTCCTCCGACTGGATCGCGCGCCCTCTCGGACGAACGCGCGACTCGGCATCGCTCACGCCCCACGCCGTGCGCGAATTCCGCGACCACGATTTCGAATGGCTGATCCATCGCCAGCTCTTCCTCCAGCGCATCGATGTTCTGCAGCTCGAATATACCCCGCTGGCCCAATACCGCTGCGACTTCCGCCGCATTCCCACCGCGCTGTTCGAGCACGACGTCTCGTTTCAATCCATTGCCCGCGGCTTTGGCCACTTCATGAGCGCCACCGGCGAATGGAAAGCTCGCATGGAATACCTCCGCATGCTGCGTTACGAATTGCGGGCGCTGCCGAAGTTCGACCAGGTGCAGGTGTGCACCGCCGTCAACCGCCGCTACCTGCTGTCGTATCTGCCGCGGATGGCCGCCCGCCTGCGGCCGGGCTTGCGGGCCGGAATCGATACGCGCCGCTATCGCTTGCCCGCCACCGCCCGCGAGCCAGCCACCCTGCTGTTCGTCGGCAGCTTCCGCCACGATCCCAATCGCGCCGCGGTGGATTGGTTCGTTCACGAGGTGCTGCCCCTGGTTCTCGCCCGCCGGCCCGATGTCCGCCTGATCCTGGTGGGCTCCGACCCGCCTCCCGTCCACACCTATGCCGACTATTCCACCAACCTCGAAATGCTCGGCTGCGTGGACGATGTGCGCGGCCCCATGAGCCGCTACGCCGTGTTCGTGTGCCCGATCTTGAGCGGCTCGGGCGTTCGCGTGAAGTTGCTCGAAGCGTTCGCCGCCGGCATTCCGGTGGTATCCACCCGGATTGGCGCCGAAGGCCTGGCCGGCGCCGACGGCGAATACTGCCGCCTGGCGGACGATCCCGCTGGCTTCGCCGAACGGGTGGTCGCGATTCTGGAAGATCCCGCCGCCGGGATGGCGATGGCCGCGCGGGCGCGCGCCATGGTCGAAACCGAATGGGATATGGCGGCCATTACCCGCCGCCTGGTGGAAGAATACCGCCAACTGGTGCGCCGCAAGCGCGCGGCGTCGCCAAATGCCGGCCCGATTCTCGCCCCTGCTACTTCGCCGGAGTCGCTTTCGGCTCCTTCCGGTTCATGTCTTTCCTGAGGCGGCTTACGATGCCGGAGGCCGTGCGATCCATGTCCTTGCTCTCCGTGCCCTTCGGCTTGGTGTATAGCGACCACAACACCTGCCGCGACTTGGCATCCACCAGAAAGATGGTTCCCTTCGAGCGGGCAAAGGTGGAAACCGGGTGCTCGAGCGCGTTGTTCGTGTTGCCGCCGAAGGCCGCGGCCAGCGAATTGCTGCCTCCCGCGGGAGCATCGCCCCTGCCTTTTGTGTCGCCCGGCTCTCTTGCCTTAGCCTCTGCCTTTTCCGGAGGCTTGGGGCTGGGGGCGATGGTTTCGAGCGTTGCGTCCAGGTTGCCCCCAAGCTGGTCGGTGATCACCGCATCGGCTTTCTTGGGGTCGGTTACCACGATAAACAGGTGGTCGCCGGTCAGGCGGTTCGCCAGGTACTGGTCCAGCCCATGGGCCATGTTCAGCAGGTACACCGTGTGTACGCCGTTCAGGTCGGCGGCCCACGCCGGTCCCGGCCCGCACAAAATAAAACCCGTCAAAACCAACCAGGCCCGCGTCATCGTTGTCATAATAGCAATTGCCGTTTCTCCTAATCAGACGCGCGGCGCCCGCGAAAAGTCGTACCCTCATGTATAAATCCCAGTCCATTACCGTCATCATTCCCTGCCTGAATGAGGAACAGGGCATCGAACGAGTGCTCCGCGCCATGCCGGAGTTCGTGGATGAGGTGATCGTGGTGGATAACGCCTCGACCGACCGCACTTCCGAAGTCGCAACCGCGCTCGGCGCCAAAGTCATCCGCGAGGATGTGCGCGGCTACGGCCGCGCCTATAAAAAAGGTTTCGCCGCGGCTACCGGCGAGCTGATCGTCACCCTCGATGGCGACCAAAGCTACCCGGTGGACGCGCTCTCCTACCTCATCGAAGCCTTCCTCCATCTCCGCGTGGATTTTCTGAACGCCTCCCGCTTTCCGGTGCGCGACCGCGAGGCCATGAGTTCTCGCAATAAACTCGGCAACCTGGTGCTTTCGCTCGCCATGTCCGTGCTCTTCTTTCGCTGGGTGCGCGACTCGCAATCCGGCATGTGGGTGTTCCGCCGCTCGATTTTGGAACATATGAAGCTCGAATCCGACGGCATGGCATTTTCCGAGGAAATCAAAATCGAAGCCCTGCGCGATTCGCGTATCCGCTTCGGGGAAATCTCGATCCAATACTCTTCGCGCATGGGCGAAACTAAGCTGAACCTCTGGCGCGACGGCTTCCAGAACCTGGCGTTTTTGGCGAAAAAACGATTTTGGCGATGAGCCGTCCATCCCGCCATAGTGCGGCCACTCCTGGCTGCAGCGCCGAGACTCCAAACTCCTGATGTCGCCCCGGCATTTGGCGCCACTCCGTGGAGCGGACTCTCAGTCTGCCACGCCGGGACTCCTCCCGGAACTTGTCTCGCTTACCCCACCATGCTTCCCCTGCGAACGCGCGGACAGTCCGAGAGCTTGGTTTGCGGCTCTGCTGCTCTGTATTGCAGCGCGTCAGATTCCTTTCCTGCCGCGACGATTCTCGTGGCGCGGACTCTCAGTCTGCAGCGTCGGCTTTCAAGCCGACGTGAAACGGGCACTAAAGTTCCCGTTTTTCACCCATAAGTTATTGATTCTTAGAAAAAGCACCGGCACTAAAGTTCCCGTTTTTCCTTTTCGGGGAGACATCCGGGGCGCCGGTCTAGTGAGCCGCTTCCGCTTTGGGCTGGATTACCGGCGGCCGGGCGCCTTCCGGCACCGGCGCCAGCATGTCTTCCTTGCGCTTGATCAGCGTGGACGTGTTGTAGCTCGCCGCTTCGAAGCCGTGGCCGTGCGTAATCGCATCGGTGGGGCATGCCTCCACGCAGTAACCACAGAAGATGCAGCGGTTGTAATCGATATTGTAAACGCGGGCGTAGCGCTCGCCTCCGGAAATTCGGAGCGTGTCGGTGTTCTCCGCGGCCTCGATATAGATACAATCGGCTGGGCAGGCGGCCGCGCACAGGAAACAGGCGACGCACTTTTCCATCCCGTTGGCATCCCGCTGCAGCACGTGTACGCCTCGATAGCGCTCTTCCAGTTTCGGAGGCTCTTCCGGGTAATTCTCGGTTACCGTCGGGGACATCATCTCCTTGAAGGTGACGGACATCCCTTTCACAAGAGCGGCGGCGGTCCCAAGAATATCGAAATTGTCGGCCATGGGGTTTTACTGTATTGTACCTTGCACGCGGACCTCGCGACTCCGCCCGGGAGTCAGTTGAGAGAGCCTCAACCAGGCTTCAACACTGGCACGCGCTCGCCCGCGCGGATAACCTGGATGCCGGCCAATTCGCCCAGCCACTCGATTTCGGCCTTTACCCAGCCTTCGATCAGGCGGCCGATCTTGAGCCCCGGCTCGATCCAGAACATTGTCGGCACGTGGGTGATTCCATACGCGTTGCTGGCCGGAAACTGGTCATCCGGATCGAGCAGGACCGGAAACGAAATCCCGAATTCGCGGAGGAAATCGCGCGTATCGGCGGCGTCGTTCTGCGAGATGCCGTAGACCGCCAACGTACCCGCCGCGTGCAGCCGCTCGAGAAACGGCAGCGTCATCTGGCACACCGGGCAACTGATTTTGAAGAACGCGATCAGAACCGGGCGGGCAGCGGTGAGTTCGGCCAGCGTGACCGCGCCACCCTCCAGCCGTGCCAGCCGGAAATCGCGAGCGTCGCCTCCAGCCGCGAGCGGCTTCCGGCGTTTCCAGAAGGACATGATTTCAGTGTAATCGGTTCCCGAGGCCCCGCCGCAAGCCCGGTTCAAGTCGATGTTGGAATCGGAGCTTTTCTTCCGCGCTGAACCGCGAAGTGAAACTGGGCAACTTGAAGCTTGCGACCCTCTCCGGCGAAGTGACCGCCGACGATCTTTCGGTGGCAGAAGATCAGGCATTCGGTAAACCAGCCTTCATCCGCGGCGCCCATGCGGTTTCCGTGGACGGCGTTTCGGGTTAACTTCCGGATACCCGACAAATCATTCCCTATTTCGTTATCGCAAGCACCCGACTGGAACGGCGCACCGAGGCACGTGCTCGTGACACAACCAGATCAGAATTAAGAAAACGTGTAGATCTGAATACCTGCCCTTCTTCGAAATCACTTGGTTTGAGACGTGCGGCGGCGCAGTTCATCGAAGCAATTCAACAGAAACGTGACGTGCACGGAAGTTTTGTTTTCTTCGGCCGCCGGCCGCGGGACCAACGCCTCGATTCTTGTACCGTCCGGAGCCAGATCAAAATTCGAGTCGCCGGTGGGCGGACTGAGTTCTTGGTCGGACCAAAGACGAGGCTTACTGGCCGCGAACGATTCGCCAATTACTGCGTAGCCGGCCACCATGATCCGATTGTCCGGATTTTCAAAGAATAGGTTCTTTCCGTCGCGGGACCAGACGGGCATCTTGCCGCCACCGGAGGAAATCTGCCACTTGCCTCTTCCGGCGGTCTCCGGGAACGGCCGGACATACACTTCATAGACGCCTGACTCATCGGAGGCAAACGCCATCCAGCGTCCATTCGGCGAAAAAGCGGGCTGCACTTCGTTCGCGGTTATATGCGCAAACGGTTCGGTTTTCCGGGCTTGGGATGGTCCGGATCGGTCACATCCAACGGCATGGTCCAAATGTCAAACTTCGCGTTGGCGCCTTGCTGATAGGCCAAATGCCGGCCGTCGGGGGAGATGGAGTAGGGTTCCACCGGAGCCTTTCCCTCCAGCAGCTTCTGCACGTCGCCCGCGCCGTCACTGCGGATCCACAATAGGGCCTGACTGTCTCCCTTGACAAACTGGAAAACCATGTGTTTGCCGTCTGGCGTCCAAACGGGACTGTAGCTGAGCTGGGCGAAAAACGTGAGGCGAGAGAGAACGTCATTCTGCAAGTCATACGTGTAGATATCGATACCCTTCCGCTCGATTCCTAGCGCCAGACGCCGGCCATCGGACGAGAAACGCGGCGTAAAGTAAGCGGCAGGCTTGGACAACTGCGGCTGTATCTTCCGGAAGCCACTTGCATCCAAGACCGCAAGGGACCAAGTCTCCAGCTCCGACTTGCCGCTGCGGTAGACAAAAACCCCCGTTCGCGAAACATCAAACTGCCCCGCCGCTGTATACGAGCTGCTGGTCGGCGTCCAGGCGGATGAGCGGAAGATCGCCGGAACCGGACGTCGATCGAGTGGCGTGCCATGCCGTGAACGACGTGACCGCCGCAACCAACAGAAGTGCGCCAGCCATCGCCTAGGGCAGCCAGGTTCGCTTTGCTTTGAGGCTGGGTGCTGGCGAACTTGGTTCCGGCGCTCCTTCTTCGAGAGCGATTCGGGCATCGCCAATGGCTTGCCAACGCTTGCGCGGGTCCTTGCGCAAACATCGCTCAACCACGTAGCGAGCGTGGGCGGGCAGGGCGCTCAGATCCGGCTCTTTTGCAAGGACCTCGACCAGAATGTCGGAAACCGTCTCGCCGCGAAACAGCGGCTGGCCGGTGAGCATTTCGTACAACACCACGCCGAAGGCCCAAATGTCGGCGCGCTTGTCGACCTGCTTGCCCCGAGCCTGCTCCGGACTCATGTAGGCCGCGGTGCCCATAATCATTCCCGCGCGCGTCGGGGAGACGGTGAGGGTGGGCGAGTTGTTAGGATCCGCGGCCTCCTGTTCGCGGCCCGCCACCGCGGCAAGCCCGAAGTCGAGAACTTTGACCGCGTCGCCGGGTGTCACCAGAATATTGGCGGGCTTCAGATCCCGATGGACGATGCCCTTGTCGTGCGCGGCTTCCAGCGCTTCAGCAAGGCCTAAACCAGGCTTGGGCTCCACTAAGATAACTTCGGTTGCGCCTGGGGGAGATGAGTTCACGATTTCATCGTCGTCGGTCAAACGGCCACGCCACTGACCTTCTCTCTCGGCTGGAGGATCACGATCTCTAGTATGCACAGGGCGAGGGGAAGTTCAACAATCCAGCTATTAGGTGTGATCAAAAGCTTCGCCGTGCTGCCTCGTGCGATCTAAGTCGCAACACTAGGTGGCTTGATTCCTTAGAAATCAACATGAACATGTCCGATATGGATGGTGGAGTTCCGGCTGTATCTGCGGCGCCCGGATGGGAGGTGGCGACTGTGAGCCCCAGCGGAATAACCATTGAAGAGCACCAGAACGAGAAGCCCCCAGCCGCCGGGTGTGCAGCGAGTGCTAGGACCGCTTCAAGCCCCAGGTTGAACGCTCGCTCACGTACTCCCGGACCCGCTCCGGAGGCGCCGAAAAGACGATTTCAGATAATAATACATAAAATTGCGATTATGGTTTACACTGTTTTCAATCCGGGAAGAAGACACGGAAGTCCCGATTCAATTCATCTTGGGTGAGGCGAAACCGATATGTGCCTGTTGAACTCGATCCGAACGTTCGCCACGGCTTTCGCGGCCGTGGCCCTGATGGCGCCGCAGTCCACCCGGGCCAGCGTGCTGGCATCCGATAGCTTTCAGGTGCCGCCATACTCAGTGGCCAGCCTGGCGGGGCAAGCGGTGGGCGGCAGCGGGTTCACCGGAAAATGGACGAGCGACCCGGGTCTGACACAAGATCTCGCGGTCAAGAGCAGCGGAGTGATAGGCAGGCCGGCCGTGCCGAGCGGCAGCGGCGGGGACTACGCGAAGTTTGCGTCGCCGATCGCCCTGAACGCGGGTCAGTTCTTCGTCAGTTTCAACATGGTGAATCTGGGAGGAAGCAATCTGAGCTCCACCCGGATCGATCTGAATTTCGGAACTTCGGCGCCGTTCGTCAATTACCGCGTGTCGGTCGGGGGCAACGGCGCGGCTGCGAACCTCAACATCATGGTCGAATCGGCCGTGACGGCGGGGAACACGGCTTTCTACCTCAACACCAGCCTCCCCTCCACCGGCAGCCACCACCTGGTGGGCGTTCTCGACGCGCAAAATCAGAAGGTCGCGCTTTTCGTCGATCCCACTTCGAGCAGCTATTACAACAGCGATGGAACCAATAACGCCACCGCCGTGGCGGCGTGGATTCCGCCTGCGACGCTCAACCTCTACAGCTATAGCATTATCGAGAACACCGGCGACAACGTGAACTTCTCCAATGTGGTGTTCGCGAACGATCCCGCGTCGGTGGGTCTCTCCGGCACGGCCGCCACCGGCAGTCAGTTCACGTTCAATGGGTTCGCCAGCATGGCCGGGCTTACGCTGGTGGGCAATGCCGCAACCGCGTCAACCAGCGACGGGACCGTCCTGCGGCTCACGCCCGCCGCCGCCAGCCAAAGCGGCGCCGCCTACAGCACGACGCCGGTCACACTCGGGAACAATGCCGTTTTCAACACCCAGTTTCAGTTCCGGTTTACAAATCCTGGCGGGTGGGATCCGGCCGACGGAATCACGTTCGTGATCACGACGAATACCAAAGGTTTGGGTGCCGGCGGCGTCGGCATGGGCTACCAGGGAGTGAGCGGCAGTAGCATTGCCATTGAGTTCGACACCTATAACAACACCGGCTTCGGCCTTGGCAACGACGACGGCAACAGCAGCAATCACGTCTCGATCGACACCGACGGCAACTTGACGAACACCGACATCACCAACGTTTACAGCAACCCCTCCTGCGGATTTCCGACCGGCAACCCGGGCCAAAATTCGTATTTGGTGCCCGGCTGCATGTCCAACGGGCGCCTGTGGACCGCAAACATCGGATTCGATGGCGCGAAGCTGACCGTAACGGTCACCGATCCGGCCGAGGGAGGCAGCTTCACCGCGATCAACGGCTATGCCATTAACTTGGCTTCGATACTGGGGCAGAACACTGCGTACGTCGGCTTCACGGCGGGCACGGGTGCGGGGTGGGAAAACCACGATATCGTGAACTGGACCTTTTCCAATACGGTGCCCAGCGGAAGCGGGGGCGGCGGGGGTTGTTCGTACAGCATCGCGGCAGGCTTACCGAATCCGGCGTCCTTCAGCAGCGCGGCCGGCAGCGGCACGGTCGTCGTCACCTCCGGCGCGGCTTGCAGTTGGACGGTGACCAGCAGCGCGAGTTGGCTCACTACGACCGGTTCGGGCAGCGGCAACGCCGTTGTGAGCTACACGGTGGCCGCTAACGCCTCCACTAGCTCGCGCACCGCCACGCTCACGGTGGGCAACCAGACGCTGACCGTGACGCAAGCCGCGGCCGGATCCGGTTCCTGCGCCTATTATGCGGAACCGCAGAGCCTCAGCATCCCGGCCGGAGGCGCCAGCGGAACCATCCTCGTGAGCACGCAGTCCGGATGCGCGTTGAACGCCAGCGCCGGCGTGTACTGGATCCACATACCGGCTTCCGGCGCCAGCGCGGTCTCCTATCAGGTGGATCCCAATACTTCATCCGGCCCGCGCACCGGCGCGATCGGAATCGGCAACAGTTCCGTGCAGGTATCTCAAGACGGCGTGCCCGTATGCAACTACGCGTTCAGCCCGGCCAGCGACTCCGTTTCCGCGCAGGGCGGCGCCAGCAGCACGCGTCTCACCACGGCGATCGGATGTGCATGGACTGCCACCATCAACCCTGCGGGGAGCTGGTTCCACCTGACCTCGCCCTCCACGGGGACCGGCGGAGCCAATCTGCCGTACACGGCCGACGCCAACACGACGCCCCAAACCCGCACGGCCACCGTCACTGCCAACGGTTCGACTTTCGCCCTGACGCAAGCCGGCGGGGCTTCCGCCTCGGCCCCCGTCATCGGTCAGGGCGGCATCGCAAACGCGGCCAGCAACCGGCCCGGCACCGTCGCGCGCGGCTCCTACTTCACGATCTACGGTAGCAACCTCGGACCGGCGCAGTACCAACTGGCTCCGGGCTTCCCGATCCCCGACAACCTGGCCGGGGTCGTGGTCACGGTTTCACAGGGTTCCTACAGCAAGCGAGCTTACCTGAATTTCGTCTACATGTCGCAGATCAATGCCATTCTGCCGTCCGATACGCCTCTGGGGAACGTGCAAGTCACCGTCAGTTATAACGGCACAACGAGTGCTGCTGCCACGGTGAACGTCGTGAACACTGCATTCGGGACCTTCAGCACCGCTTACGGACCCGGCCCCGGAATCGTGCAGAACTACAACTCGGCCACCAATCAACCGTTGAACACTGCGTCCACTCCGCTGACGCCCGGCCAGATCGCCATCTTGTGGGGCACCGGCCTGGGGCCTATCACCACCGGCGACAACACTCCGCCGCCGGGCGGCAATATGTCCGTTCCGGTGCAGGTGAGTGTGGGTGGAATACCGGCTAGCATCCAGTATGCCGGCCGCGCGCCCGGCTTCGCGGGAGTGGATAACATCTACTTCAACGTGCCCGCCAACACTCCCACGGGCTGTTCCGTCCCGGTGCAGGTAACCGCCGCCGGAGTCACCGCGAACACCGTACGCGTGGCCATCAACTCCAACGGCTCGAAGTGCCAGGACCCCGCCAATCCGTTTGTCGGCACGACCTCTAGCGGCGGCACCACCGGCACCATCGGGTTGGTGCGCGTTTCGCTCTCGGGCATCGTGGATTCGTCGCAAGCGGGGGTGAACAGCACCTTCGACGTGGGGCTGGGAATCTTCTCGAACACTCCTGCGGGCGGCGACCTTGCCTTCAGCTCGTTCATGAATCTGCCGCCCGTGGGGACGTGCGTTTCGACGAACAAACTGCTCGATTTCGGAAGCGTAATCGGGACCAGCGGCCTGAGCCTCGACAACAGCGGCAGCAAATCCCTGGATGCCGGCAGCGCCCTTACCGTCACCGGGCCGAAGGGGACTGCCCAAATCACGCACTTCGATCCCAACAGCGGCACCGGCCCGTACCTCAGCCTGCTAGGCGGCGAAGTCCCCGTCGATGGCTCCGACAGCCTGCCGCCGTTCCTCGAACCGGGCTCATACACCGTCACCGGTCCGGGCGGTAAGGACATAGGCAAGTTCACCGCTTCGCTCAACCTGGCCACTCCCGTCAACTGGACCAACCAGTCGCAGATCACGTCCATCAATCGCTCGGCAGGCCTGACCCTCACCTGGAGCGGCGGGGACGCGAACAGTTCGCTTGTGATCCTGGGCGGGTCGTCCGACCAGCAGAGCAAGAACTCGGGCGGGTTCTTCTGCCTCGCTCCGGTTTCCGCGGGAACCTTCACGGTGCCGTCGAACGTGCTGATGGACCTGCCGCCGACGGGTCCCGTGACCAACATTCAGAACACCATCGGGGTGATCGCCATCGCGGCGCTACCTCTCTCGAATCCGACCCATTTCACCGCCCCCGGCCTGACCAACGGCCTGGTGGCCCAGACCTACCTGACGGCGGTCGCCGTGCCAGTGCAATGAGGCGTACAAGGGCTGTTCTGGCGTTCTTATTGGCGGCCGGCGCGGCTCCGGCGCAGCCGGCCCGGCGGGCCGTAATGATCGACGTGGATGGCGTTCGCGCCGATACCTTCCGACAGATCTTCGAGAGCGGGCGAACGCCGAATCTCGCCCGCATCTTCGCCTCCGGCATCTCGTTCGACCGCGCCACCACCGTAATCCCTACCGTGACCATGGCGGCGCAGGCTTCCATAGTGACGGGGACTACTCCGGCGCGGCACGGCGTGCCGGGCAATCAATGGTATGACCGCGAGCACGCGAAGCTCATCGACTACATGACTTCCGCCGGGGTGAGCTGCGTCTACGGATTCACCGTGCTGGCCGGCTCGGGCTGTATCGGCGGTCTCGGCAACCGGCATCTGCAGGCTCCCACCATATATGAAGCGGCCGCCGCCAAGGGGTTCGACAGCGTGGTGGTCTACAGCCAATACTGGAAAGGGGCCCCGCGCCCCGCGCCCCCAACGGCGGCCGAAGCGCGTGCATTCATTCAGGGCAACAAGCTGGCGTTCCGCATCTTCGACACGGAAATGACGGACCGGGCAGTTGCGGAGCTGAATGCGCGCGGGCTTGCGGCGATCCTGACCATCTACTTCACCGGGGCCGACACCATCGCGCATGCCGAAGGGATCGCCGCGCAACCCAACTACTTTGCCGAAGTCATCGATCCGGCCGTGGGGCGCATTCTGGCCACCATCGAGGCGTTGGACCCCGAGTGGCGCGCTCACACCATGTTCGTGTTCGTCTCCGACCATGGCCGCACGGATTCGGTGCCGCACCCTGAGGATATAGATCTTCTTGCGAAGTTGAAAGCCGCGCTGCCGCCAGGTTCTCACGTGGCGCATAACACGGGCATGGCGTACATCTATCCGGACCATGCCACGCCCGAATTGGCGGCCGCTTTGGAAAAAGGATTTCCGGAGGCCATCGCCTCCGTACGCGAACGGACCGCCGCGGAGCCGGCGCGCGCCGGAGACCTGATCGTGACTCTGCGTCCGGGGCATTACTTCGGCAACGATGGCAAGGGATCGCACCACGGCGGAACCGCCCCCGAGGATCTCTCGGTGCCGATCTTGGTGGCCGCGCCCGGAATTGCGGCGGGACATTCGTCCGCCCCGGTAAATGTCACCCAGGTCGCGCGCACCGTCGCGGACTACGTGGGCTTTCCCATGGAGGATGCCGCGCCCGCTTTACCGATCCGGCGGGACGCGCGCGAGAAGTGACGCATGGCAGTTGCGGAGCCGGCGGAGAGCACCATCGATTTGATCCTGCGACGTAACGGGCTGAATGGTAAGGGCCGCAAGCGGCGCCACGCGACGCCGACGGTGCAACCACTCGAACATGCGCGAGAGGCCAACGACGTGTGGTCGATCGATTTCAAGTGTCAAGGGCGGAGTAAAACTAGACCGGCGATCCACCTTGGCGCGCCGGCGACGCGGCGGTCGCGACGAAGGTCGAAGAGCTGCGGCGCTCCGCTGAAGTTCGACTGCGCGCGGTTAACTGCCGCCACGCTCTCGTGGAACGCGCGCCAGCGCGTCGCGCTCGCCGCCTCGTCCGCCGCGCGTGCCCTTCACCCCTGCCGCCCTCGCCGCGGCGGACGCAGCGAAGGTCGGCCAAATCCGGCGCCGGCGCATCCATCCGTGCCGCGAAACCGAGCGGTGCGTGCCGGTGCCGGCGCGCTTCAACGTCGTTGATGGCCGCCAAGAAGATTGTTGATAGCGGCATTCTGGGAAGAGTCACGTTGGTCAAGCCCATGTGGAACTGGAACATCTCCAAGCCGCTCGACAACCAACCGCTTGCCGGCCGCCTGGAACGAGCCGTTCAGATACGGACAACCCTCCATCACCTCGGATGGTAAGTGGATCGCCTATCGCGCCATGGACACCGGCCGATTCGAGATCTATGTCCAAACTCTGTCTCTCGGGCAACCGCTTCGCGTGCCGCACAGAGCACTTGGCGTCCTTGGCGATCACGTCGGCCGGTTTCCCGGCGATCTTGCCGGCCGCCACGATAGCCACCCGCGCGGCCTTCGACGCTTTTGGTGCACGTGGCCTCCGCTTCACAGATCACACCCCGCTTGTAGGCCAGCGTCTCCCCATTGGCGCTTGCACGCCGTCCGGCCACTGGCCGTGAAACCTTTCCGGAAAGTGGCCCGACACTGGCCGAAGTCCACTTCTGGAAGATGAGGCCTAACCCCAATACTGTTCACTTAACAATCCTGATCCGCTTCGAGACATCGATGCGGCGCGTGCGCTGCCGCTTCCGGGGCCGCAGATTGTAGTTGCTCATCTTGCGTTTCACGCCGCGGAAATTGAC
>JBKQVG010000428.1:0-7148 GCA_052325345.1 Bryobacteraceae bacterium
CCAAGAAAAATCCTACCCAGTGCCAAGATCCCTCTTGTACCGAATGCGCATCCACTCCAGCTCAACGCAGTCTTCGAGCCGATCATCATGAATCTTGCAAATAATAAAGGGAGGTAGCGAATTCCGAGATAAACTGGATCGTCTATATCCCCACTTCCTCCCTCGCTCGTTTCAAGGACGCTTTCATGTAAGCAACCCCGTAAGCGGTTTGGGCGTATCGGCCACCCAGCATCTCGGGCGTGTGGTCCAAGATCATGATGCCGTCAAACTTAATTTCCACCAGGGCTTTCGTGATCTTGTCCATGTCCATGTAGCCATTGTCCATGAAGGTCTCGACAAAATGCGGCAGCGGCGCGCTCACGTTGCGAAAATGGATCTTCCAGATCTTGCCGGCGCCGAAATACCGGATCATCTCTTCGGGATCCTTCCCGGTCAGAGCCTTGCCACCTTCCAGCCACGTCCCGCAGCACAGGCAGATCCCCACGTTGGGGCTGCCGGCAATCTCCAGCGCCCGCTGGTAGCCTTCAAAGTTGGAAAAAATGCAGCGCGGTACGCCTGCCAGCACCGGTACCGGCGGATCGTCCGGGTGGATGCCGATGCGCACGCTGTTCTCCTCCGCCACCGGGGCCACCTGCTTGACGAAGTACGTGAAGTTCGCCCAGATTTCTTCTTTGGTGAACTCGCGCCCGTGGGAGAGCGGCTCCGTCCATGTTTTCCCGTCCCACACTCCACGTTTGTTGGGGCTTGCCATGTCGAACTCGCGCGCCGCGGCGCCGCGCACCACAGCGCGGCCGCTCGACCATATGCCGTTGCCCATATGCGCGTAGGTCGTATAATAAATCCCCGCTTTGCCCAGATTGCGGATGTACCGCTTGTATTCCTCGATCTTCCGGTCTCGCCCCGGCAGGTTGAGCGTAACTTCCGGCATGTTGTGCACGCTGGTGTTGCCGATATTCCATACCGTGATGCCGGCATCGGCGTACCGCTTCTTGATGGCCAGAAAGCCCTCGGCCGTCCGCAGCTCCGGAGGCGCTCCGACGCTGACATATTCGGCGCCGATCTGTTTCAGAAACAGTAACTGGTCGTCGGTCGGGATGGCGCCCGATTGAGCGCACAGCTTGATGCCGGGCGCATTCGGGTGCACGGCGGCCTTGGACTGTTGGGGCGCGAGAAGCGCTCCCAGCGCGCCTCCCAGAGCCGTTTTGCCGAAATCCCGGCGGCCCGGCTGGAGCGTCTCTCGGCTCTGCATAATCACCTCACTAGTAATGATAACTTCGGAACCGCTCCCGGAAGCACTCGAATAGGTGCGCATGGCTCCGGCCGGGGAAGTGGCTCACACGGACGGACTGCTTGGCCACAACCCCGACGAGGCGAGGCAGGTCCGCGCCATCTTCAAGTTTTGTCCGGAGCACCGCTCGCTTATCCCTGTCGTCCGTCACCTCAAACAACGTGGTTGGCTCCGCGCGCCTACAGCCCTACAACCGGCCGCGGCTTCGTTCCGTCAGGCGCCCACGAGAATGCGATGAACGATCTCGGCGTTTTCGCGGATCTCGTCCTTGAATCGGGGGAACATGCCGACGTAAACCCCGTCGGTGGGCTTGATGCTTTCGAAAGCGGTGCGAAAGGCCTGCTCGACGTCCCGATCCGGGACCCGCCCGGCGGCCAAGATTTTGAAGGCGAAACAGGGCTTCTTGCTCTGCCGCAGAACCTTATACATGCGTGGCGGATCGCTCTTCATGTAAATGTCGTTGGGCATCTCCATCATCTCGCCGTTGAGCACCTTCTTCCATTCGTCCGCGGTGCGCCGCCGGTTGTACACGCAGCCGGAGAAGAAATCGATGTCCCAGTTCTCCGACTCTACCTGCGCGACGACTTCCGGGATGTGCGTGCCCACTCCGACCATCACTCCCAAATCCCGCGCTTTCTTACACCACTCCTTAACGCGTTCCATTTCGCCGTTCTGATAGGCGGTATCGACCACTTCACCCTGCCTCTGTAAAGCCAAAGGCTTGAGGGTCTTCACCAGCATTTCCGGATCGACGCCGGCAGTCACCTGGATGATGAGGTGCATCTTGCCGCCCTCGGCTACGAAACGCTGCCAGTCTTGCGGCCCCCTGTCCAGGTGGACATAGTTAAACGCGTTGATACCGAAGCGGTTGGCCTGGTGCATCACGTCGCAGACTCGATCCTGGGTGTACCACTCCTTCATGCCCGAGCCGAAGTTGTGGTTGTAGTGGGCAAAGCCGTAGAAGGGGTTGACGCCCAGGACCATCCGGCTGATTTCGACGCCGCCGAATTTCATTTTGGGAACCTGGATCTGCGCGGCGGGCGTCAGCGGCCCGGAGCGCAGAGCTGGGGCTTGCGGAGCGCCGGGAGGCATGTTGGCTTGTGCCGCGCCGGATTGCGCTTCCAATGCGGAGGGGACGCCTGTGAGACCGGCAGCTAGCGCCGCGCTGGACTGTAGAAAACTTCTGCGCGAATTCGACATGAAAACGACCTCCATTGGCCGTCAATTAATCCGTTCAGATTGAACATATAGGATCTCATGGTCGGTTTCAATGGGACCGAGTTCCGCGCGCGTTGTAGCCCGACGCCATTCACCGCGTCCCCGCGTCGACGGCGCGCACCGGTGCGCGCTTCCCGGACGCATCGCTGCGGCTCCGGGAGGTCCCCAAATGGTGCGCGGCGCGCTCGCTTTCAAACGTGCGCCCGCTAAGACGCACAGCTCCGGTGATAAGCTTGTCACTCGAAGGAGGCATTCGAATGAACACCACGCGACGATCCTTCCTCGCCACGGCGGCCGCGGCAGCAGCCGCTTCCGGATTACGCGCTGCCGGAACTCCCATCCGCTTGGGTGGACCCATCTTTCTTAAATCCGATGATCCGATGGCCTTGGCCCATGAGCATCGCCGTCTGGGCTACAGCGCCGCCTACTGTCCACAGATCGCCACGGTAAAGGACCCGGACCTCATCCGCGCCATCCTGAAAGCCTACGCAGCGGAGAACGTTTGCATTGCCGAGGTGGGCGCCTGGAAGAACATGCTCGATCCGGACGCGGAGAAGCGCCGGCAGAATCTGGATTATGTGGTCGACCGTTGCGCCCTGGCCGAAGCCGTCGGTGCGCGCTGCTGCGTGGACATTGCCGGATCGTACAATCCCGATTCCTGGTATGGCCCGCATCCCAAGAATCTCTCCAGGGAGTTCTTCGACGCCACGGTGGCCAATTGCCGCCACGTGATCGACTCGGTAAAGCCCACCCGGACGCGTTTCACGATTGAGATGATGGGCTGGAGCATCCCCGACGGTCCGGACTCCTACCTGGAGCTGATTCGCGCCGTCGACCGCAAGTCATTCGGCGTTCATCTGGACGTTTGCAACGGCATTAATTCCCCGCGCCGCTTTTACGAGAACACCGCCTATATCAACGAATGCTTTCAGAAGCTCGGCCCTTGGATCGTCTCATGCCACGCCAAGGACCTGCAGTGGGTAGTCGAGCTGAACGTGCATTTCCTCGAAGTGATTCCGGGCCGCGGCCAGATCGACTACAAAGCTTATCTGCAAGGCCTCTCGAAACTCCAGCATGACGCTCCGCTCATGCTGGAGCACCTGAAAACGGCTGCGGAATATGACGAAGGCCGCAAGTACATCCGCAGGGTCGGCGACGCGATGGGCGTCACGTTTGCGTGATCGGCTCATTCCGCTAACATTCCACTATTTGCCCCATGGTCTTTCCAATGCGCCACACCGCCAGTGCGCAGCGCGATATTCCCCAGATGGGCCGCCGACGCCGCGCTGATGCCCGCTTCCACCGGCGCGTTGGGCGTCTGGCGCGTGCGGATCGACTCCAGCCAGTTACTCAGATGGACGCTTTCGCCATCGGGCTGGTCATAGTAATCCGCGCCCTTCGGACCCGTGCCCAGCACCCAATCCATTTCCGGAACCGTCGGCAGAGCCGCATTCTTGTTGTGCGAATCGCGATGCCGTTCGGGTATCACTTCGAAACGGCCGCGGTCCAGATACAGTGTCGCTTCCGTGCCCATGAATTCCAGCATCGCCCCATTGCGCGCGTTCACGAACGTGGCTTCGAAGTAGACCTGCGCACCCGGGTATTGGAGCAGCGTTTGCGCTGTGTCCGGCGTCTGCCATTGCTCCATCGAGAACTTATCCCCGATCGACACGGCCGTGGTAGGGTGGGCGACGTCCAGATACCAATGGGCGATATCCACGTAATGAACCATCAGGTCGTCGAACACGCCGCCGCCGAAATCCCAGAACCAGCGCCACTCCCGGAAGCGATACGCATCGAACGGCTGCTCACGCGCGGGACCGAGCCATGCCTTCCAGTTCACTGACGACGGATTAATGTGATAGGCCGTAGCCCCGCGCGCGGCGTTGCGATTCCAGGTCAAGTGTATTTTGCGAATCTTTCCGAGTTGGCCCGACTTCACTATCTCGTATGCTTTCTGGAACTGCGGCATGCTGCGTTGCTGCATCCCCACCTGAACAATCCGTTTGTGCCCGTTCTGCGCCTCCAGCGCAGCGGGTCCTTCCTCCAGGCGATGCGTCAGCGGCTTCTCGATGTATACGTCCTTGCCGGCCGAACATGCGGCCGAGAGCATGGTGACATGTTGGTGATTGGGCGAGGCAATGAGCACCGCGTCGATGTCCTTGCGATCCAGAACCGTGCGATAGTCCTTCACCGGCGTCGCCTCCGGTCCGGCGATCTTCTGCGCATTCACGAGGGCTTCATCCCAGACATCGCAGATCGTGACGATCTTCGCGCCGGGGATCCGGACCAGCGCCCGCATCAACGCCTGGCAGCGTCCACCGACGCCGATGCACCCGATACGAATCGTTTCGTTGGCGGCGTAGCCCCGGGACGTAGCCAGATAGCCGCCCGTGACGGTGGCGCCCAGATGCTTAAGCAATTCTCTGCGGTTACTCAGGTCCCAGCCGATGCTCATACGTTCTGCTCCTTCCCCTGCGCGACCAGCGTCCCGAAGCGTATCTTCCTGTAAGGCGAGAAGCGCGGATACCGCGTGGGGGCGTACCCCTCGCGCCTAATCCGAGTCTTGGAACAGCGCTCCGGGCCAAGCAAATGGCCGACATAACTAACGGCCGGATGGCTGCCGCCGTGCCGTTCGGCAGCCATCCGCAACCCCGTTTCGATTTATCATCGTTCCGCTCGCGACCACGGACAGGCCAGGCTGTCCCGGAGGCGAAGAAAGGGCGATGAAATGGGTTCGTTCGGGAAAAGCCTTCCTGACTGACAACTATTTCGTTTTCAGCTACTTCCTGGCTTCGCTGAGGCCTGTTTTCAGTATAACCCAGCGGACGGCAGGACGGGCAGGAAAAATGAGGAGGGAAGGGAGTTACTAGACTAGGGGCGGGAGGCGGGCCTGGGTTTCCAGGAGCCGGTCAGGCGGTAGAGGGCGGAGGTGAGGAGGATGGCCAGGGCGTCGTCACGGATATCGCGCCATTCCAGGGAGTTGCCAAAGTGGTTACCGCGCAGGTGGGAACTGACGACGTGGGCGCTGACAAAAGGAGCAGCTCCATCGCCGCGACCGGCCTGGCGGAGGAGGTGGTTGCCGCGTATGAGGGGGGCATACCGTTGCTGGCTCTCTCGACCAATGACGGCCAGGCTGCCGGTACGGGTAGGCAACTGGCTGCTACCGGCGCATTTCAATACGGCGGCATGGTCGGGACTTCGCGAGCGTCCTGGATGGGGACCTGGTACTTCGTTCGACGCCACCCCGTCTATGCCGGCCTTCCCGTAAACCGTGCGATGAGTGTCGAGTACCAGGTGAGAGGCTCCGATTCGAACGGCCTGGTCGTTGAGGGCCCTGACGTGGAGGTAATTGCGGCCTATAGCCGTGACCACGACCGCAGAATCGGCGCGGGAACTTTTGCTGCGTTCACGGGCCGGCGGAAGCTGGTGTTTCATCGGATCGTTTCGATGCATCCGGTGTTCCACCAGAGAGTGCTGGCGGTAGCGCTCTGCTGACAAGCCCGGCGTTCCGCGCATGGGGCGCCTCCGACATGACGTCGGAAATCCTCGAATACGAGAAACCCGTTTTCAACCTGCACAAGTTGATGGCCGATGCCAACGGCTCCTACGATGCGAAGAACGCCATCGAGCTCGGCAAGCGTCTGCAGGAGATGAAGTACCTGTGGTTTGAGGAGCCGTGCCCATGGGGGGAACTGAGCGAGACCGGGCATGGGACTCGAATTCGACCCGGATTTCGTCAAAGACGCCACGGTAGTGAAACTTACGTAAGGAGGCGTCCTGAGGCTCCAGGGTCAAAAGCGTCTGGAGGAGACGGTAGTGCGCGGGGTTCCGCCCACTGAGCCGGGCGCCCGTATTTGAGAACCCGGTGTCCGAAATCGACAATTTCTGAATGGCAGGAGACGGAGATGAAGCGAACTTTACTGGCCGGCTGGTTGGCACTTGTGTATGTGCTCGCCGGCTTTGGCCAGGGGCGCGGGCCACGGGGAGGCATGGGAATGGGTACGGCGCCCGGTGCCGAGCAGTACCCGCCCATCGTCAAGACCGCGACGGAAAAAAGAATCCTCGCGACCATCGATACAGCAGTGAAGGCGGGTGAGTTGTTCGCCAATGTACCGGCCGCCGACGGCCGGATGCTGCGGTTGCTGGCCGAATCCGTCAACGCCCGGAATGTGATCGAACTGGGAACTTCCACGGGGATATCCGGCCTGTGGTTCTGCCTCGCCCTAGACAAGACTGGCGGCAGGCTGACCACCTTCGAGCTCGATCCGGGCCGGGCCGCGACCGCTGCTGCGCATTTTAGGAGGGCCGGCGTGGATCGCTTGGTCACCATCGTACAGGGCGACGCCCACGAGAACATCAAGCGGTTGAAGGACCCCATCGACATTCTCTTCATCGACGCCGACAAGGAGGGTTACGTGGATTATCTGAACCAGCTTCTGCCACTGGTCCGGCCGGGCGGCTTGATCCTGGCCCACAACGTAGACATGGCCCCAGACTACGTTGCGGCCATCGCTAGCCCCAATACTGTTCACTTAACAATCCTGATCCGCTTCGAGACATCGATG
The DNA here is from genome assembly GCA_052325345.1 of Bryobacteraceae bacterium. GTDB lineage: Bacteria > Acidobacteriota > Terriglobia > Bryobacterales > Bryobacteraceae > JBEKYD01. The sequence continues at coordinate 7,075 of JBKQVG010000428.1, forward strand.
CGGCGCGTGCGCTGCCGCTTCCGGGGCCGCAGATTGTAGTTGCTCATCTTGCGTTTCACGCCGCGGAAATTGAC
>JBKQVG010000429.1:0-13261 GCA_052325345.1 Bryobacteraceae bacterium
TTCACCGAGGATCACGTCCGCACGCTGGCGCTGCTGGCGCCGCAGGTGGCCTCCAGCCTGGAGAACGCGCGCCTCTATCAGCAGCTTGCCACGCGCGAGCGGGCGATGGAGGAAGACCTGAAGGCGGCGCGCGAGCTGCAGCGCGTGCTGCTGCCCGACGCGTCGCCGGAAATCGAAGGGCTGGAAGCATGCGTGCGCTTGCGGCCGGCGCGCGAAATCTCGGGCGATATCTACGACGTGTTCGAGCGCCGGGACGGGCAGACGGTGATCGCGTTCGGCGACGTCAGCGGCAAAGGCGCGGCGGCGGCATTGTACGGCAGCCTGGTGAGCGGGCTGCTGCGCAGCATGGCGCCGCGCCGCCGCGATCCGGCCGAATTGCTGAAGGCGCTCAACGACGCGCTGATCGAGCGCAAGGTGGAAGCGCGCTACGTCACCCTGTGCGTCATCCTGTGGAATCCGCCCATGCGGCGGCTGGTGATGGCCAACGCCGGCGCCCTGCCGCCCATGATCGCGCGCGGCGGCGAGGTGCTGAACATCCGCGCGGAAGGCGTGCCGCTGGGTTTGCTGGAGTCGCGCGACTACGAAGATGTGACGGTGCAGACCGCCCCGGGAGACATAATCGTGCTCTATTCCGACGGCGTCACCGACCACATGGGCCCCGGCGGCCGCGAATTCGGGAAAGGGCGGCTGGCGCACCTGGTCCGGACCAACTCCAGCCGCGGCGCCGAGGACCTCATCACTGCGATTTTTGCCGACCTGGATAAAGTCTCCACCAAGCCTTTCGACGACCAGACGCTGTTCGTGATGAAAGTGAAGTGAAGCTTTCAGCGATCGGCGGTCAGCTTTCAGTTAGACCGCTCCCTTTGGTCGCGGCTCGGTTGGCTGCCAGGCTGGCTGCTTATCGAAACAAATTCCGCAGCACGAACAGGGCGTTGGCGGGACGTTCGGCGATGCGGCGCATGTAATAGGGGTACCAGGCGCGGCCGAAGGGCACGTACAGGCGGAGGCGGAAACCATCCGCCACCAACCGGCGCTGCAGATCGCGGCGGATGCCATAGAGCATCTGGAATTCGAACGCATCCGGCGAAATGCCGCGCTCGGCCGCGTAACGGCGGGTGGCCGCGATCATTTTCTCGTCGTGGGTGGCGATGGCGGGGTAGGCGCCGCGATCGAGCAGCAACTTCATCAGCTCGACGAAATTCTTGTCCGCGTCGGCTTTGCGCGGAAAGGCGACGGCCGGCGGTTCCAGGTACGCGCCTTTGACCAGGCGGACGCGAATGCCGCGCTCCGAGAGCGTTTCCACGTCTTTGCGAGAGCGATATAGATAGGATTGGATCACGGCGCCCACGGCGCGGTGGCGGGCGTGCAACGCGGTGACCAGTTCGAGGGTGCGGTCCACGTATTCGCTCGATTCCATATCGACGCGCACGAACAAACCGTGAGCGGCGGCGGCGGCGGCCAGTTGGTCGACATTACGGCGGCATTCCTCGGCCGAAAGATCGATGCCGAACTGGGTAAGCTTCAAGGAAACGTTGCCCTCCACGCCGCTCTCGTGCAGGGTGGCAAGGGTGGCCCGGTAAACGTCGCGCGCGCGGGCGGCTTCTTCGAGCGAAGTGACGCTCTCGCCCAGGTGATCGAGGGTGACGGAAATCTTTTCCTGGTTCAGGCGGCGGCTCACGGCAATGGCCTGCTCGAGGGTTTCGCCGGCCACGAACCGTTTCGCCAGACGCCGGGCGAGCGAAGAGGTCTCCATCCATCTTCGCAGTCCGCGGCGGCGCGACAGGAACAAAAAGAAGCTGCGCACGAATTCCAGCCTAACATTCAGTCAGGAACGGAATTTGATAGAGTTCGAAATTGGAGATTCGAAAACCGCTCGAAGTCAAGCCTGGAGAAGTACGTTGTCCGCGTTGCTTCAGCCGCGACCTGGCGCCCTCGAAGCCGCGCGGCCTGCTGGACCAGGTGATGCTGTGGTTCAGACGCGTGCCGCGGCATTGCCGCTCCTGCGGCAATCGCTTTTACGTGGTGGGAAAGCCGACCAGCGCGCCACTGCGATAGGCGGGATGTGGGGCGTCCCGCAAAAAAAGGCCGGGCTGGATCGCCCGGCCCCGCGTCAGTGCGTAAACCCGAAACACCAGCCTAAAGCATCGAAGCGGAAAACGCCAGGGTTACACGAAATGGCGGCACGAGGTTACGGAACCCGAACCACCGCGAATTGGGTCAGGGTCAAGGTATCCGCCGCCTGGGCCACATTGCCCAGAAACACGATCGTCAGCCCATTGGCGTAAGCGTCCGGCGCGGCGCCCACCCCCACGGAAAGAGGCACGGCCGACCCCCACGCCTGCCAACTGGTTTGCGCGCCGGTTTCGAGCAAGCCCGCTTCCGCCCGCCCGGTTACCAGCGTGGCGCTCGCGCCGGCGGCGATCTGGGCGATGCTGGTGGCGCCCCATTCGAGCGTCATGGCGCTGGTTCCCGCGGCGCCCTGGTGCGCCAGGTCGAAGTGGATCTCGACCCGGTCGCCGGCGTTCAGGATGCCGGCGGCTATGCTGCAAGTAGCGAGCACGGTGGAGGTGGCCGCGCTGGTGCCCGCCCCGGTTCCGCTGCACAATACTTGCGTTCCCGCCGGCGTGCCCGCGGAGGACAACGCCAAGCTGTCGGAAGTTTCCGACGTGGAGGCGGTGCGATAATTGGCCAACAAACTATCGCCCGGTTGCGGCGTGGCCGTGGAAACAAATGTGATGGCGCTGCCGGAAAGCGAGTAATCCGTGCCCGCTTCGAGCAGCACTCCGTTGCGGTACAAGTCGAGGCTGGCGGCGGGCGAGGGCGCATTGGCTAGCGCGAAGCTCGTATTGACTCCGTCCATGGTGCCCGTCGGCAGTTCCGCGTCGACGAAATTGGGCGACGATGCCCCGCTTCCGCACGGCCCCGACGATCCATCCACGTGCAGGCAATCGCTCGCGTTCCCCGTGGCCGACTCCAGAAGCCCGCCACTGTCCACCACCGCCGCGCCCGAGGGAACAAAGCCGGCGCCCTTGGTCGCGCGCGCGGCCAGATCGCTGACCAGGCCGGTGACCGAGGATTCGGCGATGGTGGCGCCGCTGTCGGTGAGGGTATCGGTGGAAGACGCGCGCACCGCGGCCACGGTCAGCGATTGCGCGCTGGACGGCACGTTCCAGACCTCCTGATACTGAGCGGAGCCGGAAGAGTAATATGTCACCAGGTATTCCGCCGCGGGGTTGGCCCCAGTGGTTGGCGTCAATTGCAGGTACAAATTCCCGTTGACGATGCGATACGTTTTGGTATTGCTGACAATAGGCGTCTGGCCGCCGGTTTGAAAGCTGGCCCAACTAACGGTGAGAATTCCGTTGAAGCGCGAGCCATCGGCGTTGTACAGCACATCCTGGATAGTGGTGAGGGTCGGTTGGGCAAGAGCGCCAGCCAACGCCAGCAAAGCGACGATCAGAGAACGGCGAAACATGAAACCTCCGCAAACAGAGAGAAACCCGCGGCGCTAGCGGCCGTGGTAGAGGGCCGGAACCTGCCAGCCGCCTTCAGTCTAACCACCGCCCCCCGCGGCAAATCCCCCCTTTGAGACCCCCATGGCCGCTAAGTGCATGCACTATCGGATAGTTGCGCGTCTCGACTTTTTTCGGAAGTTTTGTGACCGGGTTTGTAAACCGCGGCGGCTTGCGGAGCGTCACACAATCTCACCCGGCTGTGTTATAGTCAACGGGAATTGACAGTCAGGGTGCGGAATGAGACCAGGAACACGGTTCTGGGGGACTGTATTCGCGTGGCCAGTACAAGCGCGGCCCGCCGCACCGGCCTCCTCAAACACCGGGGCTTGGAGCGGGGACAAGGCATGTGGATCGTGCCTAGCCAATCGGTCCACACTTTTTTTATGAAGTTCGCCATCGATCTGGTCTATCTCGATCGCCGCAAGAGGGTACGCAAGGTGCGGCACGCCGTTCCGGCCTGGCGCATTTCGGGCTGCCTGACGGCCCATTCCGTACTGGAACTGCCGGCCGGGACCGCGCTGGCCACGGGCACCGAGACCGGCGATCAGTTGGCTGTGGAAAAACTTCCATGACACGCGGGGTGGGACAGACGATCGCATTTTGTCGTCTGTCAGATGCGCGCGCGGCGGCTTTCCGGCGCAGGCTTCGGTTGGAGCGCGTAAGACCGCTTCCTGACGGTCGCGGCTCTGAAACCAGCCACGGCAGGCCGCGGATAGCGATGGCCTGTCCCGCCTGGATTGTCTTGCTGGCGTTGGCCGCATCCTCGTGCGCTACCCGGCGCGTCGTCTCGCAAACTCCAATTACGCCAGTGGCGGGGCGCCAGACCGTCTTCGAACGCCAGATCGCCAATGCGCGCGACGCCGGCGATGGCGATCTGGAACTGCGCGAACTCCGCGAGCAGGTGGCGGCCGAGCCGGACAACGTGGCTGTGCGTCTGGACCTGGCCCGCGCCTACGTTACCCGCGGCTATCCGGACGTGGCGCTCGAAATCGCGCGTCTGGCCGCCGCCCGGTTTCCGGATTCCGGCCCCGTGGAACTGGCCTTGGTCCGCTATTTGCACGAGTTGCACCAACCCGCCGAGGCGATCTCGAGCCTGGAGGGTTTTCTCAAGTCGCACCCGCAAACGGCGCCTCAATACTTTTCGTGGCTCGGCATTCTGCACGACCAGCGCCAGGAATATGCCCTCGGCGAGCCCGATCACCGCAGGGCTGTGGAATTGGCCCCTGAAGACGACTCCCTGCACAATAATCTTGGCTATAACTTGTTGATGCAGAAGCGGGAAGCCGAAGCCACCCAGGAATTCCGCAGGGCTCTGAAGCTCAATGCGTCCTCCCAGGTAGCCCGGGACAACCTGGCGCTGGCGCTGGCGGGCCAAAACCAGAACGCCGAAGCCGTGGCCGCATGGCAAACCGCCTCCGATCCCGCCACGGCACATTCCAATTTGGCCGCGGTGCTGATCGAAAAAGGGAACTATGCCGAGGCCCGCAAGGAATTAAAGGTGGCCTTGGGCTACAATGCCGCTCATCCCGCCGCACTCAAGAACCTGGAATTGGTGGCTCGTCTGGATGGCAAACCCGCGACGGTTCCCTTCAAGTCTCAGGAAACGTTCTGGGGCCGCGTGCGAAACGGATTCGTCAGGCTGTGGGTGAACCCTCCCGAGGCTACGCGCTAGTGGGGGAGTTTCGATTTCAAGATTCAGGGAAAATCGAGCCGATTAACTTATAGAGGGATCATGAAAGAAACGATTTTACAATTCATCGGAGACGAGCAAGGCCAGGACCTGGTGGAGTACGCTCTGATTGTGGCCGCGGTCGGGCTGGCCCTGATCACAACCGTCAACCAGCTCTCACAGGGTATCGTCAGCTTGTACCAGAGCATGACCGGCGACCTGGCCAGTATCGGAACCACTCAGTAGCCCGCGGATATTCGAGGGGCGGCCGGTGATCGTATCCGTGGAATCAGACCGGACGACTTCCCGGGTCATGGCAAGCGGGCGCCGCGGCACGGCGCTGTTCGTGCCGGATCTGGCGCTCCTGGTTGCAGGCGTCACCCTGTTCTACTGCCTGTTCCTCTTTCAGGGCTACCGCAAGCTTTTCCGCGATTCCGACGCCGGCTGGCACATTCGTAATGGGGAGATCATTCTGGCCACGCACACATTGCCCAGCCGGGACATTTATTCTTTCAGCCGGGCCGGGCAGCCTTGGTTTGCCTGGGAATGGCTGGCCGACGTGGCCGCCAGCGCGGCGGACCGGGTGGGCGGCTTGAGCGCGGTCGCCTTCTGGTACGCGGTGGCAATCGCCGGCTGCGTTTGGCTATGGTTTCACTTGCATTGGATGGTAGGCGGTAATTTTCTGATTGCCGGTATGATGTCGCCCCTGGTTGTGACCACCACCAGCTTGCATTGGCTGGCCCGCCCGCACGTGCTGGGCTGGCTGTGTCTGGTAATTTGGGTGCTCTGGATGGAACAGCTTGGACGCGCCCCGGTGGAAGATGCCGGCTTCGGACCGCGCCGCTCGCTGGGCATCGCCCTGTTTTGCGCGCTGTGGGCCAACCTCCACGCCAGCTTCTTCCTGGCTCCCGCCATTGCCCTGATCTATGCGTTTAGCGCCGCGCTCCGGCCGCTCATCTGGAATCCAGCCTTCCCCGCCCAGCCGAAAGAACGTCCACGCCGGTATCTTGCCGCCGCCCTGATTTCCGCCCTCGCTCCGCTCGCCAACCCGTATGGCTGGCGCTTGTATCGCCACGTCTTCGTTTATCTCACCGACCGGGAACTGCTCGACCACGTGGGCGAATTTCAGAGCTTCAATTTCCACTCCGCCGGCGCCGCACAAATCGCCGCCGCCTTGTTGATCGGCATCGGCGGCGGCGTTCTCGCCCTGGGCCATCGCCGTGTCGAACACTTTGTCCTCGCCGTTCTGTTCGCCGCCATGGCGTTCGGCGCGGCGCGCGCGCTCCCGCTTTTTGCCCTGGTGGTGCTGCCGTTGGCGAATGGGGCGATCACCCAATCGCTGGCCCGGGCCAACCACCTGGCGCCGCGCCTGCGCGGGGCTCTCGACGCTTTCCTGGCCTATTCCGCCCGCCTGGCAGCCATCGACCGGCGCTGCGCCGGTTGGGCTACGATTCCCTTCCTGCTGGTCGCCTGCTTCGCCTTGCTCGAGACCCCTGCCATTCGCGCCGCCACCGGCTTTTCTCCCAGCGAGTTTCCCGTGGCGGCATACCCGCATCTGCCCGCCGGCGGGCGGCTCTATGCGTCCGACAAGTTCGGCGGCTATCTCATCTGGCGTTCGGCCGGGACCCGCAAAGTTTTCTTCGACGGGCGCAGCGACCTTTACGGCGCCAGGTTTCTGGCCGCGTACGCCCGCATGGCGCAGGCGCGTCCCGGCTGGCGCCGCGATTGGGATTCCTGGGGCTTCACCGCCGCACTCCTGCCGGCCGATTCGCCGCTCATCGGCGCGCTCGAACAGTCCGGCTGGCGGCTTCTTTATTCCGATTCCACCGCCGCCATTTTAGAAGCGGGACAGGCGTCCTCCGTGCGTGGCGCGGCTGGCGCTCGAGACCCGGTGGGACAGACGATCGCCGTTCGTCGTCTCTCACGCGATCGTCCTGTGGGAAGACCTGACAGACGACAAAAAACGATCGTCTGTCCCACCTTTGCCCTGAGCGGCCTGGCTCAACCTGAGATTCCGCGAGGAGTGCCCGCGCGACAGCCGTTTTACGTGAGGAGCGAATGGATCGTCGGAAAAAAATCTTGATCTTCATCGGAGCCTGGGTTTCGGCGGCCTTGCTGGTGTGGTTCGTCTACGCCAACACGGTTGCCCCCAAGGCCGAAAAACAGGCCACCGTAGTGGTATCCGCGCGCGATCTGCCTGCCGGTACCCAGCTCAACACGCTGAACGTGCGGACGGTCAACTATCCCGCCCGCGATTTGCCCAAGGGCTCGCTGCCCGTCGCCAAGGACGTCCTCGGCCGCGTCGTCCTCTATCCCGTCAACGCCGGCGAACCGCTGCTCACCACCCATCTCTCTTCCCAGAATTCTCCGGAAGGCGTCTCCTCCACCATCCGCGACGGCCTGCGCGCCGTTTCCGTGCCGGTCACCGACGCCAGCGGCGTGGCCGGCTTGATTATGCCGCAATCCCACGTGGACGTTCTCTTCACCCGCGCCGGCAGCATGGAGGAAGCCTCCACCTCCACCATCTTGCAGAACGTCGAGGTGCTCTCGACCGGCCGTTCCGGACCATCTTCCCAGCCGGCCGATCCCCGCGCCTCCAGGTCCCCCGTGGTGACGTTGCTCCTCTCCCCCGCCGACGCGGAAAAACTCGAGCTGGCCAAGAACGAAGGCAAGGTCAGTCTCTCTCTCCGCAATCCCCTCGATCCCTCCCAGACCGCTTCCAGCGAGCCGCTCACCGCCGATGCGCTCGACCCGACCTACGCCGACCGCGTCGCCAAAGCCCGCCGCGCCCGCAATACCCGCGACGTGCCCGACGCTCAAGTGTGGGAACAACTGGCCAAGAAGGAGCCCAAAAAGGAAGAGAAGCCCGGCGTGCTGGTGGACGTATACCGCGGCGACAAGCACGTTCAGGAATTGGTCCGATGAAGATTCTCCGCAGCCTTTCTTTTGTCGCGCTGGTTCTGTGCGCGTCCTTTCCGGCCGCCGCCGATGTGACGCGCGGCCGCGACGTGGTCCTGGTCGAAGGCCGCGGGGAGTTGCTCGAATTCGGCCGCGATATCCAGCGCGTCCTGGTATCCGAACCCAAGATCGCCGACGCCGTGGTGGTTTCCCTCCACGAAGTCATGATCGACGCCAAGGCTCCGGGCCTGGCCACGGTCATGGTCTGGGAAACCGGCGCGGCTCCCACCCGCTTTGAAGTCACGGTGACTCACGACAACACCGATTGGGACTCCTTCTCGAAGAAATTTCAAGAGAGCGCCGATGGCGAGCCGGTCCATATGTCCGGGAACGGCGAGACCATCGTGCTCACGGGCGCGGTCAAGACGGCGGAGGACTCCAAACGCCTCGCGAGCCTCGCCCAGACCCACGCCAAGACCGTGATCAACCTGCTCAAAGCGCCGCCTCCTCCCGAGCCCCGGTCCATTCTGCTGCAGGTAAAAATCGCCGACGTCAACCGCGTCGCCCTTACCCAAATTGGGTTCAACCTGTTCAGCACCAACCCCAAGTTTCCGGGCGAAACTTCTACGCAGCAGTTTTCGCCGCCGCTTTTCAGCCCGCTTACGACTACCGGCGGCACCAGCAGCAGTTCGAGCGTCAATTTTTCCAATCTGCTGAACCTGTTTGCGTTCCGGCCGGATCTCGGCATCGGCGCTACCATCGAGGCGCTGCAGGAACGCAACCTGCTGCAGATTCTGGCCGAGCCGAACCTGATCTGTTTGGAAGGCAAGGACGCCAGCTTTCTGGCGGGAGGCTCGTTCCCCTTCCCGACCATCGTCACCACGCCCACGGGCGGCGCCACGGCTCCCGTTGTCACGGTTCAATTCAAGCCTTTCGGCGTAAAGCTCGATTTCACCCCGACCGTGACCGCATCCGGCTCCATCGATCTGAAGGTTGCGCCCGAAGTCAGCTCGCTCGATTACACCGATGCCGTTACGGTCGACGGTTATACGATCCCCGCGCTGGCGCAGCGCCGCGCCGAAACCGAGGTGATTCTCAAGGACGGCGAGAGCTTCGCCATCGCCGGCCTGATCAACAACCAAATCGTCGAAACCATCGAAAAGGTCCCCGGCCTGGGCAACATTCCGATTCTCGGCAAGCTGTTCCAGAGCCGGAGCACTTCAAAGTCGGACGACGAGCTGCTGGTGCTCATCACCGCCCGCTTCGTGCGTCCCCTCAGCCCCGAGCAGAAAGCCAAGCTGCCGGATATGCCCGAAGGCTTCCTTCCCACCGTCGTCGAGGAGCAGGCCAAACACCCCAAAAAAGGGCAAAAACCCGCGCCGCCCGACGCCAACGCCAAACCCGAGCTGGTAGGTCCCAGTGGCCAAGTCATTCCCAAACAGTAGACGTTGTGGCCCATACTGTGGGGCAGACCATCGTTTTTTGTGGTCTGCCCTGCGACGGTTTTCGAGGGCAGACCACGAAAGGCGCTGGTCTGCCCCACGAGGCTCCGTCTCCCTCCAGATGCTCGTCATCCTGGTGCCGGTGATCTTCGGCATGATGGGTTTCGCGCTCGATCTCGGCCAGCTCTACCTGATTCGCGGTGAGCTCAACCAGGCGGCCATCGCCATGGCGCTGGCCGCCGCCGCCCAGCTTAACGGCACCGCCTCCGCTTACGCCAACGCCGTCAACGTGCTTCCCGCGCCCACCGGCGCCGGGCCGTCCTTCACCTACAATTTCGGGGAGACCACGCTGGGCTCGACCGGCGGCTTCCTCGACAGCACCGTGAACCCGCCGGCATGCTTCGCCGATGCCGCCGACGCCACTTCCTCCACCGGCGTCCAGGCCGATTGCTCCACCGCGCAATTCCTCCAGGTCGGCATCACCGCCGATGCCCCGCTGCTGTTCTGGAGCCTGCTGCCCGGAGGCCTGTCGCGCAAAACCACCGTCGCCGCCCAGGCCGTTGCCGGTATCAGCGCGCCGCTCTGCACCGCCTGTAATATCGTTCCTTTCGGCGTCGAGGCCATTTCCATCACCGACACCGCCAATTTCGGCTTCGACCCGACTTTTTCCACCATCTATACGCTGTCCTACGCCTGCTCCTCGCCGCCTACCGTACCTCCTCTGGGCGGCACCGGCGCCACGGTGACCTACGAACTTCTCAACCGCTACGACACCGCCAACGCCCTGCTCTCCGAAACCGACCAATTGTATGCGGACGCCGCGGCCGGTGTCGGGGCTACTCAGGACCCCACCGTCAACGCCTGCACCGCCAACCCCTCCACGCCGCTGGCCTGCTTCAACGTGGGCGATTGCGAACAGGTCTGGGCCAGCGCCGCGCCCGCGCGCTGCGGCACGGTGGAACCCTCCGTTACCGCCGCCCTCTGCGGTCTATATGCGCGCGTCGACAATTCCCAGACGCCCGCCGCATGCGCCACCGCCGTCACCGATTTCGGCTCGCTTTCGGCCGCCTACACCCCCGATACCGACAACCTGGAAGCCTCCACCGATCCCTATTCCGCTTACGCCGGCAATGGCCGCCGCATCATCACCGTGCCCATCGTCGCCACCATCGACGGCGTGCTCACCATCCTCGGATTCCGCCAGTTCCTGATCGAGCTGTTGAACACCGGCGCCTTCTTCAATCCCACCGATTCCTACGGCCGTTTCCCGGCGCTCTACATCGGCAACCCGGCCCCTTTGCAGTCCGGCTGGTTCGACGCCCGCTACGCCTCGGCCTGTTCCACGTACCTCACCACCGGTCCGGGAAAGGTGGTGCTGATCCAATGACCTCCCCGCGCCGCCGCGGCAATACTATCGTCGAATTCGCTCTGCTGATGCCGGTGATCCTGCTTCTCACCGTCGGCACCATTCAATTCGGCAAGTTCACCTATCTCTATTACGTCATCAAGAAAATCGAGTTCGCCGCCGCGCGCTATCTCTCCGTGCAGCAGGCCATCGATTTCTGTAACTCGCCGGACGCACTTACCGAGGCCGCTTTCACTTACGGCGTTACCGACAGCTACACCGGCAATCCCATCATTACAAGCCTTACCGCCGACCAGTTCCAGGTCAACACCCTTTGCGTCGATCCCACGACCGGGGCGGCCGGCGCTTGCGACACCAGTGGTTGCGGCGGGCTCACCGGCGCCCAGCGCCCGGATTACATCCAGATCGCTATCCCCAACGGCTACCCAGTGCAGATTCGCCTGCCCTATATCACTCTGCCGGCGTTCAACATTTACCCCACCGTCACCGTGCCGTTCGACGGGAGCGCGCTATGAGCAGACAGGTAACCTCTCAGATTGGTTCCACCCGCGGCCAGGCCGCGATGGAGTTCGCCTTGCTCTTCGGCGGCGTGGTCCTCCCCATGCTCTTCATGGTGGTCTTCATCGCCCGCGGTCTGTGGATCTGGCACAGCGTGGTGGATTTCACCCGCTACGGCGCGCGCTACGCCGCCACTCACTGTTGGGAGCCCGATGGCTCCGCCAGCAACGTCATCGCCTACCTGCAGGCCAACGTCCCGCCCATGGTGGACATGAACCAGTTTCAGAATGGCCAGGCCCTCATGGTAGTGCAGTATTTTTCCGAAAACCCCGACGGCACCACCACCCTGTTCGATGGCAGCTCCTGCGCCGGCGGCATCTGCGCGCCCGACACCGTCAGTGTCAGTGTTACTAACTACAATTTCATCGGTATGTCCACTTACTTCTCGCTGCCTCCGGTGACCATTCCGGACTTCACCACCAGCGTGCCGATCGAAAGCGCCGGCTACCAGGACGCTTCCGGAGTGTGCGTGCCATGACAAAGGACCGTCCCCATGTCTAACCTCTCGCTTCTGGTCGCTTCCTCCGACGAGCCCTTCCGCCAGACGGTGCGCGACAGCATGCTCAACCTGCCCAATGCCAGGATCGCCGCCGAATATCAGGAAGTCTCCGCCAACCTGCATATCCGCGTCCTCCAGGACCTGGAGCGCGCTCCCGGCGCCGGTCTCATCGTCGATCTTTCGGCCGATCCCGAGGGCGCCATCAAGGCCATCGAACGCGTCAAACAGGCCGCCCCCGACCTGTTCGTGATCGCCTCCAACTTCCACGCCGACACCGATACCGTCATCGCCTGCATGCGCGCCGGCGCCAACGAGTTTCTGCTCCAGCCCCTGAAACGCACTGAATTCCGCGACGCCATGGGCCGCCTGGAGCGCGCTCCCCGCCAGGCCACCGGCGGCGAAAGCAAGCTTGGCAAGATCTACACCTTCATCGGCTCCAAGGGCGGTGTCGGCGCCACCACCCTGGCCGTCAACTTCGCCGCGGTGCTGGCCCAGCGCAAGGTCTCCGCCGGCTTGATCGATCTCGACTGGGTAGGCAACGACGCCGCCATGCAGCTCGGCGCTTCCCCCCAGTACACCCTCCTCGAAGTGGCCGAGAATCTCGACCGCATGGACCAGGCCCTGTTCGAGGGCTTCGTCACCCGCGATCCGCTGGGGTTTTTCGTGGTTGGCCCGCCCGACGCTCTCGACCAGCAGGGCCAGTTCTCCGATCATCAGTTCCGCGAGTTCGCCACCTTCCTGGTGGAGAAGTACGACGCCGTGGTCATCGATGGCGGCCGCTCCGTTTCCGACCCTGTGGTGCTCGCCGCCGCCCAGGTCTCCACCGCAACCTTCCTCGTCATCGATCAGGAGTTCCCTTCCCTGCGCAACGCCCAGCGCTACATCACCTTCCTCATGCGCATGGGCTTCAACCAGGACCAGATCCGCGTGGTCGTCAACCGCTACACCAGGAAAATCAACCCCAATATCGCCTCGCTCGACCAGATCCAGCAAACCCTCAACCAGCAGGTGTTTTACGGCATTCCGCCATCTCCCGCCGTGCTCGCCTCCATCAACAAGGCGCGCCCCTTCGTGGCCAACCGCGAGCAGGCCGGCGACCTCGGCCGCGTCTTCCGCGCCTTCGTCGATAAAGCCACCGGCGGCAAGAAAAGCGCCCCAGCAACCGCGAATACCGCCGCCTGAAATCCCATGACCCACAGCGATACAGTAACGAGTTTCAGAAAACCGTATGGCGACGCAGTGGCGGGGGCTCGAGGCGCCGGGCAAAGAGGAGGAATCGAAGAAATTCGCGTTCCTCATCAACAATGGCCGCGG
>JBKQVG010000430.1:0-5603 GCA_052325345.1 Bryobacteraceae bacterium
GGCCTCTCAAATCACGCCGGAGTAGCCCGCCGACCGACCTACTCTGTGGTGAAGACCTTTGGGTACCCTCCACTGATTCTGAACGACTTAGCTCCGGCAAAAGCCTCGAAGTGCGAAAGTCGGGCTAGCTAGCTTTGGAGGCTTGTACCAGGGCTTCGCGGGGCAAAAGTAGACACCACCCGAGCCAGTTGGCTTCCTCTTCTTGCTTCTGGTCGTAGCTGCGCATGATCATACTGCCGTCCTGCGACAAGACCATTTTCCCGGGCTCGTGACTAAGGAAAATGTGGGCGAGTTCGTGCGCGATGTCGCTGGCTTGGCGGGCCCTGGAGTGGCAGGGATTGTAGATAACCACGTCCCGCCCGTTTATTACACAACTGATGGCGGACCATCCCCACGGGTCGCAAACGAGCAATTGATCCGGGGCGACTTGAGACAGGCCTGGCACATCCCGTGGGGTCCACAGTCTGACATCGAGGAACTCAGCCAAACGTGCCGGCGTAAGCGGGGCGTGTCCGGGTACTCCCATCTCGCGCCGTAGGCTACCTGAAGTTCTTTCCGCCCACGTCTTAAAGCCCCGTTCCAGCGCCCCCATCGCCGCTACCGCCCCTTATCGTCAACTTGCGCGTTCGCGGCAAGGAGGATCATTTGTGCCAGGGCCTTGATCGTTTCCGGTTGGGGCGTCTGATCCACCTTCAAGCGCGCAGACACGAGTAAACGCTTCCCAGGGCCTTCGGGCACAGATTTGCTCGTCGGGTCCGAGTGGACGGGTCCGAGTGGACGGGTCCGAGTGGACAGCCTGAAGCGAGCAACTCGTAATTCGCCAAAAGTGGACGGAGCGCTCCGTCCACTTTTAGAATTCTCCGCTTTGTCTTAATACTTGTGCGCTTGCCGGCATACCGAGGCATCATCCGGTCCGAAATCCGAATCGATATCAGTCCGGATTAACCCTGGGAAACGCCCCTCACACCAGTTTGAAGCATCCAGCCCAACTTGACGAATGGCCGAACCGTGGAAGCACCTCGCCCAATTCAAGCTTCGCCGATGCGGCCCTCTGGAATTCGTGGCTGCGGCCAGGGGCCCGCTTCGTGGCGTGAGATCGGCCTTATCTGAACGCCCATGCGGTCCGCAGCCCCTCCCCTGGCTCGCTTGTCGGGCGTGCGCAAGCCTTGGTTCCTCCGGGGAAGAGCGCGCCTGCAGGGGGCCGTGGAAGTCGGTGACAGCCTTTCCCGATTTTTCCACGCCTCATTCCACACGACTTATCGCTCTTCCCCGCCAGCCTCGCACCCTGCCGCATGCTACTTGTTGAATCAGCGGCGGCGGGGAACGCTCGCCCGCCAAGCGCGACCACGGAGCTCTCGAATGCCGCAGCAATCCCGGAAACCATCCTCCGAAATGCCAGGGCCTCGAACTGGCGGCATTCCGGTGGCGCCTTTTTTTCGCAAAAATGGATTTCCCAAACGAACCCATTATCCCCGCAACTATTGCAAACTAAATGAGTTATCTCGCAATAAATCGGGGACACACGCCGCCGATCGAAGCCAATCGCCCGCTCCCCACCCTCGATGGTGGCAATAATTCCTCGTGCCTCTACTCGTCCAGCACGCAGATATCGTCCAGATTGCGGTACCTCTCAGAGTAGTCCAGGCCGTATCCCACCACGAACCGGTCCGGAATCTGAAAGCCCACGTAGCTGGCATGCACCGGACGCAAACGGCGCTCGGGCTTATCCAGCAGGGCGGCAATGCGAATCGACTTGGGGTGGCGCTGCTCGAGCAGGTGCATCAGGTAATTCAACGTCACGCCGCTGTCCACGATGTCTTCCACGATCACCACGTCGGCTCCTTCGAGGGAGATATCGAGGTCCTTGGTCACGCGCACTTCGCCCGAGCTGGTCTTGCCTTTGCCGTAGGTCGAGATGCCCATGAAGTCCACCGACACGTCGCGCTGCATGGCCCGCGCCAGGTCGGTCAGAAAGAAACAGGCGCCCTTCAAAATACAGATGAAGTACAGATTGCCGGTGGGGTAATCCGCCGAAATCTGGGCGCCGAGCTCCCGGATGCGGGCCTGGATCTTGTCGCTGGGGATGAGCACTTTCAGGTTGGGATCGGTCATGAACTCTCCATTATCCGCCGGAAAGCCGGGCGAAGAAAAAGACCCCGCCCGGCGCGTTCTCGGGCCGTGCCATGGATTATCGTCGTTGCCTGGGGCATATCACCCACCCGGGGCCTCGTTCAGGCATCGAAGTCATTGAAAATACTGGGGGGATCTTTGGCAGGCGGGGTGCACGCGCTATACTTCTACGCGCCATGCCTCGATTCGATCAACTTATCCGCCGCGATATGATCGTGCGCGACGTGAAGCAGCGTCACCCCGCAACCATACCCGTGTTTGACGCACTCCGGTACCGCTCGAGCTGCGACGATTGCTCGATCGATACCGTGGCGCGCAAGAACGGTCTCGCAGTCCAGGACGTGCTGGACTCCCTGAATCAAGCCGCGTTTCCACCCCAAGAGGATTCCGACAATGCTCGCTAGCACAAGCAAAACCAGCAAGAAAAAGATGCGCCGGTCCGATGCCCGGCCGTTGGACGTTTTCTTTTCCCCCAAGACAGTGGCGGTGATCGGCGCCACCGAAACCCCCAACTCCGTCGGCCGGACGCTGCTGTGGAATCTTCTGACGAGTCCCTTCGGAGGCACCGTCTACCCGGTCAATCCCAAGCGGCCCAACGTGCTGGGAGTAAAGGCTTACCCCTCGGTGGGCGACATCCCGGAAGATGTCGATCTGGCGGTGATCGTAACACCGCCGCCCTCGATTCCGGGCATCATTTGCCAGTGCGGCGACGCCGGCGTGCGCGGCGCCATCGTAATTTCGGCCGGCTTCAAGGAAGTGGGCGAGGAAGGCGCGGCCTTGGAGCGCCAGGTCCTGGAAGAGGCGCGCAAGGCCCGTATCCGCGTGATCGGACCGAACTGCCTGGGCGTGATGAGCCCGCTAACGGGCATGAATGCCACCTTCGCCACCACCATCGCGCGGCCCGGCTCGGTCGGCTTCATCAGCCAGAGCGGCGCGCTATGCACGGCCGTGCTGGACTGGAGCTTGAAGGAGATGGTGGGCTTCAGCGCGTTCGTATCCATCGGCTCCATGGTGGACGTGGGATGGGGCGACCTCATCGATCACCTGGGCAACGATCCCAAGACCAAATCCATCGTCATCTACATGGAATCGATCGGCAACGCGCGCGCCTTCCTCTCCGCCGCGCGCGAAGTGGCGTTGAACAAGCCGATTATCGTCATCAAGCCGGGACGCTCGGCGGCCGCCGCCAAGGCCGCCGCTTCCCACACCGGCTCGCTCACCGGCAGCGACGAAGTGCTGGAAGCCGCCTTCCGCCGCAGCGGCGTGCTGAGGGTCAACAACATCGCCGACCTGTTCTACATGGCCGAAGTGCTCTCCAAGCAACCCAGCCCGCAGGGCCCGCGGCTGACCATCGTGACCAATGCCGGTGGCCCCGGCGTGCTGGCCACCGACGCCCTCATCATGGGCGGCGGCGAACTGGCCGAGCTTACGCCGGAAACGCTGGAAGCCTACAATGCCGTTCTGCCCGCCACCTGGAGCCACAACAACCCCGTCGATATCATCGGCGACGCCTCTCCCGAGCGTTACGCCAAGGCCCTCGACATTGCCGCCAAGAACCCCCACTCCGACGGCATGCTGGTGATTCTTACGCCCCAGTCCATGACCGATCCCACCCGCATCGCCGAGGAATTGAAGCCGCTCGCCCGCCAGGAAGGCAAACCCGTGCTGGCCAGTTGGATGGGCGGGGTGGACGTGGCCGCCGGCGAGGAGATTCTGAACCGCGCCAACATTCCCACCTTCCCCTATCCCGACACCGCCGCCCGCGCCTTTAACTATATGTGGCAGTACAGCTACAATTTGAAGGCCCTCTATGAAACTCCGGCCATGCCGGAAGAATCCGCCGAGTGGAGCCCGGATCGCAAATTAGTGGAAGAAATCGTCGGGCGCGCCCGCGGCGAAAACCGCGAGATCCTCACCGAATTCGAATCCAAGCAGGTGCTGGCGGCGTACGGGATTCCAATCGCCAAAACAATCATTGCAAAGGATCCCGCCGCCGCCGTTCAGGCCGCCGGCGAAATCGGCTACCCGGTGGTGCTGAAGGTGTATTCGGAAACCATCAGCCACAAAACCGACGTGGGCGGCGTGCAGTTGAACCTTGGCGACGCCGCGGCCGTGGATAGCGCGTTCCACGCCATCCGCGCGTCCGTCACGGAGAAAATCGGCGCGCAGCACTTTCAGGGCGTCACCGTACAGCCCATGGTGAAGCTGAAGGACGCCTATGAGTTGATTGTCGGCTCCAGCCTGGACCCGCAGTTCGGTCCCGTGCTGCTGTTCGGCACCGGCGGGCAACTGGTGGAAGTGTTCAAAGACCGGTCCCTGGCGCTGCCCCCGCTCAACAGCACGCTGGCCCGCCGCATGATGGAACATACCAAGATCTACAAGGCCCTGAAAGGCGTGCGCGGGCGCAAGCCGGTGGACGTTGCGGCGCTCGAAATCCTGCTGGTGCGCTTCAGCGCGCTGGTGGCCGAGCAGCGCTGGATCAAGGAAATCGATATCAACCCGCTGCTGGCTTCGCCCGACGGCTTGATCGCGCTCGATGCCCGCGTGGTGGTGCACGGAGCCCAGGTGGAGGAAACCAGCATTCCGCGCTCCGCCATCCGGCCTTATCCCACCCGCTATACCGGGCAGTACAAGATGAAGGACGGCGACGAGGTTGCCATTCGCGCCATCCGCCCGGAGGATGAGCCCCACATGGTGAAGTTCCACCAAACCCTCTCGGAACGTTCCGTCTACCTGCGCTTCTTCCATCTCATGAACCTGGAGCAGCGTACCAAGCACGAACGCCTGATGCGCATCTGCTTCATCGACTACGACCGCGAAGTGGCGCTGATCGGCCAGCGCCGCAACCCGCAGACCGGCGAGTTCGAAGTCCTCGGCGTGGGCCGGCTCACCAAGCTCCACGGCGTCAACGAGGCCGAAGTGGCCGTCGTGGTCTCCGATCAGTGGCAGGGCCGCGGATTGGGCACGGAACTGCTGGCCCGCCTGCTGGTGGTGGGCGCCGACGAGAAGCTCTCCAAGCTCATCGCCAATATCCTTCCCGATAATCGCGACATGATCCGCATCTGCGAAAAGGCCGGCTTCAAGCTCCGCCATTCGCCCGAAGACGAGATGGTGATCGGCGAGTTCGCGTTCTGACCCGCATATCTCACAGGGGTGCGCCCGGAAGCGGGCGGATGCGGCGCTGCCCTACCCTGCATCGCTGGTTATGGGCTGCCCGCCGACGATATTTGTACGCCGCATGCCATCGCAACTATTGCCAATACACGGGGCGGGCAGTTCCGCTGGCCGAATGCGGAACCCAAGGTGCGCGAAAACCGAACATTGCCTGGCGGGAGCCGGAGGCCTTCTAGCCCCAATACTGTTCACTTAACAATCCTGATCCGCTTCGAGACATCGATGCGGCGCGTGCGCTGCCGCTTCCGGGGCCGCAGATTGTAGTTGCTCATCTTGCGTTTCACGCCGCGGAAATTGAC
>JBKQVG010000431.1:0-22856 GCA_052325345.1 Bryobacteraceae bacterium
GTCACATGACGCCGTACGATCCGGTCTTTCAGCAGCGTCTGGCGGGAATGACAGCCGGACTCGGCCGGTATTCCGCGGGACCGGCGGCCCGGATGCAGGCCTACGGGGTGCTTTACGGAATCCTGCAACAGCAGTCTAACGTCAAGGCCTACGTCGATATGTTCTGCTGGACAGCGCTGATGGTTGCCCTGTGCCTGCCAGGCGTGTGGCTGCTGAAAAGGGTCGTCGCGAAAAAGACCGTGGCGATCCACTGAGCGCGAGCGTCGCGCCTCAGTGAACCGCCGGCCAGGCAAGTTCGCCGGGTTACTTGCCCGCCTCGATTGCCGGCTCCCCTTACCGCTCCCATGGCATACTGAAGCCGTGCAGCCTTCGCCCGACACTCTAGCCGCCAACTTGCAACTGGTGCGCCAACGCATCGCCAGGGCGGCCGAACGGGCGCGGCGCGATCCGGAATCGATCCTGCTGCTGGCCGTCACCAAGCTGTTTCCCGCCAGCGTCATCCGCCGTGCCTATGCCCTCGGCCTGCGCCAGTTCGGCGAAAATTACGTCCGGGAGTTCGAGACCAAAGCTCCCCAAGTTCGCGATTTATCCGGCGCCCGCTTTCACCTCATCGGCCACCTGCAGTCCAACAAATCCGGCAAGGCCGCCGAGTTGTTCCACGTCGTCCAGACCGTCGATACTCCCAAGCTGGCCCGCCGCCTCGACCTCGCCTCCCGCCCGCTCGACGTCATGCTGGAAGTGAAACTGTCCGAAGAAGACGCCAAGAGCGGCGCCAGCCCCGGCCAGTTGCCCGAGCTCATCGCCGCCGTCGGCGAGTGTTCCCACCTGCGGCTCACCGGCCTGATGACCATGCCGCCCTGGTCGGACGATCCCGAAGCCTCGCGCCCTTATTTCCGCCGCCTGCGCGAGCTCGCCGAACGCCACGCCGTGGCCGGTTTGTCGATGGGGATGTCGCAAGATTTCGAAACCGCCATCGAAGAGGGGGCGACCTCGATCCGGGTGGGCACCGCCCTGTTCGGCAAGCGTCAAAGACCGTGACCGTCGGTTTCCATGGGCCCTTGCCTCCGGCCCGGAGCGGGGTGGCCGATTACTGCGCCGCCCTGCTGGGAGAACTGCGCCGCCACGGCGGCGTGGCGATTGCCCCGAAGCGGTCCGACGTGGCTCTCTACCATCTCGGCAATAACCGCCTGCACGCCGCCATGTACCGCCGCGCGCTGGAACGGCCGGGCGTGATCGTGCTGCACGACGCCGTGCTGCATCATTTTCTATTGGGGCAGCTCGACGAAGAGGCTTACGCCGACGAGTTCGCTTACAACTATGGCGGCTGGCATCGCCCGCTGGCGCGCGAATTGTGGCGCGGCCGCGCGGCTTCCGGTTCCGATCCGCGCTATTTCGAGTACGCCATGCTCAAGCGCGTGGTGGAGCGCTCTCTGGCGGTGGTGGTGCACAACCCGGCAGCCGGCGCCCGGGTGGTCCGCCACGTTCCGGCCGCCCGCGTGGCCGAGATTCCGCACCTGTTTTCCCCGCCCGAATTGCCCGCGGTAGCCGACTCGCTCCGCTGGCGCCAGCGCCTGGGCGCCGGCCCCGTGTTCCTGTTCGGCGTGTTTGGCTACCTGCGCGAATCGAAGCGCCTGATACAGGTGCTCGAGGTCTTCGCGCGCGTGCATCGCGAGATCCCCCAAACGGCTCTGCTGGTGGCCGGTGAATTCGCTTCGAGCGACCTGGAACGCGCCGCCCGCCCGTTGCTCCGCGCGCCTGGCGTTTTGCGGCTGCCTTATCTGGAGGAGCGCGAGTTCTGGCTGGCGGCGCGCGCCGTCGACGCGTGCATCAACCTCCGCTACCCCACGGCCGGCGAAACTTCCGGCATTTCCATCCGTCTGATGGGTCTGGGGAAGCCGGTCCTGGTGACCGAGGGCGCCGAAAACGCGCGCTTCCCCGAGGATGTCTCGATCCGCATCCCCGCCGGCCTGGCGGAACAGGATTCCCTATACCACCACCTGATTTTGTTACCATCGTTTCCTATGGTGGCCGCGTCGCTGGGTGAGCGGGCGGCCGCCGCCATTGCCGCCGGTCACGGCATCCACCAGGTGGGAGAACGGTATTGGAACTTGCTCGGCGAGTGTTCTGCCTGACAGCCTTGTCCGCCGCGTTTTGGGCGGCGCCGCAGAAGCTCGTCTTCAAGGAATTGCACGTCCCCATTCCCATGCGCGACGGCGTGCGTCTCTACGCCAATATTTTTCTGCCTTCCGAACATGCCCGCGTTCCCGCCATCCTGGTGCGCACCCCGTATGGCAAAGGCGAAGAGCTTGTTCCCAATTACCAGGCGCTGGTGGACCACGGTTTCGCCATGGTGATCGAAGACGTTCGCGGCCGCTACGAATCCGAGGGCGAATTTCACCCCTTCGAGCAGGAAGTGCCCGACGGCAACGACACCCTCAACTGGATCGCCCGCCAGAGCTGGTGCGACGGCAAAATCGGCATGACCGGCGGTTCTTACCTGGGGATCGCGCAGTGGAAAGCCGCCCTCGCCGCCAATCCGCATCTCAAAGCCATCTTTCCGGTAGTGGCCGGCGACGACGATTACCGCGACCGCTTTTATTCCACCGGCGGCGCCATGCAGCTTGGCCACCGCCTGGAATGGATGGCCGAAAACCTGCGCGTGTTCGGCTACCATCCCGACTTCTCCAGTTTCGTCCTCCACCTTCCCGTCCGCACCGCCGACGTCGCCGCCACCGGCCGCACCGTCGAGATGTTTCAGACCGCGGTGGCTCATCCGGCCTTCGATTCCTTCTGGAAAGCCATCAGCGTGCGCGAACAATTGGCCAAAGTGCGGGTACCGGTCTTCTCCGTGGGCGGCTGGTACGACAATTTCGTCGAAAGCGACCTGGACGCGTACGCGGCCCTGAGAAAGACTTCCGGGCTCAACCGTATCGTCATCGGCCCGTGGCCCCACAATATGTCGATGAAGTTTTCCGGCGTCGATTTCGGGTCCGGCTCCCGGCTTCCCATCCGGTCGCTCCAGATCGCCTGGTTCGATCAGTGGCTGCTGGGTAAGGATTCGCCCCTGCTGTCGGAGCCGCCGGCGCGCGTCTTCGTCATGGGCGCCAACCGCTGGCGCGCATTCCAGGAATGGCCTCCCGAACAAGCCCGGCCGGAAGAGTTTTATCTGGAAGATGGCGCCGCCCTGGGCGACAGGCCGGCGCGCCGCGCCGCCACCGACCGCTATGTCTACGACCCAGCCAATCCGGTTCCTACCCGCGGCGGAGCCGTCTGCTGCAATCCCCGCGTCTTGCCGTGGGGACCGATGGATCAGCGCTCCGTCGAACAACGCAAGGACGTGCTGACGTATTCCACCGCGCCGCTCGCCCGCGACCTGGAAGTCATCGGCCCGGTGGCCGTCGAGCTGTACGTCTCCACCACCGCGCGCGATACCGATTTCACCGCCAAGCTCGTCGATGTGTTCCCGGACGGCACGGCCCGTAACCTGACCGACGGCATCCTGCGCCTGCGCTACCGCACCTCGCTCGAGCACGCCGCGCTGGCCACTCCCGGCCAGGTCTATCGCATCACCGTGGACGCCGGCGTCACCGGCAACGTCTTTCAGAAGGGCCATCGCATCCGGCTCGAAATCTCCAGCAGCAATTTCCCCCGCTTCGACCGCAACCCCAATACCGGAACGGTAGTCGCAAGCGAAACCCGCCCCTTCAAGGCCACCGAGAGTATTTATCACGATAGACAACACCCGTCCAGACTGGTGCTCATGGTGATGTAAGGACGCGCCGGGCCGGGCCGTCATCTGGGGAAGCTCCGTTAGGGTGAACCCGTACAACGGTACTAAACACAACGCCGGGGTTCTTGCGGGTAACCGTGACGCAGGCGCGCGGTTCATTCCGGCTCCCGGCTTCCGACTCCGCGTTTAAATCAACGGCAACCGCACCACCCCCGATGGCCGCGGAAGTCGGGAGCTTAGTTCTCGCGCCCTGACTCTCAAAAGAAGAAATGCTTGGTCCAGTCCACCATCATATGGAATAGCGCCGACGAGGTAATGCTGGACGATTTCTGAAACACTTTGCCGTAGGCGAAACCGGCGATAGTGGCGAGAATCGCGTACCGCCAGTTGGGCAGCGCCTGCGGGCCGTTGTTCAGGTGCGAGCAGCCGAAAATGACGCTGGCGACCACCAGGCTGGCGGTGGTGTCTCCCCAGCGCTCGAAGATGAAGTTCTGGATGAGCGCGCGAAACAGGATTTCCTCGGGCAGCGCCGTACCGAGGAAAATCAGGACGGCGGCCGCGGCCATCTTGCCGGCCGTGGCGGGGTGCAAATGCGGGAGCGGGATGAACCCGATGGCGATGCCGATACCGATGAGCACGGGAGCGGCGGCAGTGAAACCCGCCAGCGCCATCCAGAGGTCCGACGCGCGGCGCGGCAGGTTATATTTCATCCCCGCGAAGCCACGGAAGAGCAGGAAGATCGCGAGGCCCAGCAGGTTGGCCACGCCGTAGGCCACCGAATGCAAAAACCCTTGCGCCGCCGCCGGCACCAACGGTTTGGCCACGTTCAACTCCAGCGGCAGCCAGAGCAGCAGAATCGCCAGGAAGTCGAGGGCCTGGGGCCGCGGGCTGGCGGCGGGTCCAAGCCTGGCCGCGCAGGCCGACGGCACGGCGGTATAAGCCAGAACGGCCAGCGTCAGCGGCCAACTCGCCGCGCCCACCAGCAGCGACGCGGCTATAAACACCCCGCTCGCGAGCACCGGCGCCAGCCAGAACGCGGCCGGGCGCGCGCGCAAAACGGCGGAAACGAATCGCTGCAGACGGGCCGAGAACAAGGCCAGGAGCAACGCCACCAGCGCCAAAAGAAAGAATGCCTGAGCCATGCGTGAATGGAACTCGCATCCTAGCAGGTTGCGGGGCGGCAAGCGTTCCGCGATCGGAGGTGGGACAGAGGATCGCTTTTCGTCGTCCGTCGAAGGGTTGTGTGCCCGCAGGCCCGACAGACGACAAGAGGCGATCATCCCACTCCTCGGCTGACCACGGACCGCTGACTGCTGTCGGCTTCTGTAAAATAAGGACTGATGAGTGAACCGGATACTCAAACCCCTAGGTCGGAGCGGCCTGGCCTGCCGCCGGCGACGTTTACGTTCCTGGTGCTGTCGCTACGCGCCCAGGCGGAAATGCAGCTCGGACTGGTAACATTCGGCGAGGAGGAGAAGGCCGAGCCGGACCTGGATCTGGCCCGCCACAGTATCGATACCATGGCCATTCTGGTTGGGAAAACCAAGGGCAACCTGACCATCGAGGAACAGCGCCTGCTGGAGAACACCCTCACCGAACTGCGCTTTCGCTTCGTTCAAGTTTCAGCCGAGGCGGCCCAGGCGGCGCAGAAAGCCTGAATGGCGGCCCCGCTCAAGATCACCGTCCTCGGCTCCGGCACCAGCGTGGGCGTGCCTACGATCGGCTGCCACTGCGAAGTTTGTACCTCCGCCGATCCCCGCGACAACCGCCTTCGGCCGTCCATCCTGGTCGCCTACGAGGGCCATAACGTGGTCATCGATACCGGCCCCGACTTCCGCTATCAAGCTCTCCGCGCAGGCATGGAGCGCGTGGATGCCATCCTGTTCACCCACGCGCACGCCGACCACATCATGGGACTGGACGACGTGCGGCCGTTCAACTTCCGCCAAAAGGAACGCATTCCGATCTATGCCACCGAGCCCACCATGGCCGCCATCCAACGCTGTTTCGAATATGTGTTCGAGGGCGGCAAGAAGGAATCCAACATTCCGCGGCTCGACGTCAAGCTGCTGGACGGCGCGGCGGTGGACGTCTTCGGCCTGGAGTTCCTGCCGGTTCCGGTGCTGCACGGCACGCAGACGATTCTGGGTTTCCGCTTCGGCGCCGCCGCTTACCTTACCGATCACAGCGATATTCCGGCGGCTTCCATGGAGCGGCTGCGAGGGCTGGACGTGCTTTTCCTGGACGCGCTCCGCTACAAGCCTCACCCGACGCACTCCACCGTCGAGCGATCGCTCAAAGTCGTGGAGCAGCTCGCCCCGCGCCGCACCTTCTTTACCCATATCTGCCACGACCTGGGGCACGCGCGGGCCGAGAGCCTGCTGCCGCCCCATGTGCGGTTGGCCTACGACGGTCTGGAAATTCTGGTGGAGGAAGCCCGGTAGTCCATGCGGATTTTTCGCAGCCTGGCGGAAGTTCCCGCCGATTTCGGCCCCAGCGCCATCACCATCGGCAATTTCGACGGCGTCCACCTGGGCCATCGCCGGATTCTAAAGCGCGTGCGGGAACTGGCCGCGGCCAACGGCTGGCGGCCTTCGGTGCTCACGTTCGATCCGCACCCTACCGCCGTAGTCGCCCCCGAACGCTCGCCGCGCCTGCTGACGGCGCCCGAGGAACGCGTGGCGCTGATGGCCGAAGAAGGCATCGAGCAGGCTCTCATCCTGCCGTTCGACCGCTCGGTGGCCGGGCTTTCGCCGGAAGAGTTCGCGAGCCGGTTGCTGGTCGATCGGCTGGGCACCCGTGCCGTGCTGGTGGGGGACAACTTTCGCTTTGGGAAAAACCAGTCGGGGAACGCCGCTGTGCTGTGCGAACTCGGCGCGAAGCTGGGCTTCACGGTCGAGATCGTCGACGCCGTCGCCTGGCGCGGGCAGGTGGTTTCGTCGAGCGCCATTCGGGAATTGGTTCGCAGCGGCGATGTGGCTACGGCGGCGCGTTTCCTCAGGCGCCCGTACGCGCTGGAGGGCGAGGTGGTGAGCGGGCGCCGCGTCGGCTCCCGCCAGACCGTGCCCACTCTGAACCTGGCCACGCCGGCGGCCATGATTCCCGCGCGCGGCGTATACCTGACCCGCACGCGCGACCTCGATGGCTCGCGCCGCTGGAACTCCCTTACCAATGTCGGCTACCGTCCCACCTTTGGCGAAAGCAGCCGTCTCAGCATCGAAACCTACCTCCTGGACGATTTCTCCGGCGACGCCCCCGCGCGCATTGCCGTCGAGTTTTTGAAGCGCGTCCGCGCGGAGGTCCGCTTCGATTCCCCCGAGGAACTCAAGGCGCGCATCCAAGAAGACGCCGCCATTGCGACCCGCTTTTTCCGGCGCCTGAAAGAGTGGCGAAGGCGGCCAAGGTGACTGGAAAGACGCCCCCCCGATGACTGCGCCCCAGTTCCTGCTGAACGGCCTGTCTCTGATTCTGATCGACCTGCTGCTGGCGGGCGATAATGCCCTGGTCATCGCCATGGCCGTGCGCGCGCTTCCCACCCGGGAGCGGCGCATCGCTTCGTCGCTGGGAGCGGCGGGCGCGGTGATTCTGCGCGTGGGCCTGACGTTTGCGGCCGCCCAATTGCTTGGCCTGCGATTTCTGAAGCTGGGCGGCTGATTGTTGATTCTGTGGATCGCCTGGAAAGTGATGCGCGATGCCGAATCGCCGCCGGAAGCCGCGCCGGCCGCCGGCCGCCTGGCGCAAGCGATCTGGTACGTGATTTTCGCCGATCTCACCATGTCCACGGACAACGTACTGGCCATCGCCGGGGCCTCGCGGGGCAACATCGGGCTGATCGTCTTCGGCCTGGCGGTCAGCATCCCGTTCGTGGTGATGTCGAGCAACCTGCTCGCCGTCATACTCAACCGTTACCCGGTGACTGTGTACCTGGGCGTCGCGATCCTCAGCAAAGTGAGCGGCGACATGATGCTGGAGGACCCGTTTTCAGTCCGCGTCTTGCACCCCAGCGAAACCATGCGGTATGCCGTGGATGCGGTTCTGATCGCGATTCTGCTGGGAGCGGGGCTGGCGCTTCGGCGCCGACGAGTCAAGGACGAGCCGTAGCTCTCAGCTCGGCCTGTTTCTTCTTCGGCAGCCTGGCCATCACCAGATCGTAAGACTGCCGCAGCAAGCGCTGGATTTCCGCCCGCGGCAGCGCGTCTTCGCTTTCGAGCGCTACCCAGTGCGCCCGCGCGAGATAAGGCGCGGGAATCACGCCCGGCCGCTCGGTCAATTCGGCGAATTGCTCGGGTGTGCATTTGAACGAGAGGCTGACCGGAGCCGGCTCCGTGGGCGCAGCCGCAAACATTCTGCCTCCGATCTTGAAGACCAGGTCCGCACCCCACTGAACTTGCTCGGTGGCGTGCGGGCACGCCATGCACACGCGTCGAATCCACTCTAGGTCCATACCCCCTCCAACCCCACGCGGCAGTCTATCACCCGGCCTTCCCGCAATGCCGTCTCCAGCAGCCGGCCGGCGGCAAAAGACGGCGCGCAGGTTTCAAGATCCGCCACCGGCTCCCGTCCCGAGCCAATCGACGCCAGGAAACTGCGCCGGCGCGAGACGCGGATGGGCCGAGCATGGCCGGGCCACGCCCGGCTGGACCGATCGACAATTGGTCCGCAGGTTGACCAACCTGCCCCACAATCATGAGGACCGACTACGAGCGTCGCGTCGGTTCCGCAGATCACGGTGGACTCCGCGGCCCCCTCACGCTGCTCGAAGCCAGCTACGAATCCAGGGTAGCGGAAGGTGGCCACGAGGTTCGCCGGTTGGCCCAGCCGGCCCGCCTGTACGCTGACCGAAACCGGCGCGACCTCGTCAAAAACGAACTGAACGCAATCGATCAGGGCGAACAACCGATCGCGGGAGGCGCCACCGAGAGAACTCCGGCAGAAGGCAATTCCGCCCAGTTGCCCGCCGCGCACGATCTCGCGTGCCCGCCGCCAGACAGGGCTCGACGGGCCGATGTTTCCGGCCTTTCCCCGAAAGGCCGTCCGCCATCGGGCCGGTGGATTCCAGGTACCCGCAACCGCGCCCCCGGCAACATGCAGAAAGCATCGGCGACTATGCCGTTCGGTGTCCACTCCTTTTTTGTACCAAGGATGCAGTCGCGCAGCGTCATACGTGCGGAGGCGAACAAACCGGGACTTCCACCAAACCTGCGGCCTGTCGTACTCTGAAAACAACCGAATTGTTCCGCGTGCGGTAAACCTTTTTCACAGATTTCTTGGATATAAAAATACTAATGAGGAGCGTGGATGGAACTTCAATCCGATTCTAAAACTAATGGCGGCCACCCCGCCTTTCGCGTAGATGTCCAGTTGCACCAACTACTTGTCGACAAAAATGCCAAGAACGGTAACCGGCCGAAGAGCCTGGCGCCGTCTCCGAGCGACCCGATTACATTGCCCGAGCCGGTTTATCCGCAACATCCGGAACTCGCGAGCGTCCCGGACCCCGAAGTCTTTCCCGATAAGCGTTCGTGGACAGCACCCCTGATTTTCCGCGCCACGCGCGGCTGGCTGTTCCCTTATCTTCGTTCGCGTTTCTACACCGGCAATTTTCACCCCATCATCGCTTACCTATTTACCGAGTGGAAGTGCAACCTGGACTGCCACTACTGTTGGGCTTTCGACAACAGCGTCAAGGGCATGACCGAAGAAGTGGCGCGGCGCTCCATCGACTGGCTTCACGACAACGGCTGCCGCGTGCTGGCCTTAATGGGCGGCGAGCCGCTGCTGCGCCCGCAGTTCGTCCACAAGGTGGTCTACTACGCCGCCAAGAAGGGCTTTTGGATCTACGTGCCCACCAACGGGCGGCTGTTGCGGCCGGACGTGATCGACCGCCTGGGGGACGCCGGAGTCGCCACCTTCAACCTGGCGGTCGACGCGATGGACGAAAAGCCGGGGCTGCCCAAGGCCCTCACTCCCATCCGCAAGTACTTCGATCACCTGGTGCGGCGGCAATATCGGTACGGCTATACCGTGTTCTTCAACATGAACATCTGCCGCAACAACATGGACGATGTCCGCCAGTTGACCGAAATCGCCCGCGAGCACCGGATCGCCACCGATTACCACATCAATGAAACTCCGATGATCGAGCCCGATAATTTCGCGCACCTGGAGAACAACGTCACCTACATCCGGCAGGAAGATTGGCCGCGGGTGGACGAGTTGGTGGATTGGCTGATCGAGAAGAACAAGTCGGGTTACAAGATGGTGAACTCGGTGCAGCGGCTGGACGAAATGCGGCAGTTCATGCGCGGCAAGCTGCAGGAGTGGAGCTGCCGGGCGGGTCACAACAACGTGATCATCCGCGTGGATGGTACGCTGGCCCCGTGTTTCCCCATGTACTCGGCCACTTACGATTGGGGCACGGTGGGCGAGCACAGGTTCGAAACCAAGCAGCTCGACGAAATGAAGAAGGGCTGCCAGCCGCATTGCTTCTCCACGCTGAACCACAACCTGGCTTACTGCTACGACGCCACGCGCGTGGTCAAGTGGCTCGGTAAACAGGCGGTCCGCGGGTTCCAGGGGGCGACCGGCAGCTTTTCGTAAAAGAGACAGAAGCCGGAAGTTCGCGCTTCCGGCTTCCGGTCCCCAGTTATATATAAGTTAGGTTAATGCAATAGAACAAAATTATAAATTTGATAAATCTAATATCGGCGCTCATAATTCAGATGTGAGCGACTCTACGACCACAAACGACCGTTCCGATAAGATCTGGCAGGGTTCCGCCCTGGCAGCCACTTATCTCGAAGGCGTGCGGGCCGCCATCCCGCTGGCCCAGGAGCAGATCGATGTGATGCTGCGGCTGATTGCCGCGGCCCGCCCGGGACGGGTTCTTTCGCTTCTCGACCTCGGGTGCGGCGACGGCGTGCTGGCCAACGCGGTGCTCGACCGCTTCCCGTCATCGCACGGCGTGCTGGCGGATTTCTCCGAGCCCATGATCGAGGCCGCGCGGCGGCGCCTGGCGCACCATGGCAACCGCGCGCAGTACGTCCAAGCGGACTACGCAACGCCAGACTGGGTCGATACGGTCCGGCCATTTGCTCCCTTCGATGCGGTGATCTCAGGCTACTCGATCCACCACCAACCGGACGAACGCAAGCGCGAGGTTTACGGCGAGATCCACGGCCTGCTGGCCGCGGGCGGCGTGTTTGTCAACGTGGAACGCGTGTCCTCGCCCACCGATTGGTTGATAGGCATTCACGACGAGCTATCCATCGACCACCTCCACGCCGCGCACCCGAACGAGACCCGCGCCCAAGTGGCGGCGAATTATTACCACCGTCCCGATAAGGCCGCGAACATTCTGGCGCCGGTCGAGCTGCAATGCCGGTGGCTGCGCGAAATCGGGTATACGGACGTGGATTGTTACTTGAAGATTTTCGAGCTGGCGGTGTTCGGCGGACGGAAGTAGGACAGACGATCGCTTCTTGTCGCCTGTCAACTCAGCCGGGAAGCATGACGGACGACAAAAGACGATCGTCTGCCCTACCTATTGAGCCCGATACCACTCCAGCGTTCGGCGCATGCCCTCCTCGAAGCTGAACCGGGGCGCATGGCCCAGGTCGCGAACCGCGGCGGTGGTATCGGCTTGGGAGTCGTGTACGTCTCCGGCGCGCGGCGGGCCGTAGCGGGGCGGAATCTCGACTCTTTCCAGCTTTTGGAGCAGCGCCCACGCCTGGTTGAGGGTAATGCGCCCGCCGTTGCCGCCGTTGTAGAGCTTGCCGGAGACGTTGGGCGCGCGCGCCGCCTTCAGGTTGAGCTGCGCCACATCCTCCACGTAGGTGAAGTCGCGCGACTGGTTGCCATCGCCGAAAATGGTGGGCGCGGTGCGCTCGAGGACGGCCTTCATGAACAGGGACAGCACCCCCGAATAGGGGCTGCCCGGGTCCTGCCGGGGGCCGTAAACATTGAAGTAGCGCAGGGCGACCGTTTCCAGGCCGAATACCGACGAGAAGACGTTCATGTAATACTCGCCCACCAGCTTTTGCAGCGCGTAGGGCGATTTCGGCCGCGGCGTCATCGACTCTTCTTTGGGCAGCACTTCGGTGTCGCCATACGCCGAAGACGAAGCCGCGTAGACCACCCGCCCCGCCTTGCCGTCGCGCGCCGCCCGCAGCACGTTGAACGTGCCGTTGATATTCACGTCGTGCGAGGGCACCGGATCGTCGATCGAGCGCGGCACCGAAGGGATGGCCGCTTCGTGGAAGACCACGGCCGCGCCGCGGACGAGCGGCGCGATCTCATCGTAATTGCGGATGTCCGACTTTTGAAAATCGATGGCGCCGCGAACCTCCTCCAGGTTCGCTTCGCGGCCGGACAGCAGGTTATCGATGACGACGATTTTGCGGGCGCCCTCGGCGAGGAGCGCGCGCACGATGGCGGAACCGATGAACCCGGCTCCTCCGGTGACGACGTAGTGGCTCATAGCGGGTGACTGTTCAGTTGGGCGATTGCGGCTTCCAGATGGCGCAGCGATTCGTTGGCGATGCGGTCGGCGCCGGGGGTAAAATCGAAAGCTTCGAGCGAAATCCAGCCGCCGTAGCCGCGGCGCCGCAGCACCTCGAATACAGGTTTGAAATCGTAGCCGCCGGCGCCGCAGTGGCGGCCATCGAGCTCATTGACGTGTACGTGGCGGATATACGGAAAGTAGCGCTCCACCAGCGCGGCGTGAGGCTCGGCCTCGTCAACCGCGTTGTGCACGTCGAACATGGCGCCGACGGCCGGGCTCGCGATCTCATCCACGATGGCAACGGCTTCGGCGAGCGTTCCGATCACGTCTGCCTGGTTCATGGGCAGCGCTTCCACCAGCACCGTAACGCCGCGGCTTTGGGCGTGCGGCGCTACCGAGGCCAAGCCGTCGATGTAGTGGCGCGTGGCTGCCGCGCGCGGCAGCCCGCCCGGGGTGGACCGCTGCTGGGGCGAGCCGACAACCATCACCGCGTCCGGGCCCAGATCGGCGGCCAGGTCGATGAGCTCGCGAATATGCTCCCAACTTCGTGCCCGCAACCCGGCATCCGGCGTGGTCACGTGCAGCCCTTTGGGGCTGACCATGAGCCAATGCAAACCGACAAATGCCAGGCCTTCGCCGGCCATCGCCGCCCGGTATTCGCGGCGCTGCGCGGCGCCGATATCCGCCGGGCGCTCCGCCAGGGTGAAAGGGGCAATCTCGATGCCCGTATACCCCGCGTGGCGTATCGCCTTGGCGGCATCGGCGAAGGAGCGGCCCTCAAACGCCTCGTTGCACATGGAATGGCGAAATACGAACGGCATAAGCATCCAGTTTAGCGTCAACGCCGTTCACCCGACGCACGGAAGGGAAGATGGCGCGACTGCCTGCCCGCTGAAATTAAGGAACGCTGCGCCCGAGGAGCTGTTTGCCGGATGAGGACCTCAGGTCCGTAGCGCCCGAATCCGAGCGTCAACCGGTCGAAGCTTCCCACAAGGGGACTTCGCAGGCGCGTCGGCTCGCACATCGGCGAGTCGGGCGTTTTTCGACAAGATGACCTCGAAACGCCCACTCCGATCGCGCCAACGGCTTGACAATCTGGGTTCAGTTATACTAATTCTTTAGTATTGAATCTTTCGGCCCAGGAGATGATGATGCGTGCCTATGCACGGACCGCGTTTTTCAGCTGCATCACGGCCGCGGTGACCTTGGGGCAACAACCTACCTTCGATGCGGCGTCGGTAAAGCTCGTGAAGCTCGCATCTCATCCTGTTTTCGGAAACAGTGGAGGGCCGGGGACTGCCGATCCTGGCAGAATTCATCTTTGCTGTGTCGGGATGTTCTCGCTGCTGATGAGAGCCTATGATGTGGGCCTCGATCAAATCATCGGCCCTTCCTGGCTTATGGAGAATATGGGGCCAAACCTTTATCAGATCGATGCGACCATGCCCTCAGACACGACGAGAGCACAATTTCGCCTTATGATGCAGGACCTTTTGCAAAATCGCTTCCATCTCGAAATCCACCGTGAAAAGCGCACCTTCCCCGGATACGAACTCGTCGTCGCTGAGGGCGGCCCGAAATTGAGAGAATCGAGGGCCGATCCGAACCCAGTCATGCAAGACACGCCGCAGATGGCGAAGAGAGGCGCCGATGGCGCTTTGGTTCTCCCGGCCGGGCCGCAGATGTTTACGTCCCTCGGACCGGGAGTGATTATAGTCCAGGTGCAGGAGAAGCCCCTTAGCGATTTGGTGCGAGGTATGGGGCGGCTGATCGCTCAATCCCTGGGTGAGGACCCTAATGACTTCGCTTCTCGGAAGCCCCGTGTCGTGGACAAGACCGGCTTAACCGGCAAATACGACTTCACTCTGAGGTTCTCTTGCGACGCTTGCCAGTTTGCCGTTGCCAATGGGGCCATGGCCACCCCACCGGACCCAGGTGATTCTTCCAGTGAGTTACCGAACATTTTCGTGGCGCTCCAAAGGCAACTCGGTCTGAAGCTCGTGAAGGTCAAAGACATCCCTCTAGATGTCATCGTCGTTGATCATGTCGATAAGGTTCCCACTGCCAATTAGGTGTTCGCGCGACTGCCTTGTCTGTGTTGCTCTTCGGCGCTCGCGAGAAGTTATCCAGGTCTGCTTTCGAGAAGTTACCCAGGCAATCTGATCTGAACCGTTGAGGAACGCGGGGTGCCGGCATGGCGATGATGATGCACGATGCCTGCGCCCCGGAAGAGACCGTGCTCCATCTGTCGCCATTGGTTCCGCCCGAACCCGCGGAGAACGTGGGGACAGACGGGAGAACCGAACCCGCGGAGAACGGGACGAACGTGGGGACAGACGGGACGTTTTCAGCGATACGAAATTCCGCAGACGAACGTGGGGACAGACGGGACGTTTTCAGCGATACGAAATTCCTGGAAAACGTTCCGTCTGTCCCCGTCTCGCCGAGTGGTCGGCCACTCGGAAGTTGGCCAGATACGGCCGTCCCGGGCAACGTTGGGCTGGGATGGCACGCCTTAAGTGAGCCGTACTGAGTCTAACGTGGATGACCATCCTTTTCTGTGGTCTGCGGTCCGGCCCTTTCGATGGCGACAGACCAGGACGAGTGCACATTGGCGGGGGTCCGGCGTAGCCCTCCGTTTCGTCGGTCACCAATTATGAAAATTTCCCCCAATCGACTGATCCTGCGAGTGTTATGGCCCTCACGAAGCCCTCGCCGCAGGCCCCTTCTTGGCGCCCGGCCCCTATACTGGGCTGTGGGGAATGGAGAACGGGCGGCAACAATCCGCATCGATCAGGCCCCGGAAACGGGACCAAAGTACCGGTTTTCTCAGCCCTGGTCACGAAGAATAAATGGATTACGAGATGAAAACGGGTACTTTAGTACCCGTTTTCGCCGCCAGGAGAGTCTCTTTTCTCTCGGGTAGTATCTCTTGGGGCAGGATCGAGAGACACCATGCGCACCCGCCGTTTTCGGCGACTATCGCACGGAGCGTCCCGGCGTGTTCCACAAAATCACCGTGGCCGACCTGCCCAAACCGTATGCTTCCGGGAAGTGAGAAGACAGCAGTCAGAAGGCGGCAGAAGCAGCTCGCGGCCGCGCCCTTACATTCCTTACACACATTTTGCGCGCGGAACATGCGGGCCGGCGCATGCTGGGGACATGAAATCATGGATTCTGTGCGCATGGCTGCTTCCGTGCTGTGCCCTGTTCGGCCAGCAGCCGTCGGAAAAGATTGCGTTTGAAGTGGCGTCGATCAAACCGGCGCAGCCCTCGCCGATGGGCCAGGTGCGGATCGAGATGAGCGCCGACGACGGCATGCTGCGGTACAGCAACGTCTCGTTGAAGGACTGCATCCGCACGGCGTATCGCGTTAAGGAGTTCCAGGTGGAGGGGCCGGATTGGATCGGCGGCGCGCGCTTCGATATCGCGGCGAAACTCCCCGCCGGCTCGTCCAAGAAACAGGTTCCGGAAATGCTCCAGGCCCTGCTGGCCGACCGGTTCCATCTCATTTTGCATCGCGAAACCAAGGATCACGCAATCTGGGCGCTGGTGGCGGAGAAGGGCGGCGCGACGCTGAAACCGGCGGAAGTTCAGCCGGGCGCAGAATCGGGCAGGGGCGGACAGCCGCGCGGCCAGACGTCCATGCAAGTGCAGGATGCCGGAGGAGGGGTGCACTTGAACGCTTCCGCGGCGACGCTTTCGAATCTGGCAGAGATGATCTCGCGGTTCACCGAGCGCCCTGTGGTCGACATGACGGGAATCCAGGGCGTCTACGACTTCGACCTCGTGTTTTCGCCGGAAACTACCCGCGGCATGCGCGTCATGGGCGGCGGAATGCCGCCTCCGGGCGCGGGTGAGCATGCGCCTTCGGACGCACCGGAGGGAGCCGGGTCGATCTATGACTCGGTAGCGCGCTATGGCTTGAATCTGGAGGCGCGCAAGGCGCCCATGGAGATCCTGATCGTGGACCATATCGACAGGACCCCAACGGAAAACTGATCGCGGTCTCGATTGACAGTGCCGCCGGCCTGCCTGGTGGGACAGACCATCGCCTTCCGTGGTCTGTCATGTTTCGCCAAAGCTCCTGACGAACGACAAGAGACGATCGTCTGTCCCACCTCGGCTGGATCGATTACGTTCCCTGCCCCCGCCCCACAATCCGTTTCACTTCCTCCCGCAGCGGGCCCACGGCTTTGGCGAAGATCATCTTGTAGGCGCGGCAGAAGTAGTCCAGGTCGGCAAACTGCCCTCGCTGGTCATGGCGATGCTTGGGACATCCGCCATGGCAGATCGATTGGTATTCGCACGCCTGGCACTCGGCGTGAGGGATGGTTTTAGTGGCCGCGAACCGGTACCGCCGCTGCCGCCGCGCGATCTCGCTCCAGGAATCCGCGTTCACGTTGCCCAGCTTCCAGCCCTCTTCCACGAAAAAGTCGCACGGGTACACGTCGCCGTTATATTCCACCACCAGGTAGCTATCGCAGGTTTCGTGCATGGTGCAGGCGCCGGGCTTTTGGCCCGCCAGCGCCTCGGCGATGTTGTCGAAGTAGCGGACCCGCACGCGCCTCCGGTCCGGCCACCACAGTTCGAACGTCTCGCACAGGAATGTGCCGTATTGCTCGGGCGTAATGGTGAAGGGCAGCGGCTGGCCCAGGCCGTCGAATTCCGAAAGTGGAATGTATTGAATGTGCTCGATTTCGAGCGACCGGAAAAAGCGGTAGAGTTCCCTAGGCTGGTGGACATTCGCCTGACTCACCACGCACAGCGCGTTGAACTCCACGCCGTTCTTCTTCAGGCACTCGATTCCTTGGACGACTTTGCGCCAGGTGCCCGCGCCCCCTTTATTTACGCGGTAGAGATCGTGCGCCTGCTCCGGCCCGTCGATCGAAATGCCGATCAGCCATTGGGTCTCTTTGAAGATGCGGCACCAGGCGTCGTCCAGCAGGATGCCGTTGGTCTGCATCGAGTTCGAAACCGTCTGTCCGTTTCGCCCGTACCGCTTCTGAAATTCCACCAGCGATTCGAAAAACGCCGGCCCGGCCAGGGTCGGCTCCCCACCCTGAAACGCGAACACGCTCGCCGGATAGGAATAGAAAAGGAAGCTGTCCACCAGGCGCTCCAGCGTCTCCAGGGTCATGCGCCGGCCGGGAAGCGCCTGGTAGGGATCGGCCTCGCGGTCGAGATAAAAACAGTAGGAGCAATCCAGATTGCACACCGCCGAGGCCGGCTTAATCAGCAGCGAGCCGATGCGCGGTGTAGCGCCGGTACCTTCGAGAATGGGAAAGGCTCCCATGCGGTCTAGTGTAACTGTGGAGGCACTTCGGCGGGAATGCTGCAGCATTGGCGGGGCGCCGCTCTCGTCCGCGCATGGGCGTCAAGATGGGGCCGATCTCACGCGAAGCTCGCCTGACCTCGGCCGCCAATTCCAGGAGGCCGCATCGGTGGAACTTGAAATTGGCCGGGGGACTTCGACGGGTTGGCGACGACACGGCCTTGTGAGCGCCACTGCAATTCGGCGGCGTACCTGCGAAACTCCAGCGGTTCAGGAGTTTCGTTGCCTAGTCACCATTACACCAAAGTCGACACTCTCCTGGCCAGTTTGTATTTTGTGACCTCGACCCCCTCATCATCAACGAACTCGTCTGTGCCCACTATCTGCCATCCGTTTTCTAACGCGCTGTTTAAACTCCCTTGGCCGAATAGAATGCCTTCGGCGGAATAGACCTCGATAAATTGATACTCAGTTTTGGAGAAGGGAAACCCACACTTCGGACAAGCATCTGCCCTGCTAGAAACCTCAGACGTGCACTCCGGACACCGGATGAGTGCCATTCTCATGCTCTCCTTTCCCCAAAAAGGTCCGCTGCTGCTCCTTCAGGGCGAATATTAGCATGCCGGGAGCGCGCGCACCACGCCCTTTCTCGAGCCAATTCGGTCAATTCGGTGACACGGTCTGGTGCCAGGCAACGAAACTCCCATACTGGGGGGTTTCGCAGCCAGCTACCGAATTACGGTGCAGTGCTCACCGCGGCCAGTTGACGCGTAACGCGCATGCGTATTTAATGCAATCGTGGGTAAACAATCTTACCGGCATGCTCCGCATGCGGCTGGGCAAGCTAAAGCATGCCCCACCATCATATTGTGAACCGCTCCTTCAACTTCAACACTTGCGATTCAAACGCCAGCCACGAAAGGGACGCGGCGCTTATGGCGACGGCCATGGAAACGAACATCGCCGCCGATCCCTGCGGCGCGATTCCAAGCCGCGGCGCCAGCCAACCGTCGGCCACCATCTTGGCGGGAATATGAAGCAGATACAGTCCGTAGGAAATCGTGCCGAGCCAGACCAGAATCCGCAGCCGGCACAGCGCTACGAGGACGCGGTGCCGCCCGTTGATCAGCAGCACGAGTGTCCCCGTGAAGGCCAGGTCGATGGCGGTGAAGCCCAACGTCCTCATGGCCGCCGACCATGGTGTTTCCCAATAAGTCAGGCACACTACCAGGAATGTTAGAGCACAGCCTGCCGTGACCCAGCCGATCCAGCGGCTCCCGAGACGTTCGGGCGAATCGCGCCGGGCGATCGCGATCAGGCCGCCCATCGCCAGCGCGTCCATTCGGCAGGGCATCAGGACGTAAGTGCCCATTTTGTTGCCTGGCATGGCCAAGGTGAGAATGCCGCGAAGCACGAATGCCGCAATCACCGAAGCTAGCAGGATCCTGGCCAGCGTCTTGCGCTGGACCGCCCAGACAAGAAGCGGAAAACTCAGATAGAATTGCTCCTCCACCTGCAGCGACCAAAGCGGTGTAAGAACGGCCGCGCCCGGCCAGGCGTTCTGTAGAAAGACTTTCACATTTCCCAGGTAACCCACATACCACAGCGCGCCGCCGGCATGCAGATACTCTCGCCAGTGCACCGGATACGGGTAAAACGTCAGAAAGCCATACAGGGCCAGGCACGCGTAGTACAGCGGAAAAATGCGGAGGGTGCGGCGGACGATGAAGTTCCGGTAGTAATGCCGCCGTCCGACGCTGTCGATTAAGATCCCGGTGATCAGATAGCCGCTGAGGACGAAGAACAGGTCGACGCCGATCCAACCCGCCTGGAATACGTGAGCTAGAAAAAACAGGGGGCCGCTGGCCGGCGTGAAATGAAAAAAGAGCACCAGTAAGATGGCGATGCCGCGCAGCCCATCCAACTCGGAAATACGGCGGCCCGCGGCTCTCGGTGGAGCGGCCGGGGAAGCTTTCCGCGAATCCGTGCCCAGAACTGGAGGCGGCTGGCCCATTTATTTCGCCGTGGCTTTCGAGAGTGGCCTGACCGGGACCAAGAACCAGCTTTGAAAGGCCTTGCCTTGCGGCGTGAGCTTGCGATCCAGTGTGTACTTGCCGAAATGGGAAGCGTCGCGCCCGTGGTCGTCTTTATTTCCCGGCTGGTCGTATAACACCCAATCGAACAGATACTCGACGCCCCCGTCGATGCTGGCGTCCACCAGAGACTTCATGCGCTCGGAGGTGGGGTGCGCGTTCCAGTATTCGCCGAATTCGCCGATAATCAGCCGGGCCGTCAGCTTCTTCAGCGCGGCGAACTCGCGCAGGACATGGACGCCCCACGCGAAGCTCTTATACATCGTGGGAGCGTCGAAATCCCAACCGATCGATGCCCAGGCGCTGTAAGAAAAGAAGTCTACCCCTCTGAGTCCGGCCCCTACATCGACCATGCCGGAGCGCTTGCCGGTATAGCCCGGCAGAATGGTGAACTCGAAGGCGCTGAGGATTTCGCCCGGATAGCCCAACGCCTTAGCTTCCTTTCGCCCCTGCCGGATTCCGTCCAGGCGCGCCTGATAATATTCCTTGCAAGCATCCCATTGGTCCACATGGCAGTCGTTCTCGAATTCCCAGTTGGAGACGATCCTGCGGCCCGGCATCTTTGCCAATTCCAGTGTAAAGCGGCGGAACTCGTCCCTGGTGGAGGCCAAATGTGCGGCGTCCAGGCGCCCCCATTTGTACTTCTCAAAAGACGCGCTGTCATAGGCGGTGAGCATGACGACGGGGAACGCGGCGAGTAAAGCGTGGTAGTCCGCGCGCTCGACCTTCACGTACAGCGGAGAGTTGTCGTCTTTTCCGGAGGGATCCCAAGATGCAGCCGGCCCGATGTAGACTCTAAGGTCGTGGTCGGCGCCCAGGCGTTTCGCGTCGGCCACGGCAGTTTGCAGTTCGCTGGCCAGTTTCCCCCAAACGTACACTCCGACCTTTTGGCGATACTCGGCGGGAGTCGCAGCCTGCAGGCTGCAAACCAGCAGCACCGCACCGGCCAGAGAACGGTGAGTCATGACAGCTTCGCGGAGTATCCAGGACTTCCAATTGAACTTCCTGGGTTATCTGTAGCTTACATCCAAACCGGTCGCCCGGGCATTGATTAGAGTTTTTTAATCCTGGCCAACCCGCCGCCCCACGATGAGCCGGTTTTCGATGCGCAACGCGGCGGAGGACGGCCGTTCAGTGATTCTTCAGGTTGCGGTGCTGCACTAAAAGCTACACTAGCGATTCGCCATGAATTCCAAAGCATTCGCCTGGTGCTGGCCCTTCGCACTTGCAGGGCTAAGCCTGCCGTCGATCTGCCCAGCCCAGACAACCCCGCCCGGCGCGGCGCCGCCGGCCATTAAGCTTGCCGATGCCCTGACCCGCGCCAGGCAGTACGCCGGCCAGATTCAGAGCGCCAACCTGGCGGTTCTCCAGGCCCGCGAAGATACCGCCCAGGCGCGTGCGGCCCGCCTGCCTTCCCTCAGCGCCCTCAACCAGTTTCTCTATACCGAGGGCAACGGCACGCAATCCGGCGTGTTCGTGGCCAACGACGGCGTGCATGTCTACAACGAGCAGGCCGTGCTGCACCAGGAAATGCTGGCCATCGTGCGCAACGCTGAAGTGCGCCGCGCCGCCGCCGCCGAGGCGCTGGCCCGCGCCAAAGTGGAAGTGGCCGCGCGCGGCCTCGACGCCACCGTCGTCGGGGATTACTACGCCATCGTCTCCGCCCAGCGCCACTTCGTAAATGCGCAGACCAGCGTGCGCGAGGCCGAGCGCTTCCTGGCCATCACGCAGGATCTCGAAAAAGGCGGCGAAAGCGCCCATTCCGACGTCATCAAGGCCCAGATCGATCTGGAGCAGCGGCGGCGCGATCTGCGTGAAGCCGAAGCCGCCATCGAGAAGACCAAAATCGCTCTCGGCGTTTTGATCTTCTCCAGTTTCAGCTCGAGCTTCGATGTGGTGGACGACCTTGCGCCGGCCGCCGCCCTTCCGGAACTGGCCGAGGCGCGCTCCCAAGCCGCCGCCTCCAATCCCGATCTCAAGAGCGCGCAGGCCAGCCTGCTCCAGTCCGGCGATGAAATCAGCGTGGCGCGCTACGGCTACCTGCCATCCTTGAGCTTGGACTTTTTTTACGGCATCGACGCCAACCAGTTCGCCGCGCGCACCGGCTATCCGACACCGGCTACCGGGCGCAGCACGCTTCCCGACACTGAAGTCGAGGGGCGCAAGAATCTGGGGTATGCCGCCGCGGTGACGCTGAATGTCCCGCTCTGGAACTGGGGCGCGACTCACAGCAAGGTCAAGCAGGCCGAGGAGAAACGGGACCAGGCGCGGCTCGATCTGGCGCTCACCCGCCGCACCCTCGATAGCGCCGTCGCCGCCATGTACGCCGAGGCGCGGGCGGCTCAATCGCAACTCGATTCGCTGCGCCGTTCCGTCGATCTGGCCGCCGAAAGCCTGCGCCTGACCGTGCTCCGCTACCAGGCCGGCGAAGCGGTAGCCCTCGAAGTCGTGGATGCCCAAACCACCGTCACCACGGCGCGCAACGCTTATGACGACGGCCTGGCGCGCTATCAAGTGGCCCTCGACAACCTGAAGATTCTTACCGGAACGTTATAGCCATGGCACTGACCTTTACCTGTTCCCAGCCCGTGTGGCGGACCAAAAAAAGCGATGGTCTGCCCCACAGGGCGACACTATGCAGGCCCAAGGCCTGCTTCACAATAGTCGCTATTGCTTCCCTCCTTCTCGCCGGTTGCGGCAAGAAGGAAGAAGAAAAGGACACCGAGGCGCCCACCCCGGTCCTGGTCGAAACCGCGGTCCGCGGCGCCATCGACCACATGGTCACCGCCGACGCCATTCTGTACCCCATCAACCAGGCCAACGTCACTTCCAAGATCGGCGCGCCGGTGCGGCGGGTGCTGGTAAATCGCGGCGATCACGTTCGCGCCGGCCAGTTGCTGGTGGAACTCGAGAGCCGCGACCTGGCCGCCGCCGCCAGTGAAAGCAAGAGCCAGTACGAACAGGCGCAGGCGGCTTATCAGACCCTCACCGGCGCCACCGTTCAGGACGACCAGACCAAGGCCCAGGCCGACGTCGAATCGGCCCGCCAGGCGCTCGAAGCCGCCAATAAGGTTTACGAAAGCCGCGTGGCGCTGGTTAAGGAGGGCGCCCTCGCCCAAAAACTGGCCGACGACGCCAAGGTCGCCATGGTGCAGGCCCAAAGCCAGTTCGATACCGCCCAGCGCCATCTCGAAGGGCTCGATAAAGTCAGCCGCGCTCAGGCCATTCGCTCCGCCGAAGCCCAGGTCGGCGCCG
>JBKQVG010000432.1:0-3944 GCA_052325345.1 Bryobacteraceae bacterium
GCGAAAGCGCCAGCTCTTCGCAGACGCCGGCGCGGCAACGTTTGGCGCGGATGTGGTCCTCGAACTCGTGCCGGAAATGGCGCATGGTGGTGAGCAGCGGGTTGGGCGCGCTCTGGCCGAGGCCGCAAAGCGAGGTGTCGCGCACCATGCGGCCGATTTCGTCCAGCCGGTCGAGATCCGACTCCGCCGCGCGCCCGCGGGTGAAGGCGTTCAGAATGCGCAGCGACTGATCCAGGCCCACGCGGCAGGGAATGCACTTGCCGCAGGATTCCGAATGCGTGAATTCGATGAAGTAGCGGGCCACGTCGACCATGCAGTTGTCTTCATCCATCACCACCATGCCGCCCGAGCCCATGATGGAGCCGAGCTGCGCCAGCGTCTCGTAATCCACCGGAGTGTCGAACATTTCCTGAGGAATGCAGCCGCCGGAAGGCCCGCCGGTCTGCACGGCCTTTACCAGCTTGCCGCCGGCGCCGCCTTCGCCGACGTTGTAGATGAAGGTTTTCAGCGGGGTTCCGAGGGGCATTTCGACCAGGCCGGTGTTGTTCACCTTGCCGACCAGCGAAAAGACCTTGGTGCCGGCGCTCTTAGTGCTGCCGGTTTCGCTGAACCACGCCGGACCCTTGGCCACGATGGGCGCGATGTTGTACCAGGTCTCGACGTTGTTGATGTTGGTGGGCATTCCCCAGAGACCTTTTTGGGCGGGAAAAGGAGGACGGGGCCGGGGCCTTCCGGCGAAGCCTTCGAGCGACGCGATCAGCGCCGTTTCCTCGCCGCAAACGAATGCGCCGGCGCCTTCCACCAGGCGGATGTCGAACTGGAAGCCGCGCCCCATGATGTTGTCGCCGAGCACGCCCGACTGCCTGGCCTGGTCGATGGCCCGGTTGAGCCGGTGGACGGCGAGCGGATATTCGGCGCGCACGTAGATGATGCCCTCGGTGGCGCCCATGACGTATCCGCCGATGATCATTCCTTCCAGCAAGGAGTGCGGATCGCTTTCGATCTCGTTGCGGTTCATGTAGGCGCCGGGGTCGCCTTCGTCGGCGTTGCAGATGGCGTACTTGTGTTCGCCGGCGGCCTTGCGCAGGAAATCCCATTTAAGGCCGGTGAGAAAACCGGCGCCGCCGCGGCCGCGGAGTTTGGCGGCCTTGATCTGCTCGATGACAACCTCGGGGGTGGCGTCGATCAGCACCTTATATAAGGATTGGTAACCGCCCACTGCGACGTACTCTTCGATATCGTCGGGGCTGATCAGGCCGCAGTTTCGCAGCACGATCTTTTTCTGCGGCTTGAAGAAGGGGACCTCCTGCCAGGAAGGAATCTTGGGAAAACCGGAGCCGTACTGGATGTGGGCGGTGAGGTGGTCCCACTCTTCGATTTTGCAGAGAGCGAGATCGTCCGGAACGGTTCCGGCGGCGATGCCGTCGAGAATGCGGGCGGCGTCGCTGGTGCGCACGCGGCGCAGTACGACCAGCGCCTTGCCCGGAATGCGCACGTTGACCAGCGGCTCCTCGGCGCAGAATCCGAAGCAGCCGACCGACACCAATTTGACGTCGCGGCCTTGCTGGCCGATGGCCTCGGCGAATGCATGATACACGGCTTCGGCGCCGTTGCCGGCGCCGCACGTGCCCATTCCGACGCCGATGCGCGGACGGTTGGGAACAAGCTTGGCCATGCCCGCTTCGCGGACCGCGGCGAAGGTGCCGATATCCTGAATGCGGGTCACGCTTTCCTCCCGTTGAGGTGCTCGATCTCGCGGTGCAGCGCCTGTTCATTCACGTGCCCGAAAATGGCGTGGTCGACCTCCACCACCGGGGCGAGGGCGCACTGGCCGAAGCAGGCGACGGTTCTAAGCGAGTAGCGCCCGTCGGGCGTGGTGACGCACAGCTTGTCGGCGCTGCCGTCGCTTTCTTCGGGCAGTCCGAGCTCCAGGCGGAGCCGCTCGAGCAGGTTGCGGGAGCCGCGCGTGTGGCACGCTGTTCCGCGGCAGATGCAGATGGTATGCTCCCCCTGCGGCTCCAGGTTGAACAAAGCGAAGAAAGTAACGACGCTATAGATCTGGGCCAGCGGGACATCCATGCGGTCGCCGATGTATTCCAAAACGTCGGGGGGAAGATACTTGTGGGGATGGTGTTCCTGGACCTTCTCCAGGATGGAGAGCAACGCTCCAGGCATCCCGGCGTATGAGGCGATCATACGGTCGGCGAAAGATTGTTCGTCGAGCGATAGTGAGCTCGGGGCTGCGGTGGTTGCCATGAGGACTCCGCTATTCGGATATAAACGTCTTAATCATAGCAACGGGCAGGCTGTGGTTTCAGACGCCTCCTTGTATGACAATCCGTCAACTTCTATTGCCGCCGCGACGAATGTCCGTGGCGCGGACTCTCAGTCTGCAGCGTCGGCTTTCAAGCCGACGTTCTTTCCCTCCGTGGCGCGGGCGCTCCTGTCGCCGCTGTCATTTGGTTTCGGCGATGCTGCCCCGTGGGCAGGCGAATGGCGCGCCACCGCAGCGATCTTGTGGGGCGGACCACTGATCGGCATACGGC
The DNA here is from genome assembly GCA_052325345.1 of Bryobacteraceae bacterium. GTDB lineage: Bacteria > Acidobacteriota > Terriglobia > Bryobacterales > Bryobacteraceae > JBEKYD01. The sequence continues at coordinate 2,547 of JBKQVG010000432.1, forward strand.
GGAGCTCGTTCCAGAGCCATGGCTGGAGTTCGCGAAAATCGTCGACCAAATCGCCAAGTTGGAGCTCATATACAGCTCTTCAGACTGTGATAGTGTCTTGTCTTGGATCTGATGACTTCAGGAGCACTCGCCATGAGACCTCACTCGGTGACCTGGCCGTTTTGCGCGCTTGCGGCCCTGGCCCTGTTAACTGCCGTGCGCGGACAGGCAGCCGTTACGTCTTTCCCCGCCAATCATGCCACCCGCGTCAATCCCGATACGCATCTGGTCCTGAGTTTCTCAAGCCCTCCCACGCTTGGAAAGTCCGGCCAGATTCGCATCTACGATGCAGCGGACCACCACCTGGTGGACACGCTCGATCTCAGTATCCCCGCCGGCCCCGACCCTTCGCGGCGGATCACCGCCGCGCGTCCGAACACGGTTGCGCAGGACTCCTCCGCCCCCACCTCGCCCACCACGACAACGCCGGCCGTGAGAACCACACCCGCCGATCTGCACAATTACCAGCTCACAACCATCGGCGGTCTGGCCGACTTTCACTTCTACCCCGTCATCATTCACGGCAACGTGACGACGATTTATCCCCACAATAACGTCCTGCGGTACGGCCATGAGTACATCGTGCAGATCGACCCAGGCGTTTTGACGCTCGGCTCCGGAGTCTTCGCGGGCTTCACCACGGACGACGCCTGGCGTTTCACCACCAAACCCGATCCACCGCCTGCCAATAGCACGCGCGTCGTCGTGGCGGCCGATGGCAGCGGCGATTTCAATACAGTCCAGGGCGCCGTCGACTTCGTTCCCGACAATCCGCCCCAGCGGGTGACCATCTTCATACGCAACGGCGCCTACGAGGAGATCGTCTTCTTCCGCAAGAAGGCCAACCTCACCTTCCGGGGCGAGGATCGCGACAAGGTCCAGGTCGGCTACGGCAACAACAGCGCATTCAACCCGCCCATGCCGGGACCGTCCCGCCGCTGCGCGTTCTCCGCCTATGATTCCACCGGGATCGAGTTCATCAATTTCAGCCTGAACAATTACTTTTTCGGCCAGGCCGAAGGTCTGCTGATCTCCGGATCGAGGAACATCGTCAGCCACATGAATATCAAAGGGTCCGGGGATGCGCTCAATCTGCGCGGCTCGGTCTATCTCACCGATAGCTTGATCATCGGCGACGGCGATACCATCCTCGGGGTCGGCCCCGCTTTCTTCCGCCGCTGCGAGATCCGCTCCGTAGGGCCCTTCATGTGGATTCGCAACACCGAAGCGAACCACGGCAACGTCTTCGTCGACTGCACCTTTACCGCCGTCGACCGGCCGCTGCCGTGGAGCCGGCCCCCGGCACAGATCCACGCTTCCGCAGTGCTCGCGCGCCTGCCCAACAATCACGGCCTCAAC
>JBKQVG010000433.1:0-33004 GCA_052325345.1 Bryobacteraceae bacterium
TTCAAGCCTCTTTGCAGACGAATCGCGTCGGCAGCCACTTCTATGTCTCACACCCGGGTGAAACATGGGCGAGCCGAACACCGGGGCCAGAGCATAGAATAAGAGGTTGCGCAGACGCCAGTTGAAGAGGCTCGATGAAGACCGCGAATGAAACCCGTTTGCAAGCGTGGCACGTGGCGCAGTGCCCGTTCGTGATCGAGTACTCACCCGTCCTGTTGGCGGAGATCGAGCAGGCGGTGCAAGAGGCTTTCTACTCCGCCCCGCGCGGGGGAGTGGAAACGGCCGGGTTGCTGTTCGGAGTTTATCTGGAGGGCGTGCTGCGGATCACGGCCTTCCGGCCGATGGAGTGCGAGCACCTGCACGGGCCGGGCTTCCTGGTTTCCGACAGGGATTTGACGAATCTCCATGCGCTGCTGGAGAGGTCGAGCCGCGATCCGATGTTGCACGGCGCGAGGCTGGCGGGCTGGTATCACTCGCATACGCGCGGCGGCATTTTCCTGGGCGAAACAGACCTGGAGTTTCACCGGCGTTTTTTCCCCGAGAGCTGGCAGGTGGCGCTGGTATTGCGCCCGTCCTCCAGCGGAGCCACCAGGGCGGGCTTCTTTTTTCAGGAAGCGGACGGGACTATCCGCGGGCAGGAGTGCCACCGGGAATTTGAGCTGGCGGTAGCCGAGCCGGCCGCCCCCCGGACGCAACCGCCCCTACCGCCCGGGCCGGAAGCGCACCGTCCGGAACGGGGGCTGGCGACCTCGATAAAACGTGCTGGCTCGGCCATTTCGATGCCGGCGAGCGCACCTCCGGAAGCGCCGTTCCGGCGTGTACCCGCACCAACCTCGACGGCGGCCACGGCGAACCGCGTGCGGCCGGCGGGGGGCAAAAGGAAAGGCCATTACTGGCCATGGGTCGCCGCCGGGCTGGTATTGGGAATCGGAGGCGCCTCCTGGTATCAATCCGAAGCGTTGCGCCCACCCCCACCAACAAGAGTGGTACCGCTGCACCTGCGGGTGACGGACCGAGCGGGACTGCTCGACATCGAATGGGACCGGAACACGCTGGCCGCGACGGAACTTCTGGGCGGGAACCTGGCAATCAGCGATGGAGAAACCCGGACTGACCTGCCGCTCGATCGGGCGGCCATCCGGGCGGGGAGCTTTCGGCTCGCGCGGCACTCCCCGAAGGTCCGGGTGACCCTTCAGATCAGGGTGCTGGGCGCGAGTCCGATCGAGGAGGTCTCGGAGTTCAGCGGTCCAATGCCACAGGCGGTGGAAACGGCGGACGCCACCCCGCGCGCACCCGACGCGGACGCCACGCGACCCGCCGCGGCCGTCTCCGGGAAGGCCGCAGCCGAGACGGCGGCAGTGCGGCCGGAGGCAAACCGGGCGGCTGAGAAGATGCCGGAGGGACCGAACGACAAGCGACTGGCCGACAAGCCTTCCGACAAGAAAGACCAGCGCGGCAAGCTGGAGCGCAGCAACGATTCCACCCCGCGCGAGCCGCCGTCCACGCCAGCAGCCATCGCCCCGGCGGCGAACCCTACCGCTCCGCCGCGGCAGCAGACAGCCGAAGCCGCGAGGCCGCCGGCGCCGGCATTGAGTTCGCCCGCGCGTCCGCCAAGCGATACGCCCTTCACACCGGCGGCCAGCCAGCCGGCGCAGAATACTCCGCCCGCTCCACGGCAGGTTCCGGCAGCCCTGCGGCCGGAAGCTTCCGGAGCGGCGGCCGGCTCGGCGCCCGCACCGTCCTCCACACCAGAGATTGCGCCGGCGCCGGTGCAGCCGCCGAAGCCCGTCTTGGCGCCGTTGTCGGGGCACTGGGTGCACGGGGCGGATGGGCCTACCGGTTCGCCGTTCCCCCCGGAATCGCTGCTGCTGACCTTGAACGAATCGGCGGGCCGGCTCCAGGGCTCGTTTTCCGGCAGCTACAAAGTTCCCAAGAATCGCAAGCTCAACGGCCGGGTGGATTTTGATTTTGCAGGACCCGCCGGCGCCGGTTCGGCGCGCTTCCCCTTCAAGGCCGCCGACGGCTCGAAGGGCGAGGTGGAAATCATCCGCGTGCCGGGCCACCTCGACACCATCGAAGTCGTGTGGCATTCCAGTCGCGATCGAATCACGTTCGACGACGTCTTCCAACGCGTGCAATAGGGACGCCGTTCCGCCTTTCGCACGGGCTTCAGGTTTCCGCTCCCTGCCCTTACTGGCCGCTGGCCCAGTTCATGACCAGGTTATACGCGTTGATACTGCCCAAGCCCGTGGCCATGTTCCAACCCGAGGCGGCGGCGAAGGCCGGCGAGAAAGCCGAGGTGGACGTGGACAGGGCGCCGTCGCTGGAGGTGGAAAAGCCGCCCCCGCCGAAACCACCGCGGCGGCCGCCGCCGGTGGTGACCGTGACCGCGCCGTAGCAGCTCACGCTGCCGCCGCAATCCACGGAAATATCGCCCTGGGTGACGTTATGGAAAATGCACGCGCCGGAACCGGGGTCGCCATCGGAAGAAGCGCAAACGGAAGCGGCGTTGGCGGCCAGGTTGTAGTAGACGGAATTGGGGTTGCCCTGAGCGCTGCCGCTGTTCTGATTGACCAGGGCCTGCACGCCCGCCAGGATCGGGGTGGAGAAAGAAGTGCCGCCGCCGCCGGCCCAATTACTGGGATCGCCGGTGCAGGAAGCTCCGCCATTGCGCACGTCGGTGAAGCAAATCACGTAGTAGTGCCCCCAGACGCCGGTGCCGGCGAATAGGGAAACGTCCGGAATATCGCGCACGCTGTCGCCGGGATTTCCGGCGATGCCCGATTGCCAGGAAGGCTTGGCCCAGCCCGCGCAGGTGCCGCTTACCACGCCCTGGGCGCCGGGATAGCCCGTGGCGCAGCCGCTCGGTCCGCCGCTGCCGGCGACAACCTGCACCAGGCCGTATTGCTGCGCCGTCCTGCTGGCGCAGAAGCCGCTCGATCCGTAGGGGCTGGCATAACCAAGGTAGCCGGACAGCAAACCGCTGGCGCAGGAATCGTCCCAGGGGATCTCGGGAATGTAGGACAGGGCCGAACCGTAATTGGCGTCGTTGGTGGTATTCCAGTAATTGGAAGCGGTGTTGGTGTAGTTGTCGGAGAAATCGGTGCCGCCCACGGCGACGTTATAGGCCGTGGATGCCCAGCCGCTCACGCCGATTCCGTGAGTCGCGCTCGAAGCGCCGGAGTCGCAACTGGCGCCGCCTTCATCTCCCGCGGCCACGAAGACCGAGATTCCTTCGGCTGCCGCCTGTTGGTACACCAGGTTGAAAGCCGCGTTGGCGGCGGCTCCGTTCTCCGCTTCGCATTCGCCGTAGCTGATGCTGAGGACCGCCGGCGGGTTGGAGGAGTTCGCCAGGTTCTGGAGGGCAATGAGGCCGCCATAGGTGGTGCGCGTGTCGGCACAGGCGGCGACTTCGATGGCCGCGCCGGGCGCCGCGGCGCTGGCCCATTCGGCGTCGAGAATGGCTTCTTCATCGTCGCCACCCACGATGCCGGGGTTGGCGCAATTGGAAAGCCCGGAAGCGGGCGACGGATGGACGGTACTGAGCGAGCCCGTGGAATATTGCGCCAGCCCGAAGGTGTTGCGGAACGTAGTCCAGTCGGTGGAACTGTACAGGTCGGTGTCTTCGACGACTGCGATGGTTTGGCCTTGGCCCGTCACGCCGGCGGCGAACAGCGGATTGAGATTGTAGATCGTGGCCACGTCCGCCGGCGTCAGGGCCTGGTAGGTTTGGCCTTGAGACGTGAAGGTGTACTGAGGGCGAGCGCGCTTCATGGCATGGGGCGAAAAGTCGTGCAGAGACACGATACCGCCAACCACGGGCGCCAGCGCGGCCGGAATCTTGGGATTGCTCATGTTGGCGACGTGCCGCACACCGTCCACTTCCAGATAGTGCATCTCGGTCTGAAAAGTCTGCCGGACCTGTCCCGCGGTGCCGGAGAAATCGATCAACAAGCCGCTGGGATACACTTGGTTCACGGTGAAACCATGGCCGGCGAGCCAGGCGGTTACGGTCGAGATGTCCGCCTGAGACGCTCCGAAGTTCGCCCCGAACTGCTCGGCGGTGAGCCACTGGTGGAAGTTGGCGGACTTGGGATTCTGCAGCTCGGCGAGCGCCTGCTCGACGGCCTGCGTCTGCTCCGCCGAGCGCACCAGTTGAAGCTCGATGTGCTCGAGCGGAAGCGAATCGGCAACCGCGCCGCGGTCGTTAGCGGCAGTGGCTTCGGGCCGGGTGTTGCCGGCCAAAGTGACCACCCGCGACTCGTCTATCTTCTGAGTAATCAAAGGCCGGGCGGCCGACCCGGTTGCGACAACCTGGGCGACGGCCAGGCCGGCGCCGCAGAGACAAAGGGCACAGACAGCAATATAGCGCTCGAGCATAATGAACCAGGTATCTCCCTACTCGGCCGATAGCCGAAGACGCAGACATACCGGTAGACGGGGTTTCTTTTGCGATTGGGTACAAATTGTCGTACGCCTTAACGCAGCTTTACTCGTCCATGAAGAAGAGCAAAGAACTTACGCGTAAATTTTAACATGGATAACACGAAGCGGCATGGCTGGCTGGCGTGGGCGTGGGTGGCTCTGCTCACACTGCTGCTAGGCGTGCTGGCGCTTTTGCAATACCGCTGGATCGCCGAAGTCAGCGTAGCGCAACGGGGTTGGCTGCAAAGCAACCTGGAGGCACGGCTCAACCTGCTGAGCGCCACTTTCAACGAGCGAATCGACAATGCCGCTATGACATTGTTTCCCGAACCGGACAAGATTCGCGCCATGGGGCGGGAAGCGGCGTACGCGGCTCAATATGTCCAGTGGAAGCAACAGCAGGAGCCGATGTTTCAGCGGGTTGCGCTGGTGGCGCCGGTGGATGGTGAACTAAAGTTATGGAGCCTGGATGGGGAGCCCGGCGAGGCTTTGCCAACGCCATGGCCGGCGGAATGGGAATCTCTTCGCGATCGGCTGACGCTGCGCTGGAAGGGCGAGGCCACGCCTCCCGAGGATCCGCGCTCGACCGACCTGCTCGAATGGACGCGGTTCGATCCGGCCGAGCCGGGCAAGCCGGAATGGCTGGTGGTGGAGTTGGACCTGGACTACGTACGGAACTCTCTTCTGCCGCAGTTGCTGGAGCGCTATATCGGGGAGCGGGGGCGCATCGGTTATGACGCCGAAGTAACTGCCAGCGGGGCTCCGGACATAAGCATTTTCCGCTTGTCGCCCGCGGTGGGCCATCGCGCCGGAACCCCGGCCGATGCCTCGGTGCTGCTGCTCGACGCGCGGCCGGACCCGGATACCGCGGGGCGGGGTCCGCGGGCGGGGGCGGCCGGCGGGCGCTGGCGCCTGGCGGTTTGGGATCCGAAGGGAACCCTGGAAGCCACCGTGGCCAGAGCGCGGCGCCGGAACATGGGCGTTTCGGCGGGGATTCTGTTGCTGATCGTAGCCGTGGTTTATGCCCTCATCCGCTTCAGCCGCGAGAGGCAGCGCCTGGCCGATCTGCAAATGAGCTTCGTGGCGGGGGTATCGCACGATCTGCGCACGCCGCTGGCGGTGATTCGCACCGCCGCATTCAATCTGCGGGGCCGGCTGGCGAACCGGCCGGAGCAGATCGACCGGTACGGCAAGCTCATCCAGGCGGAGTCGGAGAAACTCACCACCCTGGTGGAACGGGTGCTCCAGTTCGCCGGCGCGAATGTCGGCCAGACCGTGCGGCGGCGCGAGCCCGTCCCGGTGGAGGCGCTGATCGAAGGCAGCCTGGGAACCGGCCGCGTGGTTCTGGAAGATTCGGGTATCGAATTCGAGCGGCGCGTCGCACCCAATCTGCCCCCCGTGCTGGCGGACAAGCTGGCGCTCCAACTGGCGCTGCAAAACCTGGTGGACAATGCCGTCAAATACGGCACCGAGACGCACAAGTGGGTGGGGATTTTCGCCGACTGCGTGGAGGGCGGCGAGCCGCCTGTGGTGGAAATCCGCGTGGCCGACCACGGCCCGGGAATCCCTCTCGACGAGCAGAAGCAGGTTTTTGACCCGTTCTTCCGCGGCCGCTGGGCGGTGCAGGACCAGGTGCGCGGCGCCGGCCTGGGGCTGAACCTCGTCAAGAAGATCGTCGAAGCGCACGGCGGCACCGTGGCGCTGCGCAGCGAACCGATGAAAGGAACCGAAATCGTGGTGCGGCTGCCGGCCGCGCCGCCGGAGTTGCAAGATGAGTTTTCGCATACTGTTGATTGAAGACGAGCCGGGCCTGGTGCTCACTTTGTCGGACTTGTTGACCGCGGAAGGTTACGCGCTGGAAGCCGCTTCCGACGGCGAAACCGGTCTGGCGCGGGCTTCCTCGGGGCTGTTCGACCTGGTCATTCTCGATATCATGCTTCCCAAAAAGACCGGGTTCGACGTATGCCGCGAGATGCGCCAGAAAGGAATCGACTCCGCCATTCTCATGCTCACCGCCAAGACCCAGGTTGCCGACCGCGTGGTGGGGTTGAAACTGGGCGCCGACGACTACCTGACCAAGCCGTTCGATCCCGGAGAGTTGCTCGCCCGGGTGGAGGCCCTGCTCCGACGCGTGCAAAAAGAAGACCGGATTCCCGTGCGCACCTTCGCCTTCGATGGCATCGAGGCCGATTTCGAGCGGCCGGCGGTGACCCGCCATGGCCAGGCCGTCAACCTGGCGACCAAAGAGATGCAGCTCTTCCATTTCCTGGTGGACCACCGCGAGCGGGTGGTGACGCGCGAGGAGATTCTGCAGAAGGTCTGGAAGTACAATAGCGAAGTCTCGTCGCGCACCATCGACGTGCACATCGCCTGGCTCCGCCAGAAGCTGGAAGACAATCCCCAGCACCCCAAGCACATCCACACCATTCGCGGCAAAGGCTACCGCTTCACGCCGTAAGGATTGCAGCCTGTCGGACCGTTTCGCTCCGGCGGCCGCTATCGAACCGCGCTTGCGGTGGCGGCGTGACTTCCGTGCCGGTAGAGGCTTGCGTCCGTGGGGGGCAGGCGAAAGCGCCTGCCCCGCGGAGCAGCCGAGCCACAACCAAAGAACGCCGGCGACAAAGTTCGCCGGCGCTACGAAGGAAAAAAACGTCGGCTTGAAAGCCGACGCCGCAGACTGAGAGTCCGCGCCACGAAAATTCGCCGCGGCGGGAAGGGAATCTGACGCGCCGTGATACACCGCACCACGGCGCCTGTTATTCCGTCTTCCCGCCTCAGCCTTTAGAACATCAACCGGGCACCCACTTGCGCGAAACGCGGATCGTTCGCCTGCGACGGCGTGATGACCCCGAACGACGACGTGGCCACCGTGGTTCCCGGCGAGCCGAACCACACCGTGTTTGTCAGGTTGAAGGCTTCCAGCCGCAATTGCAGCTTCAAGCGTTCATACAACGCAAAAGTCTTGAAGATGGACGCATCGATATTGATCGGCCGCGGATAGCGGATTCCGGGAAAGTAAGGGCTGGTGACGCGCAGCGTGAACGACGGCCGGACGATCCATGCCACCGGCTGCGTGGCGCTGGCGCCGTAGCCGGCCCGAATCACCGTGTTGGGCGCCACGTTATATGCCAGGCCCAGCCGCGGTTGCCAGTTGTTCAGATCGCGGTGGAAAGGCAGCCGGTCGCCTGGGGTGACGAACAGCAGGCCGCTCTTCAGGCTCATGCCGGGAACCGCGAAAGGATTGGCCGCATTGGGGTCGAAGCCCGCTTCCAGGCTGTTGTAACGGTCCGTGATCGGCGATTCATAGTCCCACCGCAGCCCGATGTTGAGCGTGAGCTTGCGGCTGACGCGGTAGTCGTCCTCGACGAATCCCGCCCAATAGTGGCTGGAATATGCCATTGCCTGGTTGTTTAGCACGCTGTCGGTATTCGGATATCCCAGCAGTTGAAATTCTCCATCCCGTTGTTGTCCCAGGGGCGCTCCGAGTTGGCGGGTTCCGGGTTTGCCCAGGTGATGCCCGTGGAAAGCAAGGTCAGCATCACTGAGTTGCGGCCCAGAATGGGCGCATCGATTACCGCCTGGGTATCGATCACTTGACCGTGAGTGGCGTCCTGCGTCGCCAGTAATGGACTTTCTGCGGACACCGTCACCTGTTCATTGATGGTGCCGACTTCCAGCGAAAAATCGATCTCGATCCGATCTCCCTCGGTGGTCGGCCAGGCCATTTTTTTTCACAGCTTCGAGGGAGGTCCGGACCGCATCGTGGCGCAGTATCCCGAGGTCCTCAACCCGCTCGGCAGCGGCCCCTTTTCGCTCTCGCCCGACGGCCGCTACCTGCTCTGCGTCCGCGTCGATTCCCCCCGCGCCGACCTGATGCCCGTCGAACCCTACCGTTAGCCGGACAGACCATCGCCTTTTGTGGTCCTACCTACGCATTCGGAAGCGGCGCCACGCGCTGGCCGGGCTCAAGCGTAGCGTCGCTCGGCAGGGCCACCTGGTCGCCTTCCCGGAGGCCGTCCAGAATCTGGATGCTGGTGACGGTGCCGATACCGGTTTTGACGGGGCGGCGTTCGATCGTGTCGCCGCGCAGCACAAATACCCAATCGCCGGTGGCGTCGTGGTGGAGGGCCTCTTTGGGGATGACGATGGCGTCGTTCGCCACCGCGGTGCGAATCTCGACATCCACGTTGACGCCGGGCAGGAGCTCTCCGCCGGGGTTTTGGATGGTGCAGACCACTTCGCCCACCTGGCGAGTCCCCAGGGTTTGAATGGCGGTGGGCATCTGTTCCACGCGGCCTTCCCAGCGCTTGCCGGGCAAGGCTTCCCAGGTAATGGTAACCGGCTGATCCTTGGAGACGCGGCCCAGCAGCGGTTCGTCTACGTAAACACGCACGCGGACGCGGTCGAGGCGCCCGACATCGGCTACCAGGTCGCCGGGGTTCAGATACGTGCCGGGGCGGACGGCCAACTGGTAGACGACGCCGGCCAGCGGTGAGCGCAGCACGCTAAGCGCCTGGCGGGTACGCGCCAGATTCAGGGCCGCTTCCGCGCCGGCCAGGCGAGCGCGGGCCGCTTCCACGTCGGTGGCGGCCACCAGCGAAGCGCGGCGGGTTTCCAGGCCGCGGATTTCGAGGCGAAGCGCCTCGACCTTGTCGGCCGCGGTCTGCACTTCCAGGCGGGTGGCGGCCTGCTTTTGCTCCAGCCGCCCGAGCGCCTGGTATTCCTTGGTTTGGGTGGCGAGGTCGAACCGGGCGCGGGCCAGGCTGTTATCGATTTCCGCCACTTCGGCGGGCGGGCCGCCCCGCTCGAGAGCGTTCAAAGGGGCGCGCGCCTCCGCCACGCGCGCTTGGGCGGATTCGAGCCCGGCCTGCAAGGCAGGGTCGGAAGTTTCCGCCAACACCGCGCCTCTGGCCACGCGGTCGCCCTCATGAACCGGCACGCGAACCACCAGCGCGGCGCTTTCGGCGCGCACGGCCTGCCACTCCAGCGGCTCGACCTTGCCGTTGGTCGGCAAGGCGCCGATCAACTGCTGGCGCCGCGCGCGGGCGAAGGGCACCTGGGGCGGCTGGCTCTTGCGCAACAGGCCCCAGCCGATGGCGGCTGCCGCGGCAACCAGAATAATCGCCAGCCATTTCTTCATGACACGGGCACCGGTTGAGCCTGGTGAGAGAGCAGCAGGTCGCGCGCCACGGCGGCGGTGGCGGCGTGGATGGTGATGGTGTCGTCCACGTTGCGGGCATAGCCGCCGGCGAGCACGATAGCCACCGGAATCCGGCGCCGGAGGGCGGTGCCGATCACCAGGCGGTCGCGCGCCTGGAGCCCTTGAAAGGTCAGGTCGAGGCCGCCCAGTTGATCCTCCAGAAACGGGTCTGCGCCGGCTACATAGATCATCAGGTCCGGGGAAAAACGAGCCAGCGAATCGCTCAAGCCGGCGCCCAGCCGCTGCAGGTACTCCCAGTCGCCGGTCCCGCCGTCCAGGTCGATATCCAGGTCGGAGGGCGGCTTCTCCAGCGGATAATTGTCGAAATGGTGAATCGAGAGGGTGAAAACGGATGAATCGTGGACGAAGATGGAGGCGGTGCCGTTGCCGTGATGAACGTCGCAATCCACTACCATGGCGCGGCGGATGACGGCATCGCGCTCGAGCACGCGGATGGCCACGGCCATGTCGTTGATAGCGCAGAAACCTTCCCCATGCCCGGCAAAGGCGTGGTGAAAGCCGCCCCCCAGGTGGTAGCACACGCCCTGTTCGAGCGCCAGCCGCGCCGCCAGCGTGGTGCCGGCGGCGGCCAGGAAGAAGCCTTCCACCATGTGGCGCGAATAGGGAATTTCCAGGCGCAAAATGTCACTGTAACTCAAGGTGCCGTCGCGCAGCTTGCGGATCCAGGCGGCGTCGTGGACCAGCAGCAGGTCGGCTTCGGGAATGGGATCGGGCGCGATGAAGTCGTCTTCCTCCGCGAAGCCGGTATCGAGCATGCGCCGCCGCAGCCAACGGTATTTGCGGGAAGGGAACACGTGCTCGCCCAGGTTCAGGTCGTATCGCTCGTGATAGACCAGCCGGAACGGGAGCATGGGGACTACGGATTCTCCGACTGTAGCGACGTGACGACGGCCACATTATAAATGTCTTCGGCCGAGCAGCCGCGGGAAAGATCGTTGGCCGGCTTGGCCAGGCCTTGCATGAAGGGGCCGATGGCCATGGCTCCGCCCAGCCGTTCCACAAGCTTATAGCCAATGTTGGCGCTGGCCAGGTCGGGGAAGATGAGAGTATTGGCGTGGCCGGCGACCGGGGATCCGGGCGCCTTCAATTTCGCCACCACCGAGCACACCGCCGCATCGGCCTGGAGTTCGCCATCCACCTTGAGGTCCGGCGCGCGCGCTTTGACCACCCGGTACGCCTCAACTACTTTATCCACCGCCGGGTGTTTGCCGCTGCCCTTGGTGGAAAAGCTGAGCAGCGCTACCGAAGGTTCGGTGTTGATCAGAATACGCGTGCTTTCGGCGGTGGCGATGGCGATATCAGCCAGTTCCACGGCGTTGGGGTCGGCCACCACAGCGCAATCGGCGAACGCCATCAGACCGTTGTGGCCCATCGAGCGGCTGCGCAGCGCCATGATGAACACGCTCGAAACCAGCCTTGCGCGCGGGTGTACCCCCACCGCGTGCAGCGCGGCGCGCACGGTTTCAGCGGTGCTGTTGACGGCGCCGCCCACGCTGCCGGCCGCATCGCCCGCGGCTACCATCAACGAGGCGAAATAGAGCGGCTTGCGCGCAATCTGAGCGGCTTCGGTTGCGGTGATGCCTTTGGCGCGGCGGCGCTCATAATAGATGGCGGCGTACTTGGACGCTTCCGGCGCCGTGGCCGGATCGACGAAGCGAACGCCTTCGGGGGCGCCGGCCGGCTGGGGCCCGATCAATACCGGTCTCACCAGTCCTTCGCGCGCCAGCCGCGCGGCCGCCTCCAGAACGCGCGGGTCGTTGCCCTCGGGAAATGCGATGGTTTTTTGGAGCTTGCGGGCCCGTTCGATGAGCCCGGACATGAACGCTCGCGCCGATTCGGGAATATCCGCCATGGAAAAAATTGAGTGTAGCAGGTGTGGGGCGGCAGTTGTCCGGCGAATTCGGTGTCGGTCGCTCGAACGGGCCGGCGTGGCTCCCGGTACGCACCAGCATCAGCTCGGTCTCCGTCACCTTGTGGAGCGGGAGCCAGTCGGGGTGGTCGTCGTTGCCGCAATCAGTGGAACAACCGTCTTGAAACTCAGCAGGGGCTTGCCGCGCCAGTTAATGGTAATGAAGGAAAAAAGGCGATGTTCGATTTTATTCCATTTGCTGGCGCCCGGCGGCAGATGGCAGACAGTGATCGGAATGCCCAGTCTCCTGCCCCGGTAACCAAACCTACTTGCGCGTCCCTGTCACCGCCGCCGGGAATTCGCATCTGGATGAGAAGAGGGCACGGCGCCGCAAGATCCGACAGCCTGGCGGCCAATCGGCGGCCCGGCGCCCGCCAGGAGTGTGCTGGAATATGTTATTCAGTCAAGAGGATCTGAAATTGGAACACCTCGATAGTCCGCTCATCTATCTCGACAACGCCGCCACGGCCTGGCCGAAGCCCGAAAGCGTGTACCGCTTCATGATCGACTCTTATCGGAGCACGGGCGTGAATCCCGGACGAAGCGGCTACGATCTGGCCGTGGAAGCCGGCTTACTGCTCGATAACTTGCGCAAGCGGCTTACGCATTTCTTCGGCGGCGACGAGGATGCACCCGAGCGGCTATGCTTTGGCTACAACGCCACGGATGCGCTGAACCTGGCGATCGCCGGCTTGCTGGCGCCGGGCGATCACGTGATCGCCACCAATCTGGAGCACAATTCCGTGATCCGCCCGATCCACCACATGGTGCGCGACGGCGGTGTGGAAGCGACCTTCGTTCCGTTCGATGGAGCCGGGTTTGTCGATCCAGACGATATCGCCAGGGCGATCCGGCGCAATACCGCGCTGGTGATTGTGAACCATGGCTCCAACGTGACCGGCACGATTCAGCCGGTCGGAGAGATTGGGCGCGTCTGCCGCGAGAAGGGCGTGACATTCGCGATCGACACGGCTCAGACCGCGGGTAACATTCCCATCGACATGAAAGAAATGAACGTCGATGTGCTGGCGTTCACCGGCCACAAGTGCCTGATGGGAGCGATGGGGATCGGCGGCTTGTGTGTCCGCAAGCACGTCGAAATCCGGCAGGTCCGAAGCGGGGGAACGGGTGTACGATCGGCGAATCCCTACCATCCGGAACAGTACCCATGGCGATTGGAATATGGCACTCCCAACATGGTTGGAGTGGCCGCGCTCTGGGCGGGGCAGGACTGGCTCGACAGCAACGGCGTGGAACGCATCCACGCCCGGGAGATGAGGCTGGCGGCCAGACTGGTGGACGGCCTGCGCGCGATTCCGGGCGTACGGATTTACTGTTGCGAGAGCATGGCCAATCACCTGCCGACGGTCACGATGAACATTGCCGGAGTGGAGGCCGGGGAGGTGGGCACGATGCTCGACGTGGACCACAACATCGCCACCCGGACCGGCCTGCACTGCGCCCCGCTGGCGCACGAACAGCTTGGAACAGTTGCGATCGGCGGAGCGGTGCGGTTCTCGATCGGTCCTTTCAACACCGAGGAGCATATCGACGCGGCGTGTCGCGGCGCGGCGCAAATCGGAGACTGGGCGGCCACGCGTACAGTACCACCGAAGCGCCCTTCGGCGCCGGCGGTGGTTCGCTAACCCTCGGAACAGAGAGGCCCGGACAGAGAGCTAAACTAAGGACGAGTCTGGTCTCACCCTTCATGCACGGATCGGAACTACTAATCCTTTAGTTAACGGTTCGGCAGTTACTATCCACAATTTGTTTCGCGCGCGCCGGCTTCCCTATGATTTAGGAATATGCCAGTCCTGGGGGGAGACCCGCCAAGGTCCATGTGGCGAAACCGGTACTTGGGGCTGGGCGCATTGCTGCTCGCTGGGGGGCTCGCCTTATCGGGGTGGTGGTGGTTTCGGGACAGAACTCACGACCGGGTTTACCGTATCGGCTATCAGGATGCGCCACCGGCGATGGTGCTGGATTCCCACGGCGGGCCGGACGGCGCCATCGTGGAAGCGGCGCGGATGGCGGCGCGCCAGAGCGGCATCCGGCTGCAATGGGTTCCGATTCCTCAAGGGCCCGAGGCGGCCTTTGCGGCGGGGAAGGTGGACTTGTGGCCGATCCTGGGCAAATCGCCCGAGCGCGAAGCGAAGATTTACATTACCGACCCCTACCTGCGCTTGACCTACTGGGTTGTCACACGGGAAGGTTTCCGGGTTCCGAACCATTGGGCCGGGGTGCGGGTGGCGCGCGGCTCGGGCCTGGCGCCGACCATGTGGGGCTCCCGGTTGCTGCCGGACGTTCGGTTTTCGATCTATCCCACGCAGCGGGACGGATTGGAAGCGTTTTGCCGTGGAGAGACGGATGCGGCCCTGGTGGCCGATGGCTTGGGCGACGGCTTGCTACTGTCCAAACCGGCGGCGTGCGGGAAAGGGCGGCTGGCGCTGACCGCTTTGCCAAACTCGGTGATCTGGTTTGGAGTAGGGGCCGACCCGCACGACCGGGGCGCCGTCGAAGCCGCCCGGGTGCTGCGCGCCCGCATGGGCGAGATGACCCGGGACGGCCGTTTTCCTTCCATCACGCTGAACTGGAATCTGGATACTTCCGGGGATGCCTCGTCGGTCTACGAATCGATCGAGGCGCACCGTTCGGAGCGCCGGCTTCGCCTCGCCCTGGGGATCGTTCTGATGGCGCTGGCGGCACTGATTTGGGAGGAAAAGCGGCTGCGGGTGGCGCGCGTGGCGGCGGAGGGCGCCAGCCGCGCCAAGTCCGTATTCCTGGCTAACATGAGCCATGAGATTCGGACGCCGATGAACGGCGTGCTGGGGATGGCGCAGTTGATGTTGCGGACTCCGCTCTCCCAGGAGCAGCGAGAGTACGCCGAAACTATCTGGCAATGCGGAGGCGCGCTGTTGGAACTGCTCAACGATATTCTGGATCTCGCCAAGGTCGAGGCCGGCAAAATGACGCTTCGCCTGGAGCCTTTCGATCCGGCCGCGGAGTTGAACGAAGTGGCGCGCCTGTTCCGTGGCAAGGCGGTCGAAAAAGGGATTGGCCTAAACGTCGAAGCAGCGGCGGGTGCGCGCCGGAACCTGCTGGGCGATCGGCTCCGCCTGCGGCAGATTCTGACGAACCTCCTGAATAACGCGGTGAAGTTCACCGATCGGGGCGCCATCACTTTGGGCCTGACGGCGGCGCCCTTGGGCACGGATCGGGTAATGGTTCGCTTCACCGTCCAGGACAGCGGCATCGGAATATCGTCCAGCGATATGGCCCGCTTGTTCCATCCGTTCACCCAGGCCAACTCCGATGTCGCTCCGGCATACGGCGGGTCGGGACTGGGTCTGGCGATTTGCCAGAAACTCGCCCATTTGATGGGTGGATATATGGAGGTGGAGTCGGAATGCGGGCGGGGATCGCTGTTCGTGGCCGCCATTCCATTCGCCATGGCGGTTCCATCGAACGATGCCGGCCCGGTGGCGAGACGCACGACCGAAGAGCCGCTCGCCGCGTGCGTTCTGGTGGTGGAAGACAGCGCCGTCAATCGCCGGGTGGTGCAGCGCATGCTGGAAAAGCTGGGCTGCCGCGTTACCTTGGCCGAGAGTGGCGCCGAGGCCCTGGAAGTGGCGGCGAGGGCTAAGTTCGACCTGGTGTTGATGGATTGCCAGATGCCGGAGATGGACGGAATGGAAACTACGCGGCGACTCCAGGCGATCTGGGCCCCGGATCGGCAAGTGCCGATTGTGGCGCTTACCGCCAACGCAATGCAGGGGGACCGCGCCGCCTGCCTGGCGGCCGGAATGTCCGACTACCTCACCAAGCCGATCGAGATGGCCGCGCTCGAAGCGGCGCTGGACCGCTGGGCGCCGGCGAAGGCTTTGAGCGGCGAGCAAGAGGCGATTAGCTTTGATTCCGGACGATCGCGCGGCCGCGGAACCGGTGCTGGGGCAGCGGATCGCTGACGGCTGAAAGCTGAAAGCTTCTCATTCCGGCAGCGGCTGTCCCTTGGTTTCCGGTGCAATGGCGAGGGCGGCCAGACCCACCAGAAACATCGAGCACATGGTGACGCCGGCGTAGCGCATGGAGTCCGGACCGTGGTAGACGCGGCTGGTGAGAAGGCCCAGGCTGAGCGGCCCGGCGGCGGCTACCAGGCGGCCCACGTTATAGCAGAAGCTGGTTCCGGTGCTGCGCAGGCGGGTGGGAAACAGTTCGGGCAGATAGATGGCATAGCCGCCGAACAGCGCAAGCTGGGTGAATCCCATCAGCGGAATCATCCAGAACATGTCAGCCAGGGTCTTGAGATTCCAAAAGGTGTAAGCCGTCATTCCCATGGCTGCCAGAAAACTGACCGCGAAGGCGCGGCGCCGGTTGGTGCGCTGGGTGAGCCAGGTGAAGGCGTGGACGCCGAAAAAGCTGCCGAAGTTCTGCAGCAGGCTGGTGACGCCGATCCAGGTGGTGACGCTTCCCGCCACAATCACCTCGGGCATTCCCTGGGCGCGAAAAGTCTTCTCCAGCACGGGCCGGAACAGGTCATAGCTGAAGAAGCCGATGCCCCACAGACCGACTACGCCGGCAAAGGCCAACAGCAGGCCGGCAATGGCATTGCGGCGCCAGCGCGGGTCGCTGAACAGTTCGGCGAAGGAGCCGAGCCTCTCCTTGTCCGCGCGCGCCTTGAGCCAGCTTTCCGGCTCTTTCAATTTCTTGAAAACCACCAGAGCCAGGGGGGCCGGGAGCGCGCCAGCCAGGAATTCCCAGCGCCACGCGCCGTGAATCAAGCCGGCCTGCTGCACCTGTCCCAGCGCGATTACGGTGAGTGCGGCGACCATGTTGCCCAGCGCGGAACAGGCCTGCACCATGCCGAGCGCATAGGGGCGCGCGCGCTCGGGCACCACCT
The DNA here is from genome assembly GCA_052325345.1 of Bryobacteraceae bacterium. Taxonomy (GTDB): domain Bacteria; phylum Acidobacteriota; class Terriglobia; order Bryobacterales; family Bryobacteraceae; genus JBEKYD01. The sequence continues at coordinate 16,453 of JBKQVG010000433.1, forward strand.
CCGCCACCAGCGCCACACCCACGGCGAATTGCCCGCCCACTCCCAAGCCGCACAAAAACCGGTAGACGTTGAAATCCCAGACGGCGGTCGAGAGCAGGCTCAAACCGGTAAAGACGGTGTAACAGAGGATGGTGAGCATCATAGTGCGGGCGCGGCCCAGGCGGTCGCCCAGCACCCCGAAGATGACGCCGCCCAGAGCCCACCCGATCATGAACACCGAGGTGGAGATCCCGGCCTGCTCGTCCACCATCGACCCGGACGCGCCGTGCCCCAACAAATCGCGGATGGCCGGCTTGCGCGCCAGGTTGAACAATTGCTGCGCCATGGTGTCGAACATCCAGCCGACGGCGGCCACGGCCACGACAAACCATTGATAACGGGAAAGGTCCTTGTACCAGACGTAACGGCTCGGTTCACTGGGCATGAAGAAGCTATTCTCCCACCACGGAGGCGCCGGCGGGGGATGATGTGGCGCGGCCGTCCCACGGAGCAGCGTAGCCGCAACCCAAGGACTCCGGCGACAAGATCGCCGCCATACGAAGGAAGAAGACGTCGGCTCGAAAGCCGACGCGGCAGGCCAGAGGCCCGCGTCACAAGTCGGTACGGTTAGTTCAGTGAACCGTGAACGGCAATTCCGCGACGGTGTTTTCCCACTCCATCCGCAGTTTGCCCTCGTGCGGACCGGCTTGGGAAAGGGTGATCTTCCAGGTTTCCACGGGCGCGGACGTGGTGGACATGTTCATGGCCACCCGGGCCAAGTCCCGGTCCTCGTGATACTCCAGACCCCACTGTCCGGCCTGCTTATTGATTATCAGCTTCCATTGTTTGGATTCGGGATACACGAACAGGGTGTAATCGCCTTTGGGGATTTTCAATCCACCAAGGTCGATCTCGGCATCGGTGTGGAAAGCCGTGGCCTGGTTGGCGCCGGCACGCCACACCTTGCCATAGGGCACCAGGCCGCCGAAGATTTTGCGCCCGTGCATGGAAGGCGCGTGATAGTCGATGCGAATGGCCTTACCGTCGATGGTGACGGACGTACTGGCGGCCGGACTGGTATAGCCTTGAGCAAAGAGCAGCCCGGCGCCTCCGAGGACAGCGAAGAGTGAACGTAGCATGGCTCTCAGTTTACCGCCAGTCCATGGCCAGGCGAACCAGGGTTCGCACGGGAAGGCCGGTGGGGCCTTTGGCCATATAAGGTTTGCTCTCGTCCAGCCAGGCGGTGCCGGCAATATCCAGGTGCACCCACGGGGTTTCATTCACAAATTCCTGCAGAAACTTGGCGGCGGTAATCGCGCCGCCCCAGCGGCCGCCCACGTTGGCGAGATCGGCGAAGGCGGATTTCAGGTATTCGATGTAATCGTCGTCGAGCGGCATGGGCCACGTTCGCTCGGCCTCGGCTTTGGAGGCGGCGAGGACCCGGTCGCGAAGGGCGTCGTCATTGGAAAACAGGCCCGCGTGCAAGTGGCCGAGCGCCACCACGATGGCTCCGGTCAGGGTGGCTGCGTCCACCAGGTGGGTACAACCCTGGCGCCGGGCATAGGTCAACGCGTCGGCCAGAATCAGGCGGCCTTCGGCATCGGTGTTGATGACTTCGATGGTCTTGCCGCTCATGGCGGTAACGATATCGCCGGGGCGCTGCGCGCGGCTGCCCGGCATGTTCTCGACGGCGGGGACGAACGCGGTAACCGGAATGGCGGGCTTAAGTTGGGCGATGGCGCGCATGGCGCCGATCATGGCCGCGCCGCCGGCCATGTCGTACTTCATTGCTTCCATGTGTTCGGCCGGCTTGATGGAGATGCCGCCGGTGTCGAAGGTCACGCCCTTGCCAACCAGTCCCAGGTGCGCGGCGTGCCCTTCGGCTGCCGGCCGATAGCGCAGCACGATGAGACACGGCGGCTCGGCGCTGCCCTGCGCCACGCCCAGCAGAGCGCCCATGCCCAGCTTCTCGATGGCCTCGCGATCCAGCACCTCGCAGCCCAGGCCGAAGGTCTCGGCAGACTGGCGGGCCGCCTCGGCCAGTTTCAGCGGCGGCAGCAGGTTGGCGGGCTCGTTGGCCAGGTCGCGAGCGAAGTTCTGCGCTTCCCCCAGAACGCGTCCGCGCTCCACCGCGGCGGCCAGAACTGCGCCGCCCTCCGGCGCGGCCACCGCGAAAGCGTCGGCGAATTTCTTGTCGTCGGAGGTCTTCAGCCGATCCGGCTCGTAGTTGCCGAGCAGCGCCCCCTCCGCCGCGGCGGAGGCGTAGCCGGCGGTCGCAAGTTCACCCTCCAGCAGCAGCGCGATGTTCTTGATGGATTTGCTCTTCAGATGCCGCGCCGCCGCCGCGGCCAGCTTCCGCAATTCGCCGGAGTTGAATTTATCGGGCTTGCCCGCGCCGGCCAGCAGCACCCGCTCGGCGGCTACTCCGGCGGGGTTGTGCAGCAGGGTGAATTCTTCCGCCTTTCCGGCGACCTCGCCGTCATCGGCCAGTTTCGCCGCGCCGAAGCGCGTCTCCTTCTTCCCTTCAAACACCGGCACAATCAGGGTGCCGGCGGTAATCCGCTCCAGAGGCTTCGAGTTAAAAGAAATCTGCATCATTCAGATTGTATCCGCTTGTGGACGGGGCGAATTGGTGGGGCGGACGCCCTCGTCCGCGCGCGTCCCGCTGGGACCCGGTCTTCGTCCGAAAAAATCAAGGGCCAGCGGCGACGGCGGGAGCCGAGCGTCGCGGAGCGAGGATTTGCATCGGAGCCGCTTCAGTCCGTTCGAGCGAGGGGAGCTACTGTCCCTTAGATCCCCTCAGACTGACCCGTGCGTTCCCCCCAGGATATCTTCACCCGTCTCGCGCTCGGCCAACAACCTGCCCCAGGGTTGGATCGACCCGTCGGCCCCTCCATGGGGGCTTGTCGCCAACAAAACGATAGGCCTGCAACAGGTTGCCGAGGGCGGTGAAGTGCTTCTCAAATTCAGCAATTGAGTGCGGTCCTGAAAGGCAGATGTCACTGAATACAAAGAACCAGTTCAACACTTAAGCTGCCATCGGAGTGAATTTCCGCGACCCCGCCCATGGATCCCAAGCCCGTCCTCAAAGCGTCGTAGCTGGCAGTACGGATAAACCTGATCGCAGCCAAGGGTATCTTTAGTGCGTACTTAGAGTTTTCATGGTAAGGTACTGGAACTGAAAACTTTTTTGTCTTTTTGGCCTATTAACTCGGGCTATCACCCGACTTATGCTCGGTCCATGAGGGCGATCCAATTTCTGCTGCTTACTTGCGCCGTTGGTTCGGCGTCGACATTGACTAACCCTTACTTCAGCGCGTCCGATCCAAACGTTATCGGCGACCCTTTGGCCTTTGACACGCAATCGATCTTGGTAACAATTTCACCCTTAGACGTAGTGACGGTGGTGATCGATCTCAACTTTGAGAACGGTAGCGCACCCATCTATACCGCCGCTTCGGGGAACCAGAATATCGAGACGTATGGACTCTCGGTTGGAGATCTCTTTTTCTTCGACCCGTCTGTGCCGACGACGACATCGTGCGCCGGCACCTCTACTCCGTACAGCATTTCTGGCAATTTCTGTGTAACCGTGCCCACCAACTCCAGCCTGGCTTATGCCGTGGTGTTAGATGGCAGCGTCAACGGTTTAGCGACCGGCGATTTGTATCAAATCGGGCCCGGTTCGGCGGACGTAAGCGTCGAAACCGCCGACCCGGCTCTTGGTGCGACCAGGCGTCAGTATCGGCCCACGCAAGCGGTATTCGCCATTCCCAACTCGCCGGGTTCCACGGTGGGCACATCCGGCACCGAGTTGGTTTGTCAGAGCGGCCCCGGTTGCCCAACGAACGGTGCGCAATACCAGGTCACTTTAAGTTTCACGGCGCCGACGGCATTTCTGAGCCTGCTCATGAATGGCCAAATCGGAGTGGAATTCGCGGCGGCGGATTGTGGCAACGCGGTGCTCGCCGGTCCGTTCCTTGCAACAGCAACTCCGGAACCCGGAACGCTTGTCATGTTCGCGGCCGGTATCGGTATGCTCGGCTTCGGTCTGTCCCGGCGTCGCCGCAAGAACTGAACACGGAACTCCTCCTGTCATTGACGAGAAGAGCTCGATGGCACCGGGGAGAGGCAGAAAACCGCCCCCTTTGGTCGCGGCCCGGTTGGCGGATCACTTACAGCTTGAATAATTCCCGCAGTTTCCTGGTTTGCACGCGGCTTACGGGAATTTCGGTGTGCTTGCGATCATCCATGCGGAGTTGATAGCTCGACTTGAACCAGGGCACGACTTCCTTGATGCGGTTGATGTTCACGAGGTAAGAGCGGTGCACGCGCCAGAATATCTCCCGGTCCAGGCTGGCTTGCAGGTCTTCGATGGTTCGGTAGTTGGAGTGGCCTTCGAGGTTGGTGGTGACCAGGGTGATCAGGCCATCGTCGATGGTGGCGTAGATCACCTCGCTGGCGTCCACCACGAAGTTGCGGCTGTTGGCCTTGACCATGAGCTTGGTGCGCGGCGGGGCCGGGGAAACAGAACGGCTGGCGGAACCGCCGGCCGCGCCCGCGGCCGCCGCAAGTGCTGGTTCGGGCGCTCTTTTTTCCTGAACCGCGCGGCGGGCCCGCTCCACGGTTTCCGCCAGGCGGGCTTTGTCGAGCGGCTTGAGCAGGTAGTCCATGGCTTCCAGCCGGAAGGCTTCCACGGCGTATTGGTCGTAGGCGGTGACGAAGATGAAGTGGGGCGGCTCGATGCTCTCCTCGCGCAGCCGGCGGATTACTCCCATGCCGTCCAGCCCAGGCATGTTGACGTCCAGAAAAACCAGTTCCGGCTCCAATTCCCGGATCAGGTCCACGGCTTCCAGACCGTTCGCCCCGAAACCGATAACTTCAATCTCCGGAAAGTCTTTCAGGAGAAAAGCGATCTCTTCGCGGGCCAGCGGCTCGTCGTCTACCACAAGCGTAGTTAAGGTAGCCGTCGCGCGGTCTCCCATGGAGTTGCTATTATAGCATTTCGACTTCAAAGGAGACCCGACTTTGGCAACAGCAGACAACGTCCAAATTGCGCCCGCGGAGGGAAAACTTGGCGTCTTGATTCCCGGGATGGGCGCGGTAACGACGACGTTCGTCGCCGGCCTGGAAGCGATCAAGCGCGGATTGGGAAAACCCATCGGGTCGCTCACCCAATTGGGAACCGTACGGCTGGGAAAGCGTACCGAAGGCCGCAGCCCGGCGATTAAGGACTTCGTGCCGCTGGCGGATCCGGCGGACCTGGTGGTCGGCGGTTGGGACATTTTCGAGGACAATGCCTACCAAGCCGCGGTCAAAGCGGGGGTGCTCGAGATGGGGTTGCTCGACCAGTTGAAGGCGCCGCTCGAGGCGATCCAGCCCATGAAGGCGGTGTTCGACCACAATTTCGTCAAGCGGATCAACGGGCCCAACGTCAAGACCGGGGGCTCGAAGATGGACTATGCGGAAGCCGTGATGGAAGACATCCGGCAATTCAAAGAGCGCACCGGAGCCAGCCGGTTGACCATGATCTGGTGCGGATCGACGGAAGTATTCACCGAAGCCCAGGAAGTACACTCTTCCCTGAAAAAGTTCGAGTGTGGCTTGAAGCAAGACGATCCAAACATATCACCCAGCCAGATTTACGCTTACGCGGCGCTGAAGTCCGGCGTGCCTTACGCGAACGGGGCTCCGCACATGACCACGGACATGCCGGCGCTGCTGGAACTGGCTCGGGAGCACAGCCTGCCGATAAGCGGCAAGGATTATAAGAGCGGGCAGACGTTCATGAAGACGCTGATCGCGCCCGGGCTGAAGTCGCGCCTGCTGGGGGTGAACGGCTGGTTTTCGACCAACATCCTGGGCAATCGGGACGGCGAAGTGCTGGACGACCCGGGCTCGTTCCGCTCCAAGGAAGTCAGCAAATCCAGCGCCTTGGAATACATTTTCCAGAAACAGCTTTATCCGGACCTGTACGAGAAGCTGTATCACAAGGTCCGGATCGAGTACTATCCGCCGCGCGGCGACGCCAAAGAGGGCTGGGACAATATCGACATTTTCGGATGGCTGGGCTATCCCATGCAGATCAAGATCAATTTCCTGTGCCGCGACTCGATTCTGGCGGCGCCGCTGGTGCTGGACTTGGTATTGTTCATGGACCTGGCGCAGCGCTGCGGCATGCGCGGCGTGCAGGAATGGCTATCGTTCTACTTCAAGGCACCCATGCACGCGCCGGAGGTTTACCCCGAGCACGACATTTTCATCCAGTTGATGAAACTCAAGAATACGCTGCGCTGGATGCGGGGCGAAGACCTGATTACGCACCTGGGACTGGAATATTACGATTAATCGTCGTATCTTTTTCTAAGACGCGCCGGTGCGCCGGTGCGTCTGTATCACTGGGAACATATGAAAGTATTGGTTATCGGTGGGACCCTGTTCATCGGGCGTGCGCTGGTGGAATCGCTGGTGAAAGCGGGTCACGAAGTCTCGGTATTGCATCGCAAGCCCAAACACGACTTCAGCCGCCGCGTCGAAAATCTGATGGCCGACCGCAACGACGCAGTCTCCCTGCGCGAGGCGCTCGACGGCCGCCGTTTTGAAGTCGTCTTCGATAACGCCTACGACTGGGAGCGCGGCACCACGGCGGCGCAGGTGGAAGCCACCGTCCGCGCTGTCGGCGACCGGCTGCAGCGCTACATTTTCATGTCGAGCGTCGCGGCCTACGGCGATGGATTGAACCACAAAGAAAGCGATCCGCTGGCTCCCGAATATCACGCCGATTCCTACGTGAGCAATAAGGCCACCACGGAACGGCTGCTGTTCCGCATGCACGCCCAGACCGGCCTGCCGCTGGTGACGTTCCGGCCGCCCTTCGTTTACGGACCCAACAACCCGTATTACCGCGAACAGTTTTTCTGGGACCGGTTGCGGGCCGGCCGGCCGATCGTAATTCCCGGCGACGGACACCGGCTGATGCAGTTCGCTTACGTCAACGACGTGGTGGAGGCGCTGGTGCGCGCCATGGTGGAGTCGCGGGCCGTGGGGGAGGCTTTCAATATGGGCGACCCCAAGCCGCTGACCCAAGTGGAAGTGGTGGAGCGGCTGGCCAAGGCCGCCAATACCGAAGCCATCCTGGCGCGGGTGCCGCGCGACCTGATTCAACAGGCCGGCGGCAATGCCATGGAAGAGCCGTTCTATTTCGGCGAGTACTTCGACCTGGCGCCCATCACCATGAACATCGGCAAGGTCACGCGCATTTTGAAGATGAAGCTGACCCCCTTCGATGTGGGCTTGAAGGAGACGTACCGCTGGTACGTGCGCAACCATAAACCGCGCACGGCGAGCTTCGAATTCGACGAGCGGCTGCTGGGGATGGCGAAGGCCAATTCGCCGGCCGCGGTGTAGGAAGAAAGAGCCACGGATGAACACAGATAAACGCAGATAAAACCGGACAAGAGCTCTGGACTTCATCTGTGTTTATCTGTGTTCATCAGCGGCTACCTGTTTTTTGCTGGAGACCTCGCATTGTTCCAAGCTCCCTTCAAAATCGGTCTGATCCAGATGTCCTGCTCGCCGGATTCCGACGCCAACCTGGCCAAAGCAGCGGCGCGCATCCGCCAGGCGGCCGCCGACGGCGCCCGCATCGTCTGCGTACAAGAGCTGTTCCGCTCCCAGTATTTCTGCCGCGAAGAGAATGCCGCCTTCTTCGACCTGGCGGAGCCGATTCCGGGCCCCACCACGGAGCGGTTCTCCGCCCTGGCCCGCGAGCTCGAAATCGCGATTGTGGGCTCGATCTTCGAGCGCCGCACGCCCGGCGTTTACCACAATACGGCGGTGGTCTTCGACGGCGACGGCAGCCTGGCGGGAATGTACCGTAAGATGCACATTCCCGACGACCCGCTCTACTTCGAAAAGTATTACTTCACCCCGGGCGACCTGGGCTTTCCCTGCTTCGATACGCGCTACGCGCGCATTGCGCCGCTGGTGTGCTGGGACCAGTGGTATCCGGAGGCTGCGCGGCTGGCGGCGCTAGCGGGTGCGCAGGTGCTGTTTTATCCCACCGCCATCGGCTGGCATCCCTCGGAAAAGGCGCCATACGGGGTGGAGCAGCACGATGCCTGGCGCACCATCCAGCGGTCGCACGCGATCGCCAATGGGGTGTATGTGGCGGCCGTGAACCGGGTGGGCTATGAAGGGCCGGCCGGGCACGGTCTGGAATTCTGGGGCGCATCGTTCGTGGCCGATCCGTTCGGGCGGGTGCTGGCCGAAGCTTCCCATGACAAGGAAGAGACGCTGATTGTGGACTGCGATCTGGCCCGGATCGAGGAAGTGCGGCGCAACTGGCCGTTTCTGCGCGATCGGCGCATCGACGCGTACGGGCCGATTCTCAACAGGGTGATCGATTGACCGGCACGCCGCGCCGCGCCGGCTTCCGCATGCCGGCCGAGTGGGAGCCGCACGAGGCTACCTGGATCGCCTGGCCGCACAATCGCGACGACTGGCCGGGCCGCTTCGCCCCCATTCCGTGGGTCTACGGCGAGATCGTGCGCAAATTGAGCCGCGTGGAGCGGGTGCGGATTCTGGTGCGCGATGCCGCGCTGGAACACCAGGCGCGGGGAATGCTGGCCAAAGTCGGCGCCAATTTCGACGCGGTGGAATTCTGGCCCTGCCCCACCAATCGCGTCTGGACCCGCGACTACTGCCCGTTGTTCGTGCGCCATCCGAAGGGCGCCATCGCGGCGACCGGATGGCGATTCAACGCCTGGGCCAAATACGACGACTGGCAACTGGACGCCGCCGTGCCGCGGTCGCTCGCGCACAAACTCAAACTGCCGCTGTGGGAGCCGGGCATGGTGCTCGAAGGCGGCAGCATCGACGTCAACGGGCAGGGCTTGCTGCTGACCACCGAAGAGTGCCTGCTCAGCCCGGTGCAGGCGCGCAATCCGGGCATAAGCCGCGCGGCGGTAGAGCGGACCCTGCGGGATTACCTTGGGGTGGAGCGGATCGTCTGGCTGCGGAACGGCATCGCCGGCGACGATACCCACGGGCACGTCGACGACCTGGCGCGCTTCGTTTCGCCGGATACGGTGGTAGTGGTGTCGGAGGCCGATAAGACCGACGCCAATTATGAACCGCTGCGAGAAAACCACGCTTTGCTGCGCGCCGCGGGCCTGAAAGTGGTGAAGCTGCCCATGCCGCGTCCGCTGCTGTTCGCCGGCCAGCGCCTGCCGGCCAGCTACGCCAACTTCTATATCGCCAACCGCCTCGTTCTGGCGCCGACCTTCAACGACCCGGCCGATCGCCTGGCGCTGAACGCGCTGGGACGCGTATTCCCCGATCGCGAAGTTGCCGGCATCAATGCTACCGAGCTGATCTGGGGCCTGGGCGCGTTGCATTGTATGACGCAGCAGCAGCCGAAGTCGGAATCCGGACGACAAGGGGATTAATGTCCGTAACGAAATAACGAGGAAGGGGGTGTTATACTAGGATGAGTTGCGAACATTCGCAGGTATATAATTAAGCAATCGATGAACCAAACGAGGCGCCAAGGAACCCGGCCGGGAAGGGCGGCGGAAGATGCGGAGATTTTCGCGATGCACGCGGAGTTCTGCAAGGTGATCGCGAACCCGACGCGCCTGATGCTGATTTCGCGGCTGCGGGACGGAGAGGCGACGGTCGGCGAGCTGGCGAGGGGCATCGGCGCCTCGCTGGCCAACATCAGCCAGCACCTGCGCATCCTTCGCGGCCACGACATCGTGCGCACGCGCAAGGCAGGGAGATCGGTTCATTACCGGCTGCGAGACCCCCGCCTGGTGAAGGTCTGCGAACTGACCCACGCCATCCTGTTGGGAGGCATCCAGCAGCGCAGCGCTTTGGTACGGGGCGCGCCGACGAAACGCGCCGCCAACTGACGAGAACAAGGAGAGAGTTGCCATGACATCCGAAGAACTCAAGAGCCTGAAGGTCGATCAAACCATCGACGCCCGCGGCACCGCCTGTCCCGGACCGCTGCTCGAAGCCAAGCGCGGCATCGCCAAAGTCGCCAGGGGCGGGACCATGGAGGTGCTTTCCTCCGACGAAGGCACCAATCAGGACATCCCCCTGTGGTGCAAGAAAACCGGACACGAGTATCTCGGCAACATCGAGGATGCGGGGTACTGGCGGATCTTCGTGAAGAGAACCAAGTGACGGGGGTAGGCAATGTCTGCGGTTCACAGCGGCGGTTCCGGCCCCCGCATACTGGTTTTCTCCACCAATTCCATCAGCGATCCAGGCATTGACCTGGCGGGCAGCGCCCACATGCACTACTCGCCGGGCGTAGTCACCGTTCCGGTGCCGTGCTCGAGCGGGATACGGCCGAGTTGGGTTCTGCACGCGATCGAGGCCGGTTTCGACGGCGTCTTCATCGCGGCGGACGGCACCGATTGCGCCTACCTGCCCGACTGCACCACCCGCACGGGGAAGGTGGTGGCCGAGGCCCAAAGGCGGCTGCAGGAGAGGGGCCACGATCCCAGGCGTCTCAAGATGGCGGCGATCTGCTCGGTTTGCGCCGAGTCGTTCGTTTCCCACATGGAAAAGCTGGGGGCGGATTTGAAGCGGCTCGGGGCGGAGAGCGAAAAGCGGGAAGAGGGAAAGCCATGAGCTACGACGCGCTGGTGGTGGGCGGCGGGATCGCCGGCATGGAGTCGGCCTTGAACCTGGGCGACATGGGGTTCAAGGTTCTGCTGCTCGAAAAGGAGGCCAGCATCGGGGGGAAGATGATCCTGCTGAGCAAGGTTTTCCCGACGCTGGACTGCGCGAGCTGCATCTCGACCCCCAAGATGGCGGCCACGGCGCACCACCCGAATGTCACCGCGATGGTTCACAGCGGCGTGGAAAGCATCGTCCGGCGGGAGGACGGGCGATTTCAGGCGCGCATCAAGAAACGGGCCACCTACGTGAATCCGGCGGCCTGCACCGGCTGCGGCGAGTGCGAACTGGCCTGCACGGTGGCCTCGCCGGACGAATTCAACGCGGACCTCGCGCTCCGACGCGCGGCGCACATCCCCTTTCCCCAGGCCGTTCCCAAAAAGGCCCTCATCGAGCGCGCGGGCACGTCGCCGTGCAGTTTCGAGTGTCCCGCGGGGGTCAAGGCGCACGGCTACATCGCGCTGGTCCGGGCCGGGCGTTACGAGGAAGCTTTCGCGCTGCACATGGAAGACGCGCCGCTGGTGGGAAGCCTGAGCCGGGCGTGCTACGCTCCTTGCGAAGGCGCCTGCACGCGAGGCGGCCTGGAAGGGCCGCTATCCATCCGCGGTATCAAGCGCTTCCTGGCGGACCGCTATTACGCCGCCCGCCCGGAACCGGAGTACGGCCGGCCCGAGCGGCAGTCCGGCAAGAGAGTAGCGGTGGTGGGCTCCGGCCCGGCGGGCCTTTCGGCGGCTTACTTTTTGGCCAAAGAGGGGCACGAGGTGGTAATCTTCGAGGCCGCGGCAGAGGCGGGCGGCATGCTGCGCTACGGGATCCCGGCCTACCGGTTGCCGCGCGAAGTGCTCGACCGCGACATCAAGAACGTAACCGCCCTGGGCGTGACCATCCTGGTGAACCGGCGGGCGGCTTCCGCGCGCGGCCTGTTGGAAGGGAACTTCGACGCCGTCTTCGTCTCGGTGGGCACGCGCGAGAGCCAAAAACTCGGGGCGCCCGGCGAGGATCTCGAGGGCGTGATGGGCTGCATGGATTTTTTGATCGCCGCCAACACCGGCCGGATCGGCGACTTAAAAGGGAAATCCGTCGTCGTCGTCGGCGGGGGCAATTCGGCCATCGACCCCGCCCGGCTGGCGCTCCGGTTGGGCGCCGCCAAGGTCGCCATCATGTACCGGCGCAGCCGCCGGGAAATGCCCGCGCACGACTGGGAGGTGCGGGCGGCGCTCGAGGAGGGGATTCAGCTCCAGGAGCTGAGGACGCCGGTGCGATTCCTCGGCGAGAACGGCCGCCTGAAGGCAATTGAAGCGCAGGCGATGCGTCTCGGCGAGCCGGACGCCAGCGGACGCCGGAGGCCGGTACCGGTGGCAGGGTCCGAGAGCGCCGTAGCGGCGGACCTGGTGGTCGTATCTATCGGCCTGACGCCGAGCACGGCTCCCTTTGCCGGCGAACTGATCTGCAACCGGAACGGCACCCTTCGCGTGGATGAGAGGACGCTCGAGACCTCGCTGCCCGGCGTTTTCGCCGGCGGCGACGCCGTGACCGGACCTTCCATGATCGTCCAGGCGATCGGCCAGGGCCACCGCGCGGCTTTCTATATCGGCCATTATCTTCAGGGCAACGATTTGGACAAGCTGGATTTCAACGACTGGCTGCCCGTTATGGATCGGGCCGAAGTGATCGAGCGGGAGCGGGGCGCCACACGCCGGGAGCGGTCGGTTCTGCGGGAGCTCGCTCCCGCCGAGCGCGTCCACGGGATTGTCGAAGTCGAGCACGGCTTCACCGAGGAGGAGGCCAGGGCGGAGGCCGCGCGCTGTCTCGATTGCGGCGTCTGTTCGGAGTGCCACGCCTGCGTGCGCGCCTGCCCGGCCGGCGCCATCGATTTCAGCATGCGGGACCGGGAGATGGAACTGGACGTGGGCGCCGTGGTGGTGGCCAGCGGTTTCCGCCTCTTCAACGCCCGCGCCAAGAAGGGTTATGGTTACGGCCGCTATCCCAACGTGATCGACGCCATGCAGATGGACCGCATCCTGGCGCCCACCCGCCCGTACAACGCCGTGGTCCGGCCCTCCGACGGCAAGGTGCCCGATAACATCGCTTACGTCCTCTGCACCGGCTCCCGCGACTGCACGCTGGACAACCGGCTGTGCTCTCGAGTCTGTTGCATGTACTCGCTCAAGCAGGCGCAACTGATCATGGGCGCCGTGCCGCTGGCCGACGTCACGATTTACTACATCGACATCCGGGCTTTCGGCAAAGGTTACGAGGAATTCTTCCAGCAGGCGCGGGACATGGGCGTGATGTTTGTGAAAGGCAAGGTGGCGGAAATCCGCGAAGAGGAGGACGGCAATCTCGCGCTGTTTTATGAAGACATCGAGGGCGGCGGCGGGCGGCGTCAGGCCACCCACGACCTGGCTGTCCTCTCGGTGGGCCTGCTCGCCAATCCGGAGCCGGCACGCCTGTTTGCGGCGGGGCAGCTCCAGATGGATCCTTTTTCCTATGTGCGGGAACCCGAGGAAGACCTCGACCCCGGCAGAACCAGTATTCCGGGCGTGTTCGTCGCCGGGACGGCGGCCGGCATTCGCGACATTCCTGACACCATCTTGCACGCCGGCGCGGCGGCGGCCCAGGCGGCGGCGTACCTGCAGCGGGGGAGGGCCCGCCAATGAGCGCCGGGAAGAGAAAGATCGGCGTCTTCATCTGCCATTGCGGCGGCAACATCTCCGACTTCGTCGACGTGGAACAAGTGCGCGCGGCGGCCGAACGGGAGCCGGGCGTGGCGGTGGCGAAGACCACCATGTTCGCCTGCTCCGACGCGGCGCAGCAGGAGATGGTGGAAGCGATTCAGAAAGAGGGACTGGACGGCATTGTCATCGCCTCCTGCTCGCCCAAGCTCCATCTGTACACCTTCCGGTCGATGGCCGAGCGGGCGGGGCTCAATCCGTATCGTTACGTTCAGGCGAACCTGCGCGAACAGTGCTCCTGGAGCCATCGGGAAGATAAAGAAGGCGCGACGGAGAAGGGCGCGGCCCTGGTGCGCGCCGGCGTAGCCAAGGCCCGGCTCAGCCAATCGTTCGAGAATTTCCGGGTGGAGACGCTTCCGGCGGTGCTGGTGATCGGCGCCGGCGTGGCCGGCATGCGCGCCGCACTGGCGCTCGCCGACCTCGGGCTGGCCGTCCACGTCGTCGAGAAGGCCCAACAACCGGGAGGATGGACCCCGACCCTGGGCGCGACGTTCCCCAACAACCGGGAAGGATCCGAACTGATCGAGACGCTCCGCCAAGCCCTGGAAAAGCGCGAGACGATCACCTTGTACACGGGCGCCGAGGTGATCGAGCGGAGTGGCAGTGTCGGAAGCTTCACCGTAAAGGTGCGCCTCGCGACGGGCGACACGCTCACCTTGCGGGCTGGAGCCGCGATCGTGGCGACGGGGTTCGATTCCTACGCTCCGGCGGACGGCGAATTCGGTTACGGGCTGCCGGGCGTGGTCACCCTACCCGAATTCCGGCGTCTCCTCCAAGAGACCCGTGGGCCGCTGACCGTCGACGGCCGCCGCGTCAAAACCATAGCCTACGTTTACTGCGTCGGCGCCCGCCAGGAGGCGGACGCGGACCATCCGCGGGCGCACACCTATTGCAGCCGCTTTTGTTGCACCGCTGCCGTACACACCGCGATCCAGGTAAGCGATCTGGACCGTTCCATCAACCAGTACCACCTTTACCGGGACATGCGGACGTACGGAAAAAACGAATTGCTTTACGAAGAAGCGAGCCGCAAGGGGTCGGTCTTCGTGCGCTGGGATGCGAACGAGCCGCCGGAGATCCGGGTGGAGGATGGCAGGCTGGCGGTCTCGGTAACGGACCTGTTGGACGGCGGCGACCGCATGAAAATCCCGGCCGACCTGGCGGTGCTGGTGACCGCCATGGTTCCCCGCGCCAACGAGGCCCTGGTGAACACCCTGAAGCTGCCGCTGGGGAAAGACGGCTTCTTCAACGAGATTCATCCGAAGCTCCGCCCGGTGGAGACAGTTGTCAACGGCGTCTTCATCGCGGGCGCGGCCCAGGGGCCCAAGACAATCGCGGAAAGCGTGGCGTCTTCCCTGGCGGCGGTGACCAAAAGCGCCGCGCTGCTGCTCAAGGGCTATGTGGATCTGGAACCCTTCGTGGCCGTTGTGGACGCCGCCCGCTGCACCGGTTGCAACGAGTGTCTCGCCGTCTGCCCTTATGAGGCTCTTGAAAAGACCGTCGTGGACGGACGGCAATCGGTACAGGTCGCGCCGTCCCTCTGCAAAGGGGGCGGAGCGTGCGTGCCGACCTGTCCGGAGGGAGCCGTGGACGTTATCGGCTATAGCGATCGCGAGGTGACGGCCATGATCGACGCCCTGGCCGGGGAGGTGGTTGATGCCTGAGATGGTCCGCAACCGCAGAGAAGTCCTGCGCGACGCCTTCCCCATGCGGGACCGCATCGCCGACCTGCTGCGCGAAGGTCCGCAGACCGTTCCCGGCCTTGCCGCCGCGCTCCGCGCTCCCACCCACGAAGTGCTGCTGTGGCTGGCGGCGATGCTGCGCTACGGCGTGGTCGAAGCCAAGGGAAAGGCCAACCAGGAAGGTTATTACAGCTACGCGCTCAAGGAGGCGAGGCCGTGAGTGCGCGTGTGTATCCCAACCTTCACCGGGAAATCGCCGGCTTTGGGGGCCATGACGTGGATCTCTGCATGAACTGCGGCAACTGCACCGCCATCTGCCCCCTCTCCGAAGAACCGGGAGCGTCTTTCCCCAGGCGCATCATTCACCTTCTGCAAGTGGGCCGCGTGGACAAGCTCTCGCAGACCGCGGACCCATGGCTGTGCTACTACTGCGGGGAGTGCTCCGAGAATTGCCCGCGCGACGCCAACCCGGGGGAAACCATGATGGCCACGCGGCGCTATCTCACGGCCCGTTACGACTGGACAGGGCTGGCGGGACTCTTCTATAAGTCCGCGGCGGCTGAGATCGCCGCCCTGGTAGTGGTTGGTCTTTTCGTTGCGGCGCTGTTTGCGTTCTTCCACGGGCCGGTGGTGACAAGCCGCGTGGAACTCAACACCTTCGCCCCCGTCCGCTGGGTGGAGCTTGGCGACCTGGTAATGGCGGCGGTTCTCTCTTTCTTCCTGCTCACCAACGGCTTTCGCATGGCGTGGGGCTTCATGGGCGGGGCTGAAATGGCGAAGATCCCGCCGTTGGTTTACCTCAGACAGATTCCGACCTTTCTGGTTCACTTCTTCACGCAGAAGCGGTGGCGGCGCTGCGGTTCGGCGCGGAGCAAGGGCCGCTGGCTGACGCACGTCGTTCTGGTGAGCGGCTATCTCAGCATGCTCACGCTGGTGCTGGTTCTGCTGCGGTGGTTCCAGACCGACGAGGTCCATCCCTTTTACCACCCCCAGCGGCTTTGGGGATATTACGCCACCGCGGCGCTCCTGTATGCCACGGCGAATTTCATGGTCTCCCGCTGGCGCAAGGCGGAGCCGATGCACCGCTTCAGCGAGGCAAGCGACTGGATCTTCCTGGTCATGCTTTTTCTCACGGCCCTCACGGGCATCGTGATGCACGCGCTACGGATCGCGGGCCTACCCATGGCCACTTACGTTTCTTACGTCATTCATCTGTGCATCGCCGTGCCGATGCTGGTGGTGGAAGTCCCCTTCGGCAAGTGGGCACACCTCCTGTACCGGCCTTTGGCGCTTTACCTCACATCAGTCAAGGAAGCGGCCGCGGCGCAAATTGGACAATCACTGGTGTCCGGTTAGAAGTCGAATAGAATCAGTTGGTTGCCGGCGTCGGCTAAATCGTTCTCGGAGTCGGACGCCTGAAGTGCCTGTAAAATGGGCGTTTTCTCGAAGAGCGTGACGCTCAGA